>NZ_JBICSQ010000003.1:169001-423939 GCF_043197175.1 Amycolatopsis sp. NPDC049252
CTCGTGAGTGGTGAGGAGGGTTGCGGCCCTCCTCACCACTCACGAGGCTAGGCTTGCCGCCATGAGCGTGGTCTACGACTGCAGCAAGCGCGATTCCCGGGCCGACGGACTGTCCGCGGCGGCCGGCGCGGTCCGGTCGAGCAGGCTGGTCGTGCTGCCGACCGACACGGTCTACGGCATCGGCGCCGACGCGTTCGACGCGGGCGCCGTCCAGGCGCTGCTGCGCGCCAAGAACCGCGGCCCGGACATGCCGGTCGGCGTGCTCGTCGGCTCGTGGTCCACTGTGGACGGTCTGGTGCTCGGCGTGCCGCCGCAGGCGCGCGCGCTCATCGAGGCGTTCTGGCCCGGCGATCTGTCCATTGTGCTCCCGCACGCGCCGAGCCTGCAGTGGAACCTCGGCGACGCGCGCGGCACCGTGATGCTGCGGATGCCGCTGCACCCGGTGGCACTGGAGCTCCTGCGCGACGTCGGCCCGATGGCCGTCTCCAGCGCGAACGTCTCCGGCCGGCCGCCGGCGAGCACCGCGCAGCAGGCGCAGGAGCAGCTCGGCGACTCGGTCGCGGTGTACCTCGACGGCGGCTCCAGCGGCGAGGCCGTCGCGTCGAGCATCGTGGACCTCACCGGCACCGAACCGGTGGTGCTGCGGGAAGGCGCCGTGAGCAAGGACGCCATCGCGGAGGTGCTCGGTGTCCCCGCGGAAACGTTGGCGTGAAGCCGGATCCAGGCGCCGGGCGCGGCACGATAGCGTGTCGCGGGTGACCCCGACCCCGCGAGCGTGACGCACCCGTGCCGCCCACATCCGGTCTTCTCCCGATCCGGGAATACATCCTCGTCGCGCTGACCGCGACGGCCGTGACCTACCTGCTGACCGGCGTCGTGCGCCGGATCGCGATCCGCGTCGGCGCGATCGCGAATCCCCGGGCGCGCGACGTGCACGTCGCGCCCATCCCGCGGATGGGCGGGATCGGCATCCTCCTCGGCGTCGCCGGCGCGATGGGCCTGGCCCACCAGCTGCCCGCGCTCTCGCACGGGTTCGACGCCTCGTTCGACTCGGTCGGCGTGCTGCTCGCCGCCGCCGTCATCTCGCTGATCGGCGCGCTCGACGACCGGTTCGAGCTGGACGCCTGGACGAAGCTGGCCGGCCAGGTCATGTGCGCCGGGATCCTGGTCATCTTCGGCGTGCAGTGGGTGTCGTTCTGGGTGCCGTGGGGCGGCACCGGCGCCTCGTTCGGCTCGGTGCTGGTGCTCGACAAGAACCAGGGCGCGCTGCTCACCGTCGTGATGGTCGTGGTGATGGTCAACGCGATGAACTTCGTCGACGGCCTCGACGGGCTGGCCGGCGGCCTCGGCTTCATCGCGGCGGCGGCCACGTGCGCGTTCTCCCTGGGCCTGCTCGACAGCTCCGGCGGCGACGTCGGCACGTACCCGCCCGCGCTGATCGCGGCCACGCTCGCCGGGGCCTGTCTGGGGTTCCTCCCGTACAACTTCCAGCCCGCCAAGATCTTCATGGGCGACTCCGGGTCGATGATGATCGGCCTGGTGCTCGCGGGCGCGACGACGTCGGCGTCCGGGCGCGTGCCCTACCCCCAGTTCAGCGGCAAGGACGCGATCGCGCTGCTCTCGCCGCTGGTGGTCGTGGCGGCGGTGCTGTTCGTCCCGATGCTGGACCTGATCATGGCGGTCGTGCGCCGCACCCGCCGCGGCGAGAGCCCGTTCGCGGCGGACAAGATGCACCTGCACCACCGGCTGCTGGAGATCGGCCACTCCCAGCGCCGAGCCGTGCTGCTGATCTACTTGTGGGCCGGCATCCTGGCGTTCGGCGCGGTCTCGGTGACCCTGTTCGACGACGCGGCGGCGCTCTGGATCATCGGGGTGGGCCTGGTGTTCGCGGTGGCGGTCTCGATCATCCCGCGGCTGCGTTCGCGCAACCAGCCGGGAGCCTAGGTCGCCGGGGTCTCTACACTCGGGGACGAACCGAGCAGGGAGCCGACCGTGAGCGAGACCGAAACCTCGACCGAAGCGCAGGAGAACCCGCACGCCAAGGTGGTGCTGCAGGCGGCCCGCGCCATGACGAAGGCTTCGCTGCTGGTGACCCCGCCGGCGGTGCTGGTCTGCATCGTGCTCTTCAGCGTCCTCAACGGCATGCCCGGCTTCTGGGGCTCGCTCGTCGGCGGAGCGCTGGCGATGCTGGCCTCGCTGTCGACCCTGGGCATGATGCGCTTCAGCGCCGGCCAGGACCCGATGTTCGTCATGGTGATCGCGCTCGGCGGGTACGTCGTGAAGGTCGTCCTGCTGTTCGGCGCGCTGACACTGCTGAAGGGCGTCACGGCGCTGCACCCGATGTCGCTCGGCATCACCATGATCGTGGCCATCCTGCTGGCCGCCGCGGCCGAGTTCGCCGCCTTCCGCAAGACCAAGATCCCGACGATCATCCCGTCCTGACGGCTGTCCGATTTGCCGGTCAGGTCCGTTACTCAGGGTGAGCCCGGGTGCGGCCGCCCGAGTGTGACCGGGACCACAGTCGTGCGCTTTCGCGCGGCCTCCGGAACGGTCCCGGAGGGCTCGCCTGCGACGTTCCGGACGCGGTCCCGGCCGGTGCCGGACCTGGGTCCCGGGTCGACCCGGGACCTAAGTCCTGGGCTGATCGGTTGGTATGGAGTACGCCTGTACGGCACTGATTGACCTGCTGGTATGGTCCGCGTCAAGGGTGGCGGCCTCGGCCGCACGCTCCCTAAGACGAACCGCGATCAGCAGTGTGGCGACCGTGTAGTTCCGCCTCCTCCGCCGCTGGTCCGAAGTAGACCGTGGGCAGTGTTCACGCGAGACAACCCCGTGTGCAGAACGTGAAGCCGTGTTCATCGCACAGTGGGGCAGCCGCCTCCGGCGTCCCGATGCGTATCGGGTACGTTAAGTCCAGATCGTGACGATTCCCCCGGCGGAGTGAACGCCGGCCGGGAGAACCGGAAGGAGCCCAGTGGGCGCGCTGGTATTGGCCGAGGGTGCTGTGTTCGCACCGCCCGGCGCCGAAAGCTTCGAGTTGCCGGCGTTGTTCGGCGGAGTCACCAAGCCGATGGTGCTCGTCGTGCTCTCGGTGGTCATCATCGCGACGTACTTCCTGCTGGCGACCCGCAAGCTGCAGGTCGTGCCGGGCAAGGGGCAGTTCGTCGCCGAGTCCATCTACGACTTCAGCCGCAACAACATCGCGCGCGAGCAGATCGGCTCGAAGGACTTCAAGCGGTATGTGCCGCTCGTTTTCTCGTTGTTCACCTTCGTACTGGTGAACAACCTCTACGGGATCATCCCGTTCCTCCAGTTCCCGACCATGGCGCGGTTCGGTTTCCCGGTCGCCCTGGCGGTTCTCGTGGTCTACCCGGTTTACCACTACGCGGGCTTCAAGAAGCACGGCTTCGCCGGCTACTTCAAGAAGGAACTCGCGCCGCCGGGTGTCCCCAAGGCGGTCCTGCCGCTCTTCTCGCTGATCGAGTTCGCGGAGAAGTTCTTCCTGAACCCGCTCACGCTCGCCATCCGTGTTTTCGCCGCCATGTTCGCGGGTCACCTGATCCTGGCGGTGTTCACCCTCGGCGGCACCTTCCTGCTGACCGAGACGTCGAGCTGGGCGCTCAAGCCGGTTTCGCTCGTGGCCTGGATCTTCGCCATCGGGATGACCTTCCTCGAGGCCTTCATCCAGGTGCTGCAGGCCTACATCTTCGCCCTGCTTTCGGCGGGGTACATCGGCGCCGCGCTGGCGTCGGAGCACTGAGAACACAAGCCCCCGATTCGCGCGAGCGCGCGGACCGAAGTGAAGGGAAATGCACGTGAGCAACATCGTTCTGGCCCAGGCCGCCGCCGAGCAGGCCGTCAACATCAACCCCGGCCTCGCCGCCATCGGTTACGGCCTCGGCGCGATCGGCCCGGGCATCGGTGTGGGTCTGATCTTCGCCGCCGTCATCAACGGCACGGCGCGTCAGCCGGAGGCCCAGGGCAAGCTGCAGGGCATCGGCTTCTCGACCTTCGTGCTGACCGAGGTCCTGGCGCTGATCGGCATCGTCATTTACTTCATCGCCTCCGCCGCCTGAGTCAGCAGCTCATCGCTTAAGGAGACGCCGTGCTGAAGAGTGCTTTGCTCCTCGCCGCCGAGGAAAAGGCCCACAACCCGATCATCCCCGACATCTCGGAGCTGATCCTCGGCATCGTCGCCTTCCTGATCCTGCTGTTCATCCTCAAGAAGTACGTCGTCCCTCGCTTCGAGGCCGCGTACGAAGAGCGTGCGCAGAAGATCGAGGGTGGCATCGAGAAGGCCGAGAAGGCCCAGGCCGAAGCCGAAGCCGCGCTGGCGCAGTACAAGGCGCAGCTGGCCGAAGCCCGGTCCGAGGCCGCGAAGATCCGCGACGACGCCCGGCTCGAAGCCGAGCAGATCAAGGCGGAACTGCGGGCCGACGCCGAGGCCGAGTCCCAGCGGATCGTCGCCCAGGGGCAGGCCCAGCTGCAGGCCCAGAAGGCGCAGATCATCGCCGAGCTGCGGGCCGACATGGGCCGCAACGCCGTGGAGCTGGCCAGCCGCATCGTCGGTGAGTCGCTCGAAGACGAGGCGCGCCGTCGTGGCACCGTCGACCGGTTCCTCGCGGAGCTGGACACCGCCGGTGCCGCTGGTGGAGCGGGGAAGTAGACCGGAATGACGCTGCATGCTGCGAGCCGTGAAGCGCTCGGCCTCGCCGAGGAACGCCTCGGCGAGGTTCTGGCCGACGCGGGAGCCGACGCGGCCACGGTCGGCGACGAGCTGCTCTCGGTCGTCGACCTGCTGGACCGGGAGATCGGTCTGCGCCGGGCGGTGAGTGACGCCTCGGCGACGCCGGAGTCGCGCACCACGCTGGTGCGCCGGCTGTTCGACGGCAAGCTGTCCGAACCGGCCCTGAAGGTGCTCGACGCCGTGGCGGGCAGCCGCTGGTCCAGCCCTCGTCAGCTGGTCGACGGGCTCGAGTCGCTCGGGCACTCCGCGCTGCTCACCGCCGCCGAGAAGACCGGCAACATCGACGCCGTCGAGACCCAGCTGTTCCAGGTCTCGCGCGTCGTGGCCAACCACCCGGAGCTCGAGACCGCGCTGTCGGACCTCGCCGGTCCCGCCGACGCGAAGCGTTCGCTGGTGCGCGGGCTGTTCGCGGACAAGGTGGACGTGGTCACCGAGACCCTCGTCGAGCAGGTCGTCCGCCGGGCCAAGGGCCGCGGTGTCGGCGCCGGGCTCGACGCGCTGGTCAAGCTGGCCGCGGAACGCCGTCAGCGCTCGGTCGCCTACGTGACCAGCGCGAGCCCCCTGACCGACGAGCAGACCGCCCAGCTGGGCGCGAAGCTCGACACCATCTACGGGCGGTCGATCGCGCTGCACATCGAGGTCGATCCCAGTCTCGGCGGCGGACTCGTCGTCCGCGTCGGCGACGAGATCATCGACGGGAGCGCGGCGGGTCAGCTCGCTGCCCTGCGCAGGCGGCTGGCCCGGGCCTAGCCCAGGTCACACAAGACTTTGCATACTGGCAAGAACGAAGCGAGAGCGGGAAAGACATGGCCGAGCTGACGATCTCCTCGGATGAGATCCGTAGCGCGATCGAGAACTACGTCTCGAGTTACGCCCCGGACGTGAGCCGGGAAGAAGTTGGCGTCGTGATCGACGCGGGTGACGGTATCGCCCACGTCGAGGGCCTCCCCTCGGCCATGGCCAACGAGCTGCTCGAGTTCCCCGGCGGCGTCCTGGGCGTCGCACTGAACCTGGACGCGCGCTCCATCGGTGCCGCGATCCTCGGTGACTTCGAAAGCATCGAAGAGGGCCAGCAGGTCAAGCGCACCGGCCAGGTCCTGTCCGTGCCGGTCGGCGACGGCTACCTCGGCCGGGTCGTCAACCCGCTGGGCGCCCCGATCGACGGTCTCGGCGACATCGAGACCACCGACCGCCGCCCGCTGGAGGTCAAGGCCGCTTCGGTGGTCGAGCGCCAGCCGGTGTCGGAGCCGCTGCAGACCGGCATCACCGCCATCGACGCGATGACCCCGATCGGGCGCGGCCAGCGCCAGCTGATCATCGGTGACCGCAAGACGGGCAAGACCGCCGTCGCCGTGGACACGATCATCAACCAGAAGTCCAACTGGGACACCGGCGACGAGAAGAAGCAGGTCCGCTGCATCTACGTCGCGATCGGCCAGAAGGGCTCCACGATCGCCGCGGTCAAGAAGTCCCTCGAGGACGCGGGCGCGATGGAGTACACCACCATCGTCGCCGCCCCGGCTTCGGACTCGGCCGGCTTCAAGTGGATCGCGCCGTACACCGGCTCGGCCATCGGCCAGCACTGGATGTTCGAGGGCAAGCACGTCCTCATCGTCTTCGACGACCTGACCAAGCAGGCCGACGCCTACCGCGCGATCTCGCTGCTGCTGCGCCGCCCGCCGGGCCGCGAGGCCTTCCCCGGCGACGTCTTCTACTTGCACTCCCGTCTCCTCGAGCGGTGCGCGAAGCTCTCGGACGAGCTGGGCGCCGGCTCGCTGACCGGGCTGCCGATCATCGAGACGAAGGCCAACGACGTGTCGGCCTACATCCCGACGAACGTCATCTCGATCACCGACGGCCAGTGCTTCTTCCAGTCGGACCTGTTCAACGCCGGTCAGCGCCCGGCCATCGACGTGGGTATCTCGGTTTCCCGCGTGGGTGGTGCCGCGCAGGTCAAGGCGATGAAGTCGGTTTCCGGCTCGCTGCGCATCGACCTGTCCCAGTACCGCGAGCTGGAGGCGTTCGCCGCCTTCGCCTCGGACCTCGACGACGCCTCCAAGGCGCAGCTCGAGCGCGGTGCCCGGCTGTACGAGGTGCTCAAGCAGCCGCAGTACTCGCCGATCCCGGTCGAGGAGCAGGTCTGCACGGTGTGGCTGGGCACGAACGGTCACTACGACTCGGTCCCGACCGAGGACGTGCGCCGCTTCAACCACGAGTTCCTCGACTCGGCCCGCCGCAAGCACGACGACGTCCTCGGCGCGATCCGCGACTCGGGCAAGTTCGAGGACGCGACCGCCGACAAGCTGGTCGCCGCGGTGAACGAGTTCAAGAAGGAGTTCACCACCTCTGAGGGCAAGTCCCTGGTCGAGGCGGACGCCGACGCGATGGACTCCGACAAGGTCGGGCAGGAGACCGTCAAGGTCAACAAGCCCGCCCCGAAGAAGTGAGCTGATAGCTCATGGCCGCACAACTCCGGGAACTTCGGTCGCGCATCAAGGCGACCAAGTCGATCGGCAAGATCACCAAGGCGATGGAGCTCATCGCCACCGCGCGCATCACCAAGGCGCGGGCGAAGGTCGCCGCTTCCCGGCCGTACGCGGACGAGATCACCAAGGTGCTCTCGGCGCTGGCCGGTGCGGCGGCCAACCTCGACCACCCCATGCTGGTCGAGCGCCCGAACCCGAAGCGGGCCGCTGTCCTGGTCGTGACCAGTGACAAGGGCCAGTGCGGTGGTTACAACTCCAACGTGCTGCGCGCGACCGAGGAGCTCCTCGCCCTGCTCCGCAAGGAGGGCAAGGAAGCCCAGGTCTACGTGACCGGCAACAAGGGCCTGAACTACTACCGGTTCCGCAACCGCGAGGTCGTGGACGGCTGGACGGGCTTCTCCGACCAGCCGGGCTACACCGACGCGGTCGCGGCCGGCGAGGCCCTGGTGGCGTCGTTCATGGCCGGCGTCGACGACGAGCACGGCAACACCGACGGTGTCGAGGGTGTCGACGAGATCCACATCGTCTACACCGAGTTCGTGTCGATGCTGACCCAGCGGCCGACCGCCAAGCGCGTCGCGCCGCTCGAGGTCGAGTACTCCGAGGGCGAAGAGGAGAAGCCCGCCGGGCTGCTCCCCAGCTACGAGTTCGAGCCGAGTGCCGACAAGCTGCTGGACGCGCTCCTGCCGAAGTACATCAACACGCGGCTCTACGCGGCGTTGCTCGAGTCGGCGGCGTCCGAACTGGCCGCCCGCCGGACGGCCATGAAGGCCGCGTCGGACAACGCGAACGAACTGGTGGGGAACCTGACGCGGGAGATGAACCAGGCCCGCCAGGCGCAGATCACCCAGGAGATCTCCGAAATCGTCGGTGGCGCGAACGCGCTCACCGCAGCAGGAAGTGATGATTGATGACCAGTACTGAAGCCCCGCGCGCCAAGGGGCGCATCGTGTCGGTGACCGGTCCGGTCGTCGACGTCGAGTTCCCGCGCGGTTCCGTGCCCGACCAGTTCAACGCGCTCAAGGTCGAGATCGAGTTCGAGCAGCTCCGCAAGACCGTGACGCTCGAGGTCGCCTCCCACCTGGGTGACAACCTCGTCCGCACCATTTCGCTGCAGCCGCAGGACGGTCTCGTGCGCGGGGCCGAGGTCACCGACACCGGCGGCCCGATCACCGTTCCGGTGGGCGACAAGGTCAAGGGCCACGTCTACAACGCCCTCGGCGAGTGCCTCGACGAGCCCGGCTACGGCGACGACCTCGAGCGCTGGGGCATCCACCGCAACCCGCCGTCCTTCGACCAGCTCGAAGGCAAGACGGAGATGCTGGAGACCGGCCTCAAGGTCGTCGACCTGCTCACCCCGTACGTCCAGGGTGGCAAGATCGGCCTGTTCGGCGGTGCCGGCGTCGGCAAGACGGTGCTCATCAAGGAGATGATCACCCGTGTCGCCCGGAACTTCGGTGGTACGTCGGTGTTCGCCGGGGTCGGCGAGCGCACCCGTGAGGGCAACGACCTCTTCCTGGAGATGAGCGAAGACGGCGTCATCAACGACACCGCCCTCGTGTTCGGCCAGATGGACGAGCCGCCGGGCACGCGTATGCGCGTCGCCCTGTCCGCGCTGACCATGGCGGAGTACTTCCGCGATGTGCAGAACCAGGACGTGCTGCTGTTCATCGACAACATCTTCCGGTTCACCCAGGCCGGTTCCGAGGTGTCGACCCTGCTGGGCCGCATGCCTTCGGCCGTGGGTTACCAGCCGACGCTGGCCGACGAGATGGGCCAGCTGCAGGAGCGGATCACCTCGACCCGAGGCCGGTCGATCACCTCGATGCAGGCGATCTACGTCCCCGCGGACGACTACACCGACCCGGCCCCGGCCGCGACGTTCGCCCACCTGGACGCCACCACCGAGCTTTCGCGTGGTGTCTTCCAGAAGGGCATCTTCCCGGCGGTGGACCCGCTGGCGTCGACGTCGACGATCCTCGACCCGGCCATCGTCGGTGAGGACCACTACCGCGTGGCCTCCGAGGTCATCCGGATCCTGCAGAAGTACAAGGAACTGCAGGACATCATCGCGATCCTCGGGATGGACGAGCTCTCGGAAGAGGACAAGCTCACCGTCCAGCGCGCCCGCCGGATCGAGCGCTTCCTCTCGCAGAACATGCTGGTCGCGGAGGCGTTCACGCAGATCCCGGGCTCGACGGTGCCGCTGTCGGAGACCATCGAGTCGTTCGACCGCATCGCCAAGGGTGACTTCGACCACTACCCGGAGCAGGCGTTCCTGGGTATCGGTGGCCTCGAGGACCTCGAGAAGAAGTACAAGGAAATCACCAAGAAGTGACTTCCCTGAGGCGGCGGGGGCGGTGTCCACTGTGGACTCGAGCCCCCGCCGTTCTCATACCGGGATACGGACCTATTACACTCGGTGGTAACACCCCGAGCGAAGGAGTGCTACGTGGCTGAGATGTCCGTGGAGCTGGTGGCTGTCGAGCGCCGTCTCTGGTCGGGTACCGCCACTTTCGTGGTGGCCCAGACCACCGAAGGCGAAATCGGCATCATGGCCGGTCACGAGCCCGTGCTCGGGCAGCTCGTCGAGGGTGGCGTGGTCAAGGTGACGACCACCGACGGCGAGACGGTGTGCGCGGCCGTGCACGGTGGTTTCCTTTCGGTCACCGGCACCGGGGTGAGCATCCTCGCGGAGAGCGCCGAGCTCTCCGACGAGATCGACGTAGAAGCGGCGAAGGCGGCCCTGACCGGGGACGACGAGACCGAGCGGGCGAGGGCCTCGGCCCAGCTCCGCGCAGCAGGTCAGTCGGCCTGAGCGAGCGACGGGCAGGAGCCGGGCCGTGCAGATCACCGTGGTGGTAGTCGGGCTCCTGATCGTGCTCGTGGTGCTGGTCGGCTGGTACGGCCAGCGGTGGATCCGGATGCGCCGCGGCGGTGGCGTGAGCGTCGCGCTGCGGTGGCGTCCGGACAACGCGCGGGCCAGCTGGCACCTGGGGCTCGGCCGCTACGAGGGTGACGAGTTCGTCTGGTACCGCGTGTGGAGCCTGCGCAGCGGCCCGGACCGCGTCTTCCAGCGCGCGAGCATGCAGATCGCCGACCGCCGTGACCCCTCCGGCAGCGAGGCCTACGCCGTTCCCGAAGGCGCCATCGTGCTGCGCTGCGAGTCCGAGACCCAGGAAGCGATCGAGATCGCCATGGGCCCGGGCGCGCTCACCGGGTTCCTCTCCTGGCTGGAGTCGGCCCCGCCCGGGCGACGCCTGCCACGCGCCTCCTGAGCTGTCTCAAACCGAGACAGCCGGCCCGGCCGTTTTGGCCTACGGTTGAACGCATGATCTTCATCGTGGTCAAGTTCCCGGTCAAGCCGGAGCACGCGGAAGCCTGGCCGGACATCGTGGCGGACTACACCAAGAACACCCGGGCCGAAGCGGGCAACCGGTTCTTCGAGTGGTCCCGCAGTCTCGAGGACAAGAACACCTACGTGCTGGTCGAGGGCTTCGAAGGCCAGGACGCCGCCGTCGCGCACGTCGGCTCCGACCACTTCAAGTGGGCCACCGAAAACCTGGGCGCCTACATCTCGGACAACCCGCAGATCATCAACGTCCAGGACGCCTCCGACTGGGGTCCGATGGCCGAGATCGAGCCCCACTAAACTGGGGGCCGTGACTCTCGTCGAGATCCCCGGCTCCAAGTCCGTCACCGCTCGCGGCCTGTTCCTCGCGGCGGCCGCGCACGGCACCACCGTGCTCGGCCGGCCGCTGCATTCGGACGACACGGAGGGCTTCGCCGAGGGGCTCGTGAAGCTCGGCTACCAGGTGGACCGGCAGCCGGGCGCCTGGACGATCGAGGGCCGTCCTTCCGGGCCGGGTGTGGCGTCCGCCGACGTCTTCTGCCGCGACGGCGCCACCACGGCCCGCTTCCTGCCCGCGCTCGCCGCGGCCGGCACCGGCACGTTCCACTTCGACGCTTCCGACCAGATGCGCCGCCGCCCGCTGGGGCCGCTGACCGACGCGCTGCAGGAACTGGGCGTCGACCTGACCTTCGAGGGCGAGCCGGGGCACCACCCGCTGACCGTCCGCGCGAACGGCGTCAAGGGCGGCGACCTGACCCTGGACGCCGGCCTGTCGTCGCAGTTCCTGACGGCGTTGCTGCTGCTCGGGCCGCTGACCTCGGAGGGGCTGCGGATCACGGTGACCGACCTCGTGTCGGTGCCCTACGTCGAGATCACGCTGGAGATGATGCGGCGCTTCGGCGTGGACGTCCGCCGTGAGGGCAAGACGTTCGTCGTCCCGCCGCGGCCGTACCAGGCCTGCGACTACCCGGTGGAGCCCGACGCGTCGACGGCCAGCTACTTCCTGGCCGCGGCGGCCGTCACCGGCCGCACGGTGACCATCCCCGGCCTGGGTTCGTCGGCGCTGCAGGGGGACGTGCGGTTCGTCGACGTCCTCGAGCAGATGGGCGCCCACGTGCAGCTCGAAGAGGACTCGGTGACCGTCGCGGGCCCGTCGGAAGGCCTGCGCGGCGTCACGGTGAACATGCGCGACATCTCCGACACGGTCCCGACGCTGGCGGCGATCGCGCCGTTCGCGTCCGGGCCGGTGCGGATCGAGGACGTCTACAACACCCGCATCAAGGAGTGCGACCGCCTCGACGCGTGCGAGGAGAACCTGCGCGCTCTCGGGGTGGGCGTCGAGACCGGCCGCGACTGGATCGAGATCCAGCCGGGTGATCCGTCCGGCGCGCTGATCAAGTGCCGCCGCGACCACCGGATCGCGATGGCGTTCAGCATCACGGGCCTGCTGACCGACGGCATCACGCTGGACGACCCGGAGTGCGTGAAGAAGACGTTCCCCAGCTTCCACCAGGCCCTGCGGTCCCTGCGGGACCGCTGGGGGATCTAGGACGGCTGCCCGCCCGGCTGCCACAGCACGTCACCCTCGGGGTTGGCCAGCCGGGCCAGGATGAACAGCAGGTCCGAGAGCCGGTTCAGGTACTTCACCGCGATCGGGTTCGTCGTCTCCGGCTCGGCCTCGTACAGCTCCCACGCCGAACGCTCCGCGCGGCGTGCCACCGTGCGCGCCTGGTGCAGGAACGCCGCGCCCGGCGTGCCGCCCGGCAGGATGAACGACGTCAGCTTGGGCAGGCGGTCGTTGAAGTCGTCGCACCAGCCTTCGAGCCGCTCCACGTACTTCTCCGTGATGCGCAGCGGCGGGTACGGCGGGTCGTCCTGGATCGGCAGGCAGAGGTCGGCGCCGACGTCGAAGAGATCGTTCTGCAGCGCGCGCAGCACGCCGGTGATCTCGTCCGGCAGCGCGCCCAGCGCGACGGCCAGCCCGATGACCGAGTTCGCCTCGTCGGTGTCGGCGTAGGCCCCCAGGCGGGGGGACGTCTTGGACACGCGCGACCCGTCGCCGAGCGCGGTCGTGCCGTTGTCGCCGACCTTGGTGTACACGCGGTTGATGCGAACGACCATGAACTCACCATAGCGGCCCCCGCCCGGGCCGAATCCGGGCGAGAGGGCATGATTGGCGGCCATGAGCGAGCACTTCGACGTGCATGGCGGAGCCCGGCTGGTCGGCGAGGTCGACGTGGTCGGCGCGAAGAACAGCGTGCTGAAACTGATGGCCGCCGCCCTTCTCGCGGAGGGCACCACGACCATCACGAACTGCCCGCAGATCCTCGACGTCCCGCTGATGGGCGACGTGCTGCGGAGCGTCGGCTGCGAGGTCGTCATCGAGGGCGACACCGCCACCATCACGACGCCCGCCGAGCTTTCGCACCGCGCGGACTCGGCGGCGATGGGCAAGCTGCGCGCGTCCGTCTGCGTGCTGGGGCCGCTGGTCGGCCGGCTGAAGCAGGCCGTGGTGGCGCTGCCGGGCGGTGACGCGATCGGCTCGCGGCCGCTGGACATGCACCAGAACGGCCTCCGCAAGCTGGGCGCGACGAGCACCATCGAGCACGGCTGCGTCGTCGCGAAGGCCGACACGCTGGTCGGCGCGCAGATCTGGCTGGACTTCCCGAGCGTCGGCGCGACCGAGAACATCCTGATGGCCGCCGTCCTCGCCGAGGGCACCACGGTGATCGACAACTGCGCGCGCGAGCCCGAGATCGTCGACATCTGCACGATGCTCGTGGAGATGGGCGCCAAGATCGAAGGCGCCGGCACGTCGACGCTGACCGTGCACGGCGTGGAGCAGCTGCACCCGACCCAGCACAGCGTGATCGGCGACCGGATCGTGGGCGCGACGTGGGCCTTCGCGGCGTCGATGACCCGCGGCGACCTGACCGTGCGCGGGGTCAACCCGCACCACCTCGACCTGGTGCTGAACAAGCTCCAGCTGGCCGGCGCCGACGTCACCACGTTCGGCGACAAGGGTTTCCGCATCGTGCAGCCCGAGCGGCCGCAGGCGGTCGACTGGGTCACCCTGCCGTACCCGGGTTTCGCGACCGACCTGCAGCCGTTCGCGGTGGCGCTGTCGGCGGTCTCCGAGGGCACGTCGATGATCACGGAGAACGTCTACGAGGCGCGGTTCCGCTTCATCGAGGAGATGATCCGCCTCTCCGGCGACGCCCGCACGGACGGTCACCACGCGGTGGTCCGCGGCGTCGAGCGGCTGTCGAGCGCACCGGTCTGGGCGTCGGACATCCGGGCGGGCGCCGGGCTGGTGCTGGCCGGCCTGTGCGCGGACGGCGTCACCGAGGTCTGGGACGTCTTCCACATCGACCGCGGCTACCCGCACTTCGTCGAAAACCTGAACCGCCTGGGTGCGAACATCAAGCGCGTCAGCGGCGAGCCGGCCCGCACGTAGTCCGTGAATGGCACATCGAGGGACTCAGAGTCCCTCGATGTGCCATTCACGGCGTTTCAGACCTCGCGGGCGCCCAGTGCGCGCAGGACGTACTCCACCAGCCGGTCCAGGTAGTCCGGCTCCACCGGGGCCCGGCGGACCACCATGCGCCAGTAGATCGGCGCGCCCAGGACGTCCATCGCCATCTCGACGTCCAGGTCCGCCGGGAGCTCGCCCCGGTCCATCGCGCGCCGCAGCATCACCTCCGCGCGGTCGCGCCGGGGGCCGCCGATGCTCGTGCGCGCGCTTTCGGCCATCTCCGGGTTGCGCGCGCCCTCGGCGACGAGGTCCGGCAGGATCCGCGAGAACAGCGGGTGCGTGAGCCAGTCGATCATCGCCTGCAGCGTCACCCGCAGGTCGCCGCGCAGCGAACCGGTGTCCTCGAGCACCGCGCGTGACACGCTGAACTCCGCGACCACCGCGGTGATCATCTCGTGCTTCGACGCCCACCGCCGGTACAGCGCGCTCTTGCCGACGCCGGCTCGTTTCGCCACCGCTTCCATCGACAGCCGCCCGTAACCCTGTTCGGCGAGCTCGTGCAGCACCGCGTCCGTGATGGCCTGGGTGACTTCGGGCTGGAGGACCGCGGCGCCGGTCGGGGTGCGTGCCATGACGCGCAGTCTAGCGGGTGGACGAAACGGTACCGTCCCGTCTATATTGACGTCGGGACGGTACCGTCTCGTCCAAACGTTCAAGGAGGCATCCGTGCGACCGAGCGAACTCGTCGAGCACGCGCTCGACCTGCTGGTGAAGCACGACATGGCCGGGTTCGCCGGGCTGTGGGCCGAGGACGGCGTCCTCGAGTTCCCGTTCGCCGCGGCGGGCTACCCGCCGCGCGTCGAGGGCCGGAATGCCATCGCCGACTACCTGCGGGGCTACCCGGACCTGCTCGACATCCGGGCGATCACGGCGAAGACCGTGCACGAGACCGCCGACCCGGCCGTGGTGGTCGTGGAGATGACCGCGGCCGGTGTTGTCGTCGCGACGCGGAAGCCGTACGAGCTGTCCTACATCGCCGTGCTCACCATCGACGACGGCGAGATCCGGCACTACCGCGACTACTGGAGCCCGCTCGCCGCGGCCGAGCTGATGGGCGGCGTCGACGAGCTGACGTCGGCGTTCGCCGGGAGCGATCGTGGCTGACGTCCTGGTCCTCGGCGGCACCGGCACCACGGGGAGCCGGGTGGTCGCGGGCCTGCGCGAACGCGATGTCACGGCACGGGCCGCCACCCGCAAGGTGCACGAGCCCGGCCAGGTGCGCTTCGACTGGACCGACCGCGGCTCGCAGGTGGCCGCGCTGCGGGACGTCTCCGCGGTGTACCTGCTCGCCCCGATCGGCGAGGCCGAGCCCGCGCGCCTGGTCGAACCCTTCCTGGCCGACGCGCTCGACGCCGGCGTGCGCCGGGTGGTGCTGCTCAGCTCGTCGGCCGTCACCGAAGACTCACCCGGGCTCGGCGAGCTGCAGCGCCTGGCGCGCGCGGCGCCGGAGTGGGCCGTGCTGAAGCCGTCGTGGTTCATGCAGAACTTCACCGGCGAGCACCTGGTCGCCCAGGGCGTGCGGGACGGCGAAATCGTCACCGCCACCGGCGATGCCCGGGTGGCGTTCGTCGACGCCGGTGACATCGCGGCGGTCGCCGTCCGCGCGCTGACCGACGCCGAACCGCACAACACCGAACACGTGCTCACCGGCCCTTCGGCCTTGAGCTACGCCGAGGCGGCCGAGATCGTCGCCGCGCACACCGGACGTCCGGTGCGCCACCGCGCGGTGAGCACCGCCGAATTCGCCGCTTTGGTTGCGGCGTCGGGGATTCCCGCGGAGTTCGCCGCCGTCCTCGCCGCGCTCGACGAGGACGTCCGGCGCGGCACCGAAGACCGCGTCACCCCGGCCGTCGAAGAGGTCACCGGCCGGCCCGCCCGCTCGTTCCGCACCTTCGTGGAGGAGGAAATCCGATGAAGCAGCTCATGTTCACCGAGGACCCGCAGTTCTGGTTCGAAACCCTGCGCCTGTTCGGCCACGCGGCCTACGGCGGCTCGGACTTCGGCGAGGTGCTGGCGGCGGCGTCGACCGTGACGCCGGGGGACTACGACAGCTGGCACGACGCCTACCGCCGCCTGGCCGACCGGCTGTACGCCGAAGCGGCCGACGCGAGCCCGGTCACCGCGCGGGACCTGCTGCTGCGCGCGTCGACGTACTACTTCTCGGCGGACTTCTTCCTGCACGGCGACCCGGCGGACCCGCGGATCGCGGCGGCGTACGACCGCAGCGTCGAATGCTTCCGGCGCGCCGGTGTCGCCGAGCCGGTCGAAATCCCGTACGAGGGAACGGTGTTGCAGGGCTACTTCTACCGCGCGCCCGGCGCCGGGCCGAAGCCGGTCGTGGTGATGCACAGCGGTTTCGACGGCAGCGCCGAGGAACTCCACTTCTTCGGCGCGGCGTCCGGCGCCGAGCGCGGCTACCACGTGCTGACCTTCGACGGCCCCGGTCAGCCCGCCGCGATGCACCGCGAGAAGCTCGTGTTCCGGCCGGACTGGGAGCACGTCGTCACGCCGGTGGTGGACTTCGTGCTCGGGCTCGACGGTGTCGACCCGGGGCGGATCGCCCTGCTGGGCGTGAGCCTGGGCGGCGTGCTCGCCCCGCGCGCGGCGGCGTTCGAGCCGCGGCTGGCGGCGGTGATCGCGGTCGACGGCGTCTACGACGCGGGCTCCGCGGTGACGTCGACGCTGCCCTGGGACCGCGACGAGATCGTCCGCCGCGCCCGGGCGGAGCAGGACGAGGAGTTCGACGCGCTGCTCGCCGCCGGCCGGCAGGCGAACTCGACCCTGCGCTGGGCGTGCGACCACGGCCGCTACGTCCTGGGCGCGGCGACCGACCGCGAGTTCGTCGCGAAGTACCTCGAGTACACCCTCGAGGGCGGCATAGCGGAGAAGATCACGTGCCCGACCCTGATCTGCGAAGCGGCGGACGATCTGTTCTTCGGCGGCGAAACGGAAACCGAGCCACGCCGGCTGTACGCGCACGTGAACGCACCGAAGACGCTGCTGACGTTCACGGCGGAGGAAGGCGCGGACGCCCACTGCCACGTCGGCGCCCAGCGGCTCGCGGTCGGCCGCATCTTCGACTGGCTGGACCGCACGCTCTGACCCGCGGCCGCCGAACGGGTGACGGCCGAATGTCGTAGTAACAAAGAATCAGGGGTGCCGACTATGAGCGGGTATCGAGGCGGTCGCACCAGGCGATCCACGTGATCGGAAAGCACCGAAATGGCAGAGGAAACTGGCGACACCCGTGTCGTGATCAATCACCGAACCCTCCGGATCGGGCGGGAGAACTATGCGCTGAACAACATCGCGCGCGTGCAGGTGATCGGCGTCAAGCCGCCTCCGGACGCCGGCCAAGGAAACGCGAAGCTCGGCTGCATGTCGGCGTTCGGGGTCTTCGTCCTGTTCTCGATCCTGACCGCGAGCACGCAGAGCGGCGCCCTGGCAACGATCGGGTTCGTGGCGGCGATCGCCGTGGGAATTCTGGTTTTCATCAAGTCGAAGAAGGCGTACACGCCGCGCTACGCGCTCATGCTGGAAAGCACGGGAAACCCGAAAGCCGGCCTCATTTCCCCGGATCGGGAGAGCCTGGAGTGGGTTTCCGAGCGGATTGTCGACGCCATCGAGAACCCGCCGGAGACGGAGCAGTCCTACACGGTGAGCAATGTGTTCCTGGGTGATCAGTTCAACCAGTACGGCGACGGCAACATCGGCCGGATGGTGAACCCGTGACGGCGTGGGGCGGCGACCAGATCAACCAGTACGGCAACGGCAACATCGGCAAGATCGACCAGCGTTCGGGCGACGTGCGCAACCAGGTCAGCGTCGCCGAACGGGCTGCCGCCTCCGCCGAGCTGACCGCCTTCATCGCCCACCTGCACGAGGTGGGGCTGCTTTCGCCCGACGGTGATCCGGTGGACACTTCGGCCATCGAGGCGGAGATCGTGAAGAAGGAGTCCACGCTGCGGAAGGTGGTGAACGTGATCGGCCGGGGCGCGAAGGAGGCGTTGGCCAAGGCGGTGAACCACGTCGTCGTCCCGCTGCTGCTGAAACTGGTCGAGCAGCAGCTTCGCTGAGTCCGCCGCGGGGCTGACGCGGCTCTCGTGCCGCGTCAGCCTTCGAGGGCCAGGGCCGCGCCGAAGCCGAGCAGGGCCGTGCCCGTCACGCCGTCCATCGCGCGGCGCACCTTGCGTCGCTGCAGCCAGCCCCGCACCCGGTGCACGAACAACAGCAGCAGCACCTGCCACACCACACCCAGCGCCGCGACCGTGTACGCCAGCAGCAGCGAGTCCCCGAAACCCGACTCGGGGGTCAGGAACTGCGGCAGCACCGACAGGTACAGCACGATCACCTTCGGGTTGGTGATGTTGGACAGGAACCCCTCCCGGAAGCGCCGGCTCCGGGAGGCACGGGCGCGGCGGACGTCGTCCAGCGACTCGTAGTCGCCGCGCCAAGCGCCGCGCAGGGCCTGGATGCCCAGGTACACCAGGTAGGCCGCGCCGAGCCACTTCACCGTCTCGAACACCGGCTGGTAGCGGGTGATCACCGCGCCCAGGCCGAGCGCGGCCGCCGTGCCCTGCAGGAAGTTCGCGACGCTGATCCCGGCGCACGCCCAGCCGCCGCCGCGCGCGCCGCCGGTGAGGGCGTTCTTCAGCACCACCATCGTGTCCGGGCCCGGCATCATCGCCAGCAACGCCATCATCGCCGCGAACCCGGCGTAGGTGCTCCACGTCATCAGGACTCCAGGGCGAGGGCGGCGCCGAAGCCGACCAGTGCGGTGCCGGTGACACCGTCGAGCGTGCGGCGGACCCGCCGCCGCCCGAGCCACGCGCGCACGCGGTGCACGAACACCAGCAGCACCAGCAGCCACAGCCCGCCGATCACCGCGACGGTGTAGGCCAGCGCGAGCGCGTCCCAGGTCGTCGTGCGCACCGGGTCGAGGAACTGCGGTAGCACCGACAGGTACAGCACGAGCACCTTCGGGTTGGTGATGTTGGAAAGGAACCCTTCGCGGAACCTGCGGAAGCCTCCGCCGCGACGTCGTTGCTGCGTCTGCTCGACGACGTCGTAGTTCCCGCGGAACGCGCCGCGCAGCGCCTGGAAGCCGAGGAAGACGAGGTAGGCCGCGCCGACCCACTTGAGGGCGAGGAACACCGGCTGCGACTTCGCGATGAGCACGCCGAGCCCGAGCGCGGCGGCGCTGCCCTGCACGACGTTCCCGCTGACGATGCCGAGCGACGCGAGCAGCCCGCCGCGGAATCCCCCGGAAAGCGCGTTCTTCAGCATCACCATCGTGTCCGGTCCCGGCGCCAGCACGATCAGGACCACGATGACCAGGTAACTCCCGTACGAACTCCACGTCACGGCTGCCCACGCTAACCGACGGCCATCGGCCCGGTCTCGCGGATTTCCGTCACAGCGCCCGCCATGATCGTCCACGCACAGAGGGTGTACGCGCACGTACAGCGTGCTCGGCATTCGGCACCGGACACCTCGGCAGAGTAGTGTTCGGCCATGTCAGCAGGGGAAATCGATCTTCTACCCGGTGAGCGCGTGCTCTGGGCGGGAGAGCCGGTCCAGCGCCCGTTGTACGTCGCCGCCGACGGGGTGATCGCCCCCGCCGGACTCGTCGTCGCCGCGGCCGCGCTGTGGTTCCTCCTCACGCAGGAACCCGCGGGCGCGGGCATGCTCGCCGGAGTGGTGCTGCTCGTGGTCGGCCTGTACGGCGCGATCGGCCGTTCCGCCGTCCGCTACCTCGCGCTCGGCCGGACGACCTACGCCGTGACGGACAGCCGGATCATCGCGCGGTCGGGCCTGTTCCGGCAGAAGGAACTCGCCAGTGAGCTGGCCACCCTGTCGCCGCCGGTCCTCAAGCGCGGCGGCACGGGCACCGGCACGATCAGCTTCGGCGACACCGGATCGGTGACGCTGATCGGCGTCGGCGAGCCCAAGCGGGTTCGCGACCTGCTCACCAAGGCCATCGACGAGGCCAAGGCGCGCCAGGCCCCGCCGGAGGCGGACACTTCCGGCACTTCGGCCGCCTGAGGGCAACCGGTACGGCCTTCTCGAGCGTCAGCCCGGCAAAGAGCGCCGGGGAGGCCGCCGTGGAAGAGCCGATCATCGTGGTGCAGCCGGGTGAGCGGCTGCTGTGGTCGGGGCGGCCGCGACGGGTCGTCCCGGTCGGCTGGGAGTGGTGCCGCCTCGGTGCCGGCTCGTTCCTGGTGGCGGTGATCATCTCCTTCACCGGACTGTACGTGCTTCCCGTGCTCGTGTGGCTCGCGATCGTCTGCGGGCCGGTGGCCTTCCGGCTGCGGACGACGTATCGCGCGGTGTACGCGGTGACCGATCAGCGGGTCGTCGTGGCCGACCGCATCTCGGGTCACACCCGCAGGTGGATGGAGGTGACCACCCCGGTGGTCACCTCGCTCCGCGGCGACGGCGTCGGCACGCTCACCTTCCACCCGCTGTTCGAGACGGTGGACATTCTCGGCTTCGGCTTACCGAAGAAGAACCAACCGCGTCCGATCGCGCTGTTCGCCGTGCCGGACGTCAAGCGGGTCTACGGGCTGATCGTGCGGGCGCTGATCGCGGACTGACCACCCGGACGTGTCCGATTCCACTCCGCCACCCAAGTTACCGGCCGGTACACTCGATGGGTCGTCCAGTGCCGGAGGTGCACAGTGCCGTACCCATCCGACCACGAGCGGGATCGCCCCTGGGTGATGCGCACGTACGCGGGCCACTCCTCCGCCGCCGCGTCGAACGAGCTGTACCGGCGCAACCTGACGAAGGGCCAGACCGGCCTCTCGGTGGCGTTCGACCTCCCGACCCAGACCGGCTACGACCCCGACCACCAGCTCAGCCGCGGTGAGGTCGGCAAGGTCGGGGTGCCGATCTCGCACATCGGCGACATGCGGCGGCTCTTCGACGGCATCCCGCTCGCCGAGGCCAACACGTCGATGACGATCAACGCGCCGGCCATGTGGCTGCTCGCGCTGTACGTCTCCGTGGCGCGCGAGCAGGCCGAAACCGAAGGCCGGGACGTCGACGAGGTCCTCGCGAAGCTCACCGGCACCACGCAGAACGACATCATCAAGGAGTACCTGTCCCGCGGGACCTACATCTTCCCGCCGGGCCCGAGCCTGCGGCTGATCACCGACATGATCGCGTGGACCGTGCACCACGTGCCGAAGTGGAACCCGATCAACATCTGCAGCTACCACCTGCAGGAGGCCGGCGCGACGCCGACGCAGGAGGTCGCGTACGCGCTGTGCACCGCGATCGCCGTGCTCGACGCCGTCCGCGACTCCGGCCAGGTCGACGAAGCCGACATGGGCAAGGTCGTCGCGCGGATCTCGTTCTTCGTCAACGCCGGCGTCCGGTTCGTCGAGGAGATGTCCAAGATGCGCGCGTTCACCGCGCTCTGGGACGAGATCACGCGGGATCGTTACGGCGTAACGGATCCGAAGGCGCGCCGGCTGCGCTACGGCGTCCAGGTCAACTCGCTCGGGCTCACCGAGGCCCAGCCGGAGAACAACGTCCAGCGGATCGTGCTGGAGATGCTCGCGGTGTCGCTCTCCCGCGGCGCGCGGGCCCGCGCGATCCAGCTGCCGGCGTGGAACGAGGCCCTCGGCCTGCCCCGGCCATGGGACCAGCAGTGGGCGCTGCGGATGCAGCAGGTCCTCGCCTTCGAGACGGACCTGCTGGAGTACGAGGACATCTTCGACGGCTCGCACGTCATCCAGGCCAAGGTCGACGAGATCATGGCCGGCGCGCGCGAGGAGATCGCCCGCGTCCAGGACGTCGGCGGCGCGGTCGCCGCGGTCGAGAGCGGCTACATGAAGTCGCAGCTGGTCGGCTCGCTGGCCGAATACCGCCGCGGCATGGAGAACGGCGAACGGGTCCTGGTCGGGGTCAACAAGTTCGCGACGACCGAGCCGTCACCGCTGCAGGCCGAGGGCGCGAAGGCGATCGAGACGATCGACCCGGCCGTCGAGAAGGAAGCCGTTGCGGCGCTGGAGGATTGGCGCGGCCGGCGCGACAACGACGCTGTTGAGCGGTCTCTGGCCACGTTGAAGGAGACCGCGCAGACGTCCACGAACCTCTTCGAGGCCACTGTGGACTGTGCGCGGGCCGGGGTGACCACCGGCGAGTGGGCCGGTGCGCTGCGCGAGGTGTTCGGCGAATACCGGGCGCCCACCGGGGTTTCCGCGGCTGCCGCCGGCGGTGGCGACCCGGGGATCGAGCGGGTCCGGGAACGCGTCCGCGCCACCGAGGCGGAACTGGGCGAGCGGCTGCGGATCCTGGTCGGCAAGCCGGGCCTCGACGGGCACTCCAACGGCGCCGAGCAGGTCGCCGTCCGCGCCCGCGACGTCGGCTTCGAGGTCGTCTACCAGGGCATCCGGCTGACGCCCGAGCAGATCACCGCGGCCGCCGTTCAGGAAGGCGTGCACGTCGTCGGGCTGTCGGTGCTCTCCGGCTCGCACCTGGAGGTCGTGCCGCAGGTCGTCGACGGCCTGCGGGCCGCGGGCGCGGGTGACATCCCGGTGATCGTCGGCGGCATCATCCCGCCCGACGACGCCGCGTTGCTGACCGAACGCGGCATCGCGCGGGTGTTCACGCCCAAGGACTACGAGCTGACCGACATCATGGACGGCATCGTCTCGCTCATCCGGGAGCGCCACGGCCTCAGCTGAGGGCCGCCAGAACGTCCTTTGTGGACTTCACGGTGGCGAACTGGTTGGCCAGGTTCGCCGCCGTGACGCGGTACAGCTCGTCGGCGGTCACCTCCGGGAGGTCGAACGTGAACGTGGCGTCGAGCGCGAAAGTCACGTCGTAGCCGAGGTTCCCGCCCATCCGCGCGGTGGTCTCGCAGCAGAAGTTCGTCTGGATGCCGGCGAGCACGAAGCTCGTGATGCCGCGTTTGCGCAGCCACGCGTCGAGGTCGACGTCGCCGAGGAACGCCGAGTTGACCTGCTTGCCGAACACCAGGTCCGGGCGCGCGCCGTCGAGTTCGGGCTTGAAGTCGTTGCCCGGCTGCCCGGGCCGCAGCGGCGAGTCCGGCTTCACGGAGTCGTGGTGCACGAGCACCACCGGGAGCCGCCGCTCCTGCCACGCGTCGAGCAGTGCCTTCATGTTGGCTTCGGCGCCGGGGTTGTTGCGCGGGCCCCAGAAGCCCGCTTCGTCGAACCCGCGCTGGACGTCGATCAGGATGAGTGCCGTTTCGGTCATGACGTCGAGCCTCCTTGGTTCACGACGTCCAGGGGAGTGGCAGAAGACGCGCGATGCGGTACTTTTCTGCCATGCGCACGATCGGCGTCCTGCTCCTGCCCGGCACCCGGATGTTCGACCTCGCGGTGATCGGCGAGGTCTGGGGCCAGGACCGCACCGACAGCGGGATCGGCCCGTTCACCCTGCGGTTGTGCAGCCCGGGCCGGGTGCGCACGGCCGTCTCACCGTTCGGTGACGTCGCGGCGACGCACGGGCTGGCCGGGCTCGACGGTTGCGACCTCGTCCTGGCGCCGGGCCGCGACGACCCGTTGGCCTCGGTGCCGCCGTCCGCGATCGCGGCGCTGCGGCGGGCCCACCGGTCCGGGGCGACGGTCGCCGGCCTGTGCTCCGGCGCGTTCACGCTGGCCACCGCGGGCCTGCTGGACGGCCGCCCGGCGACGACCCACTGGCGTGACCTCGACGGCCTCGCGCGCGTCGCACCGCGCGCCGACCTGCGGCGCGACGTGCTCTACACCGACGACGGCGGCGTCCTGACCTCCGCGGGTGTGGTGGGCGGCCTCGACCTGTGTCTCTACCTGGTCCGCCGCGACCACGGCGCGGACGTCGCCGCCGCGCTCGCGCGCCGCCTGGTGATGCCGCCGGCGCGCGAAGGCGGGCAGCGCCAGTACGTCGACCATCCCTTGCCACCGTCGACCGCCCAGCCGGGTATGGCGTCCACAATGGACTGGGCGCTGGCCCGGATCGGCGACGACATCGGCGTCGAGGACCTCGTCGGGCACGCGCGCATGAGCGAACGGACGTTCCACCGGGAGTTCGCCGCGGCCACCGGCGTGACACCGGGACGCTGGCTGCGCGTCCAGCGCGTCCGGTACGCGCAGCGGCTGCTGGAGACGACCGAGCTGCCGGTCGAGCGGGTCGCGCAGCGCTCCGGGCTGGGCACGGCGGCGAATCTGCGGCGCCGGATGCGCGCGGAGGTCGGTGTCGGCCCCGACAGTTACCGGCGGACGTTCCGGCGGGTTACCGTCGGGGCATGACCGAGTACGAGCACATCCTGGTCAAGCGCGACGGCGACACCGTCACGATCACCATGAACCGCGCGGCACGGCGCAACTCGCTGTCCGCCGAGCACCTCGCCGAGCTGCTGGCCGCGTTTCGCGAGGCCGGGACGTCCGACGCGACCGGCATCGTCCTGGCGGGTGCCGGGCCGGTGTTCTCGGCCGGGCACGACTTCGGCGACGTCGCCGCGCGCGACCTGATGGACGTGCGCGAGCTGCTGACGTTGTGCACGGACCTGATGCGCACGATGCAGTCGGTTCCGCAGGTCGTCATCGCGCGGGTGCACGGCCTGGCCACCGCCGCGGGCTGCCAGCTGGTGGCGTCGTGCGACCTCGCGATCGCCGCCGAATCCGCGGGCTTCGCGCTCCCGGGCGGCAAGGGTGGCTGGTTCTGCCACACGCCGGCGGTCCCGGTGGCCCGCTCCGTCGGCCGCAAGCGCCTGATGGAGCTGGCCCTGACCGGCGACGTCATCGACGCCCCGACCGCGCTCGACTGGGGCCTGGTCAACCGGGTCGTGCCCGACGAGCAGCTGGACGACGCCGTCGCGGAGCTGCTCGCGCGGGCGACGCGCGGCAGCCGGGCGAGCAAGGCGATGGGCAAGGTGACGTTGTACGCCCAGCTGGATCGGCCCGAGGCCGACGCGTACGCGATCGCGCTGGAGGTCATGGCTTCGGCGTCCCAGCTGCCCGGCGCCCGCGAAGGCATGGCGGCGTTCCTCGAGAAGCGCAAGCCCTCCTGGCCCGACTGAGCCGCCCTGGCTCCGGCCGTGATCTTTCGTGCCCGACGGCCGTACCATACGGTATGGTATGGCCATGGCGAGCAAGCGGGACTGGCTGGACGCGGGGCTGGCGCTGCTGGCGGAGCAGGGCGCGCCGGCGGTGACGATCGAGCGGCTGACCGAGCGGCTCGGCCTGTCGAAGGGCAGCTTCTACCACCACTTCCGCGGCATCGGCGGCTACCGCACAGCGCTGCTGGAGCACTTCGAAGCCGAACGCACCACGCGGTTCATGGACGAGGCCGAGCGCGTGCAGGGTGACCGGCTGCGCACGCTGATGAAGCTCGTCCTCGCGCCTGGGCCGGGCCCCGAGCTGGAGATCGCCGTCCGGGCGTGGGCGCTGCAGGAAGCCGAGGCGCGCGCGGTCCAGGAGCGCGTCGACCGGACCCGCGCCGACTACCTGACCGAGGTCTGCGGCGACGCGGAGCTCGGCCAGGCGCTGTACCTGGTCGTCGTCGGCGCCGGGCAGGTCGTGCCGCCACTGTCGGGCGACCGGCTCAAGAGCGCGCTGGAACTCGTACTGGGGAGACGATCATGACCGACCTCGAGCCCTTCCTCGACGGCGCCGACTACGTCGAGTTCAAGGAGATCGAAAGCGAGAACAGCCTGCGCGAGTTCGTCGCGGGCGTCTTCGGGTGGAGTCCCGGATGGGTGAAGGTCCTCTACGGCGCCCGCTACCCGCTGGCGCGGGCACTGGGCCTGGAGACGGCGCGGGTGCCGCGTCGCCGCCGGTCCGCGGACGTCGGGTTCGAGCCCGGTGACGCGGTGGGGCTCTTCACCGTGCGGGCGGGCGACCCGGAGCGCTACCTGGTCGTCGGCGCGGAGGACCGTCACCTGAGCGGGTACCTGACGGTCGAGGTCGTTCCCGCGGCGCGCCGGCGGTTCCGGGTCGGCACGATCGTGCACTTCCACAACCGCGTCGGGCCGGCCTACTTCGCGCTGATCAGGCCGGTCCACCACCTGGTCGTCCGCGGGATGCTCAGGGCCGGAGCCGCTCGGCCAGCATGAGCTGGGCCCACGCGGCGATCGACTGCGCGTCGGTGATCCCGCCGGTGAGGATCAGCTTCTCGACTTCGTCACGCGAAAACCAGGCGCTGCGCATGTCCTGTTCCTCGAGCTCACGCTCCGGCTCGCCCTCGGTGAGTTCGGTGGCGAGGAACACCCAGCCGCGCTGGCTGCTCATGCCGGGCGCGACGTCGAGCTGGCCGAGCGTGACCATCGAGCCGGCGCGCAGCCCGGTCTCCTCGCGCAGCTCACGGGCCGCGAGCTCCTCGGGCGGCACCTCGGCCAGGTCCGGCGCGGTGCCCTGCGGGAACTCCCAGCGGCGCTCGCCGACGGGGTAGCGGAACTGCTCGACCAGCCGGAACCGGTCGCCGTCCTGGGCGACGACGAGCGCGTACGCCGGTTTGTCGATCACGCCGTAGATGCCGGCCGAGCCGTCGGGACGGCGGATTTCGTCCTCCCGCACGGTCATCCAGTTGTTCCGGTACACCTCGCGGGACGCGACACGCTGAATGGGGTCCACCCGACCAGTATCCCGGACCTGTCCTACCCTCCTCGGGTGCGTCTCGTGATCGCGCGGTGCCAGGTCGACTACGCCGGCCGGCTCACCGCCCACCTGCCGATGGCCACCCGGCTGCTGCTCGTCAAGTCCGACGGCTCGGTGTCGGTGCACTCCGACGACCGCGCGTACAAGCCGTTGAACTGGATGAGCCCGCCCTGCTGGCTGATCGAGGACGGCAAGATCTGGATCGTCGAAAACAAGCAGGGCGAGAAACTGGTGATCTCGATCGAGGAGATCTTCCACGACTACGCGCAGGCGCTGGGCGCGGAACCGGGCCTGCAGAAGGACGGCGTCGAGGCACACCTGCAGGAACTGCTGGCCGAGCACATCAAGACCCTCGGCGACGGCTACACCCTGGTCCGCCGCGAGTTTCCCACCCCGATCGGCCCGGTCGACATCATGGCCCGCGACGCCGACGGCAGGTCGGTGGCGGTGGAGATCAAGCGCCGCGGCGAAATCGACGGCGTCGAGCAGCTGACGCGCTATCTGGAACTGCTCAACCGCGACCCGCTGCTGGCTCCGGTGCAGGGGGTGTTCGCGGCCCAGATCATCAAGCCGCAGGCGCGAACCCTGGCGGAGGACCGCGGAATCCGCTGCCTGACCCTGGACTACGACGAACTGCGCGGCATCGAGTCCGACGAGTTCCGGCTGTTCTGAGTGGTCGAGCCGGGGCGCTACGTCCACTACAAGGGCAACGAGTACGAGGTGCTCGGTGTGGCATCGCACAGCGAGACCGAGGAACAGCTGGTGGTGTACCGGGTTCTCTACGGTTCGCGCGGGCTGTGGGTGCGCCCGGAGGCAATGTTCACGGAGACGGTCGAAACACCGAGCGGTCCGGTGCCGCGGTTTCGCCGCAAGACTTCCTGAGCCGCCTTCACCACAGTTCGACGGTCGCCCCGGCGCTCTCGAGTTCCCGGCGCGCCGCTTCGGCCCGTTCCGCCGGCACCTGCTGAAGCAGGATCGACGGTGTACCGGTGACCAACTCCTTGGCGTTCTTCCGCAAGGAGGCCGCGCGGATGATCGCGGTTTCCGGCCCTTCGATGATCAGCAGGACTTCGCCGTCGTACTCCTTCTTCCTCGCGGCCAGTGCGAGCACGCCGAGGAACAGCACGCGAGGGACGGTCACCCGGTCGTTGCGCCCGTACCGGGTTTCCACGCGGGCGGACAGGCCGTGGAGGGGGTGCCGCAGAACGTTGGATCCGGCGGTTTCGACGAGGACCGAAGCCGTCAGGCGCAAGCCCCGGTGGATCCCGACGACATCATGACGACGACGGCCAGTGGTGGTGACACAGGATTCCTCCGGGCGGTCCGGTGGCGGGAAGACGCACCTGAGTCGCCGCGCTCGTCGCCGCTGTTACGGTGATGCCGAATCGATGCCTTATTCGTGTATCTGATTCGGTTGCCATTACTCCGGTTCGGAAATTGTTGACCTGATAGCGCGCGTGAAGGTGACTGGTTAATTTCTCGCGGTTATCTTAATGCGCTGTTCGGGTGAGGTGCGGATCCATTGCCTCCCGCTCGTGGGATACTCGATTCGAGGGGTTCCGCCGGTGCGTCCGGCGTGGCCGGAGGGTGGTGCGCTCGGCCGTCTTTCTTTGTCGTGCCAACGTTTTCTTTCCGCCTTGAGCTTGGTGTGCGCATGTTCTCCGGTCGGCGTGCGCGCGTTTTCGCCTGCACGGAGGAGGAAGTCATGCGTTATCGCCCGCTCGGTTCCGATCCGCTCGACCCGCGGCTGGGCCGGTTCATTCCGGACGACTGGGAGCACGTCGAACGGTATCCGCTGTCCGCGCTCGCGGACGACGACCGGCCGACGCGGTCGCCCGTGGTCATCGGGGTCAACTGGTACTCCGCGTTCGACACGCCGGAGAAGGACGAGAAGTCCGGCGAGTTCTTCATCGCGAAGGCGGGCGCCGCCGCGCTCGGCCGGGTCCGCGGCGGGCACTGCGTGTGCCTCGAGCCGGGCGGCACCCCGGACACCGACGCCAACTACGCCTTCTACGACCAGGGCGCGGAAGGGGCCTGCGTCGGCTTCGGCTGGTCCCGGTGCATGTCGCTGTTCAACGGCAGCGAGTACACCGCCCGCTGGTTGTGGGACGCGGCCAAGAAGGGCGACGAGTGGCCCGAGACCAACCCCGGTGACGACAACGGCACCTCGGTCCGCGCGGCCGCCGAGGTGCTCAAGGACGCCGGGCACGTTCTCTGGGACGACTCGTACAAGAACGACGACTGGCAGGCGCGCGAGAAGTACGTTCCCGACAGCAAGCAGGGCATCGCGGCCTTCCGCTGGGCCAAGTCGGTCGACGACGTGCACGCCGTTCTCGGCAACCCGCGGGCCGACGAGCTCGGCGCGGTGCCGCTGCTCAACTCGTGGGGCCCGGGCTACCCGCACCGCACCTATCTGCCCGATGCCGTGCTCGCCCGGCTGATCGAAGAGGAGGGCGAGATCGCCGTCCCGACCGATCGATGAGCTGCAACTGAGTCGCTCCCGCGGCGTCGAGGGCGCGTTTCCGCTGGTCGGAGCCCGGGAAACGCGCCCTCTGTGCACAATGGACAGGTCAGCGTGCCGACCCTGAATCCATGCAGTACTGTCCGGATCCGACAGGACAGTGGTGATTCCTGTCGGTTGTTGTCCAGTTTGAAAAGACAGCCGGGAGGTGGGTCGGGTGCTTCTCGCCGATGCGAACCTGCGACTCGACGCCAACGCGATCGACTACATCGAGTTGGCGTTCTACTTCGTCCTGGTGCTCGGCATCGGGTACCTGGCACGACGGCAGGTGTCGAGCAGTCTCGACTTCTTCCTGTCGGGCCGTTCACTACCCGCCTGGGTGACCGGCCTGGCGTTCATCTCCGCGAACCTCGGCGCGGTCGAGGTCATGGGCATGTCCGCCAACGGCGCCCAGTACGGCCTGCCGACGGTGCACTACTTCTGGATCGGCGCGATCCCGGCGATGCTGTTCCTCGGCATCGTGATGATGCCGTTCTACTACGGCTCCAAGGTCCGCAGCGTTCCCGAGTTCATGCGCCGCCGCTTCGGCAAGCCGGCGCACCTGGTCAACGGCATCAGCTTCGCCGCCGCTCAGATCCTGATCGCGGGCGCGAACCTGTTCCTGCTGGCCAGCGTCGTGAACCTGCTGCTGGGCTGGCCGCTGTGGGTGTCGATCATCATCGCCGCCGTGATCGTGCTCTCCTACACCGCGCTCGGCGGGCTCTCCGCCGCGATCTACAACGAGGTCCTGCAGTTCTTCGTGATCGTCATCGCGCTGGTGCCGCTGACCATCATCGGCCTGGTCAAGGTCGGCGGCTGGCAGGGCCTGGTCGACAAGGTCACCAACAGCCCCGGCGGCACCGCTCAGCTGCACTCCTGGCCCGGTGACAACCTCACCGGCTTCGGCAACAACATCCTGTCGATCCTCGGCATCGTGTTCGGCCTGGGCTTCGTGCTCTCGTTCGGGTACTGGACGACGAACTTCGTCGAGGTCCAGCGCGCGATGGCGTCGAAGAGCATGTCCGCCGCGCGGCGCACGCCGATCATCGGCGCGTTCCCGAAGATGCTGGTCCCGTTCATCGTGATCATCCCCGGCATGATCGCCGCGGTCACCGTGTCCGAGTACGTCAAGGACAAGCAGGTCCTGCTCGACGGCGGCAAGGCGGAAAGCGGCGTCACCTTCAACAACGCGCTCCTGCTGCTGATGCGCGACCTGCTGCCCAACGGCATGCTCGGCATCGCGATCGCCGGCCTGCTGGCCTCGTTCATGGCCGGCATGGCCGCGAACCTCAGCTCGTTCAACACGGTCTTCACGTACGACATCTGGCAGACCTACATCAAGAAGGACAAGCCGGACGGCTATTACCTGCGCCTCGGGCGCATCGTGACGTCGGCCGGCACGATCCTCGCCATCGGCACCGCGTTCATCGCGTCGAACTCCGGCAACATCCTGAACTACCTGCAGGACCTGTTCTCGTTCTTCAACGCGCCGCTGTTCGCGACGTTCATCCTGGGCATGTTCTGGAAGCGGATGACCCCGCACGCCGGCTGGAGCGGCCTGGTGCTCGGCACCGCGTCCGCGGTCACCGTCTGGGGCCTGTCCCAGGCCGGGGTGATCGGCCTGAGCGGCCAGGGCACGAGCTTCGTCGCCGCCGGAACCGCGTTCGTCGTCGACATCGTGGTGAGCGTCGTCGTCTCGCTGTTGACCAAGCCGAAGCCGGACGAAGAGCTGGTCGGCCTGGTCTACTCGCTGACCCCGAAGTCGACGCGGCAGCACGACAACAGCGGCGAGAACTCGGGCTGGTACCGCAAGCCGGGCCTGCTCGCCGGCATCGTGCTCATCCTGACCATCGCCCTCAACGCCATCTTCTAGGAGGTCCGTCATGGCTACCGAGTCCGGCGCGCGGCCCAAGAAGGCGGGCGCTTTCGACATCCGGCTGATCATCGCCCTGCTGATCGGCGTCTACGGCGTCATCCTCACGGTGATGGGCGCCTTCTTCACCTCCGCCGCGGAGCGCGAGAAGGCGGCCGGCGTCAACATCAACCTGTGGGCCGGCATCGGCATGCTGGTGGTCGCCGCGTTGTTCCTCGTCTGGGCGCTGGTCCGGCCGCTGGTCGTGCCGGCGGACCCCGAGGCCGCCGAGACGACCGACACCACACCCGCGGCTGGGGAATAGCCGGGTTGTCCGGACAGCGGCACGATCGTGCCGCTACCGTGCATCGCGTGCTCCCTGACGTTCGGCGCCGCCGTCTCCCGAAGCTGTTCCTGCTGGTCACCGCCCTCACGCTGACCCTGACCGCGTGCGGGCCGGACCTCGGCAAGTCCAACTTCGCGCGGACGACGGTGCCCGCCGCGGCGGGCACCGGCCAGGTCTCCGACGGCCCGATCACCGACGCCGCGGTGGCTGCGAACGTGCTGCGCACGGTCAAGCCGTGCCAGTTCCTCACCAAGGACGCCCTCGGCGCGCTGGGCCTCGGCACGGTCGAGGAGGACCCGACGCCGTCGTCGATCGCCTACGACCGCTGCACCAACAAGGTCAAGGACCCCGGCGGCAAGGAGATCCGGCTCGACTTCGAGATCGGCAACACTCTCCTGCCACGGGCGGACAAGACGACCGGGCAGGTCGGCGGCCTGCCGCTGCGCGTCGACAAGACGGACGACGCCGACTGCACGGTCGCGGCGATGACGGCCCTGAACCCGGACACCGCCATCACGCTGACGGTCGCCTACCCGGGTGATCCCTGCCGTCCCGGGCAGACGGTGCTGGACGCCGTCGTGCAGAAGCTGCACAACTCGCCGGAGAAGTACTCCACGCCGCCGGGCACCCTGCTGACCGCCGACCCGTGCGCGATGGCGGACTCCTCAGTGGTCGCCTCGGCCGCCCCGTCGCCGAAGCCGGGGCCGACCGGCCTGCACAGCTGCGACTGGACGGGCAACGCCGCCAACCCGACGGTGTCGGTCGAGTTCCTGCCGGGCCTGCCCCCGCTCGTGGGCGACGGTTTCTCCAAGGTGGACCTCGGCGGCGGGATCACCGGCTTCCAGAAGAAGGGCACCGCGAGCTCGGCGGAGTGCGAGGTGGAATGGCAGCACCGGCCGTGGCAGGGCGACGACGTCGAACTGGCCCAGGTCCGCTACCGGAACTACAACACCCAACCGGACACGGACGACGCGTGCGGCAAGGCCGTCACCGTCGCGAAGAACGTCGTTACGAAGCTCCCGAAACCCTGACCTGGCGTCCGGCCGCGCGGAGATGTAGGAAGAGGGCACCCACCCGCCGATGTTGCCGGAGGTTGCCGTGAAGAAGATCATCAACGATCCGGCGAACGTGGTCGTGGAGTCGCTGCGGGGCCTCGCCGCCGCGCACGCCGACATCCTCCGCGTGCAGGAGGACCCGGACGTCGTGGTCCGGGCCGACGCCCCGGTCGCGGGCAAGGTCGCCGTGATCTCCGGCGGCGGGTCCGGGCACGAGCCGCTGCACGGCGGGTTCGTCGGCCTCGGCATGCTCGCCGCCGCCGTCCCGGGCGCGGTGTTCACCTCGCCCACCCCGGACGCCGTGCAGGCCGCCGTCACCGCGACGACCGGTGACGCCGGTGCCCTGCTGATCGTCAAGAACTACACCGGCGACGTGCTCAACTTCGAGACGGCCGCCGAACTGGCCGCCGCCGAGGGCCTCGAGGTGCGCAGCGTCGTGATCGACGACGACGTCGCGGTCAAGGACTCGACCTACACCGCGGGCCGCCGCGGGGTCGGCGGCACGGTGCTGCTGGAGAAGATCACCGGCGCGGCCGCCGAGCGCGGCGACTCCCTCGACGCCGTGACGGCGCTGGCGCAGAAGGTGATCGGCCAGGTGCGCTCGATCGGCGTCGGGCTGACCGCGCCGACCGTGCCGCACGCCGGCACCCCGAGCTTCGAGCTGGCCGACGACGAGATCGAGTTCGGCATCGGCATCCACGGCGAGCCCGGCCGCGAGCGGATCCCCCTCGAACCGGCCGACGCGCTGGTCGAGCGGATGGTCGAAGCGGTTGTCTCCGACCTGCCGTTCGCCTCCGGGGACAAGGTGCTGCTGTTCACCAACTCGATGGGCGGCACCCCGCTGGTCGAGCTGTACCTGGCACACGGCATCGCTGAGCGGCTGCTGGCCGAGCGTGGGATCGTGGTCGAACGCCGGCTGGTCGGCCCGTACATCACCAGCCTCGAGATGCAGGGGATGAGTCTGACGTTGCTCAAACTGGACGACGAGCTGACCGGGCTCTGGGACGCGCCGGTCAACACCGCGGCCCTGCGGTGGGGGGTCTGATGACCTGCAAGTCCGAGGGGGTCGCGGCGGCCGTGCGCGCCGCCGCGGCGGTCGTCGCCGAGCACCGGGCCGAGCTGGTCGAGCTCGACCGCGCGATCGGCGACGGCGACCACGGCGAGAACCTGAACCGCGGCTTCACGGCCGTCGTCGCGGCCCTCGACGCGGCCGAGCCGGACACCCCGGGAGGTGTCCTGAAGCTCGTCGCGACCACGTTGATCTCCAAGGTCGGCGGCGCGGCGGGCCCGTTGTACGGCACGGCTTTCCTGCGTGCCTCGGCCAAGCTGGGCACGACCGCCGAGCTCGACGTGCCGGCGCTGCTGGACGCGCTGCGCGCCGGGCTCGAAGGCGTCCAGGCCCGCGGGAAGGCCGTGGAAGGCGACGCGACCATGGTCGACGCCCTGATCCCGGCGCTCTCGGCCGCGGAGAAGGCAGCGGAAGACGGTGGGGACGTCGCCGCCGTGCTGACCGCGGCCGCCGACGCGGCCGACCGCGGCGCCGAGTCCACAGTGGAGCTGGTGCCGCGCAAGGGCCGGGCGTCCTACCTGGGCGAGCGGGCGGTGGGCCACATGGACCCGGGCGCGCGGTCGTCGGCGCTGCTGCTGCGGGCGTTCGCGGGAGCGGCCCGGTGAGCGTCGGCATCGTGCTCGTGTCGCACAGCGCGAAGATCGCGGAAGGCCTCGCCGAACTGGCCGCCCAGATGGCCCCGGACGTCACGATCGTGGCGGCCGGTGGCCTGCCCGGCGGTGAGATCGGCACGGACTACGACGAGGTCGTCGCGGCCACCCAGCGCGCCGACTCCGGTGCCGGGGTCGTGCTGCTCTACGACCTGGGCAGCGCCCAGATGACGGCCGAGCTGGCCGTCGAATCGCTGGCCGACCCGTCGGCCGCCGTCGTCGCCGACGGCCCGCTGGTCGAGGGCGCGATCGCCGCGGCCGTCGCGGCGCAGGCCGGGCAGGACCGCAAAGCCGTGGCCGAGGCCGCTGCGGGAGCGGGGTTGCCCGAGGACCTCGTCCCCACGCCACCGGCCACGGGTGGTGCCGAAGAGATCGAGCTGGAGCTGCACAACGAGGTCGGGCTGCACGCGCGGCCGGCCGCGGTGCTGGTGCGCACGCTCAGCGCGTTCGACGCCGAGGTGAAGGTCCGGCTGGGCGAGCAGGAGGCCGACGGGCACAGCGTGCTGGCGCTGATGTCGCTCGGTGCCCGCCAGGGCGACCGGATCCGGCTGCTGGCGAGCGGCCCGCAGGCGGCCGAGGCCCTGGCGAAGGCAAAAGAGCTGGTGGACGGCAATTTCGGCGAGTGAGCCCGCGTCGCCGACCGGGTGACGTGCGCGGTTCTGACTCGATTCCGTCTGGGCTTCAGATGGCGGCGCGTGGCAGTATCGGGGCAATTACCGGCGAGTAACATCACTGGAGGCCTCGATGGCGCGGGACATCTCGACAGTCGGAGTGGTCGGCCTCGGCACGATGGGGGCCGGTATCGCCGAAGTGCTCGCGCGCAGCGGGCTCGACGTCGTCACGGTCGAGCTCGACGAGACGGCGGTCGCCCGGGGCCGCGGGCACCTGGAGCACTCCACCGAACGCGCTCTTTCCGGCGGCAAGCTGGACGAAGCCGGCCGGGAGGCGCTGCTGGGCCGGATCCGGTACAGCACCTCGCTCTCCGATCTGTCCGATGTGGACCTCGTGGTCGAGGCGATCCCGGAGAGCCTGGCGGCCAAGGCCGACGTGTTCGCGGAACTGGACAAGATCACCCGGCCGGAGGTCGTGTTCGCGTCCAACACGTCGTCGCTGTCGATCACCGAGATCGGCGTGCACACCGCCCGCCCCGGCAAGGTCGTCGGCATGCACTTCTTCAACCCGGCGCCGGTGCAGAAGCTGGTCGAGATCGTGAAGACCGTGGTCACCGAGCCGGAGGTGGTCACCGACGCCGTCGCGTTCGCCGAGCGGCTGGGCAAGGTGCCGGTGGTGATCGGCGACCGGGCCGGGTTCATCGCCAACGCGCTGCTGTTCGGCTACCTCAACCACGCGGTGCGGATGTACGAGCAGCGCTACGCCACGCGTGAAGACCTCGACGCCGCCATGCGGTTCGGCTGCGGTTACCCGATGGGCCCGCTCGCGCTGCTCGACCTGATCGGGCTGGACACCGCGAACGAGATCCTCGACACGATGTACCACCAGTCCCGCAACCGGCTCCACGCCCCGGCGCCGCTGCTCAAGCAGATGATCACGGCGGGCCTGCTCGGCCGCAAGACCGGCCGCGGCTTCTACACCTACGACGCGCCGGACTCGCCGAACGTGGTTGCGGACACCGCGGTTACGTCCACTGTGGACGGAGTCTCGCCGAGGCCGGTCGCGAAGGTCGGTGTGGTCGGCACCGGGACGATGGCCACCGGTATCGCGGAGGTCTTCGCCAAGCGCGGCCTCGACGTCGTGCTGCGCGCCCGGAGCCTGGAGAAGGCGCAGGCGTCGGTGGCGAAGGTGAAGAAGTCGCTCGACAAGGCCGTGGTCAAGGGCAAACTGTCCGAAGAGGACGCGGCTCTCGCCTTGGCGCGGATCACGCCGGTCACCGATTTCGAGGCCCTCGCCGACGTCGACCTGGTCGTCGAAGCGGTGGCCGAGGAGCTTTCGGTGAAGCAGGCGGTGTTCGCGGCGCTGGACGAAGTCGTCCGCCCCGGCGCGGTCCTGGCCACGACGACGTCGTCCCTGCCGGTGATCGAGTGCGCGGCGGCGACCTCCCGGCCGTCCGACGTGGTCGGTCTCCACTTCTTCAACCCGGCCCCGGTGATGAAGCTGGTGGAGGTGGTGTCGACGATCGCGACGGCGCCGGACGTGGTCGCCACGGCGAGCGCGGTCTGCCAGGCGGTCGGCAAGCACGCGGTCCACTGTGGAGACCGAGCCGGCTTCATCGTCAACGCGCTGCTTTTCCCGTACCTCAACGACGCGGTGAAGATGCTGGAGGCCCACTACGCCGGAGCCGACGACATCGACACGGCGATGAAGGTCGGCTGCGGACTGCCGATGGGTCCCTTCGAGCTGCTGGACGTCGTCGGCCTCGACGTCTCCCTGGCCATCCAGCGGACGCTGTACAACGAGTTCCGCGAGGAGGGCTTCGCGCCGGCGCCGCTGCTGGAGCACCTGGTCACGGCCGGGCGGCTGGGGCGGAAGACCGGGAAGGGCTTCAAGGACTACTGAGCTCCGGCCCCGGTGGGACACCTCGCCGAGGAACGGGTTTCCCGTCGATCGTTACTGGTAGTAGCCCTCGACCGGGATGCGGGCCTCGTCGAACAGGGCGGGGCCCTCCAGTTTGTGCCCGCCCCAAGTGACCGGTGGGCGCAAGGTGAGGAACTGCTCGGTCGACAGCGCGTACACGACCCGGCCGAGCCCGGACCGCTCGATCGCGCCGGCGCACATGCCGCACGGCTGGGTGCTGGTGAACATCGTGGTCACCGCCGCGACTTCCGGGGCCAGGTTCTGTGCCGCCCAGCGGGCGAGCTTCAGCTCCGGGTGCGCCGTGATGTCGTTGTCGGTGAGCGAGGTGTTGCGATCCTCGACGAGGATCTGGCCGTCGGCGTCCGCCAGCAGCGAGCCGAACGGCGGGTTGCCGTGCACCTCTCGCGCTTCGCTTGCCAGCTCGATCGCCCGCCGCAGCAGGGTTTCTTCGGTGTCCTTCACAGCTTCTCCTTCCAGGACGCGGCAATCGCCGCGAGGTCTCGCCAAGCCGCCTCCGGGCGGAGGGTTTCGGCCGGGTCGCCGTCGAACGGGTCGAGCACGACGGTGTCCGCGCCCATCGCCCGCAGCTGCGTGAGGTCGTCGAGGACCTGGTCGAGCGTGCCCTCGCCGGCGCGCCGGTCCGGCCCGGTCACCGGCGTGTCCGTCAGCCGCAACAGGATCCGCGGCGCGAACGCCGGCACCGGTGCGTCGCCGGCCAGGTTCTTCAAGCGTCCCAGCCCTTCCCGCAGCCCGGACATGGTCAGCCGCAACGGGTGCCACGCGTCGCCGAGGGCGATGGCGCGGCGCAGCCCCGCGTCGCTGTGCCCGCCGAGCCAGATCGGGATCGGGCCCGCGCGGTAGTCGTCGTGCTCCGCCCAGGCCGCGCGGATCGCCCGCAGGTACTCGGTGGTGAGCTTCCCGCGCTTCTCGAACGGGACGTCCAGCGCGTCGAACTCCTGCTTCGCCCAGCCGATCCCGGCGCCGAGCACCAGCCGGCCGCCGCCGCTGAGCTGGTCGAGGTTCGCCGCCATCCGGGCGATCAGCAGCGGGTGGCGGTAGGGCACGACCAGCACCGTGGTGCCCAGGCGCACCCGGTGGGTGACGCCGGCCAGCCACGACAGCGTCGTGAACGGCTCGTAGAACGGCGCCGGGTACTGCGCCGCCACGTCCGGGGTGATCGCGACGTGGTCGGACACCATCAGCAGGTCGTAGCCGAGGCCCTCCACGGTCTGCGCCCACGCGCGCAGTGCGCCGGGATCCGTGCCGGGGCCGAAGTTGGGGACGTTCACGCCGATCTTCACCCGGCAAGGCTATCGAGGCGAAAGCGCTGATCGGAAGGGATCGATCACGGCGTTCGCCGCCTTCGGCCGTGGATCTCGCGGTATATTCGACGAATGACCGAGAGTCTCGATCCGACCGACTGGGCCATCCTGGTCGAGCTCCAGCGTGACGCCCGGCTGCCCCTCACCGAGCTGGGCCGCCGGGTGAACCTCAGCGCGTCCGCCACGACGGAACGCCTCCGCCGGCTCGAATCCACCGGCGTGATCACCGGCTACCGCGCGGACATCGACCTCGGCAAAGTCGGTTACGCGGTGCTCGCCGTCGTCCGGCTCAAGTACCCGGGCAGCCGCCACGAGCCGCTGCACAAGCTGCTGGCCGAGCGCTTCGAGATCCTCGAATGCGTGCGCACCACCGGGGACGACTGCTACACGCTCAAGGTCGCCGCGGCTTCGATGGCCCACCTCGAGCAGACGATGGACGAGCTGGCCCAGTTCGGCAGCACGACCACGAGCATCGTCTACAGCCAGACGCTGCCCTACCGGGGACCGCAGGAGCCCGCCCGTGACCTCGATTCCTGACCGCATCGTCGTTTACGGAGTCACCGGCTCGGGCAAGTCGACGCTCGCCGCGCGGATCGCCGAGCGCACCGGCCTGCCGTACCACTCGGTGGACGACCTGACCTGGCAGCCGGGCTGGGTCGCGGTGCCCGACGAGGAGCAGCGCCGCCGGATCGCCGAGGTATGCGCGGGGGAACGCTGGGTCCTCGACGCCGCGTACGGCAGGTGGAGGGACGTCGTGCTGCCCCGCACCCAGCTCATCGTGGGACTCGACTACCCGCGCTGGCTTTCGCTGGGCCGCCTGGTGCGCCGGACGGCCGTGCGCTCGGTGACCCGCGAGCGGATCTGCAACGGCAACGTCGAGTCGTTCCGCCAGATGTTCTCCAGGGACTCGATCATCCGCTGGCACTTCGTGTCGTTCGCGCGGAAGCGGGCGACCATCCGGGGCTGGGCCGCCGAACCGCCGTGCCCCGCAGTCCTCCGCATGACGTCCCCGCGCCAGGCACGCCGCTGGCTCGCGACGCTCTGACCTCACGCGCCCGGTGGCAGCAGCGGGCCGCCGCTCCAGTGCTGGAACACCAGGTTCGTGTGCACGCGGGCGACCTCGTCGCGGGCGGTCAGCTCGTCGAGCACCAGCCGCTGCAGCTCGCCGGCCGAGCTGGTGGCGACGTGCGCGAGGAAGTCGTCCGGCCCGGTCAGGTGGTAGACCGCGCGCACCTCCGGCAGGGACAGCAGGTGCTCGATGAACGGGTCCACCAGCGGCCGCCGGTGCGGGCGCACCTGGACGAACAGGAACGCCTCCAGCGGCCGCCCGAGCTTCGCCGCGTCGACCGACGCGTGCTGCCCGGTGATCACCCCGGTGTCCCGCAGCCGCGCCACCCGGTCCAGGCACGTCGACGGCGCGATGCCGACCGCGGCCGCGAGGTCCTTGTTGGTGATCCGGGCGTCGTTCTGCAGCCTGCGCAGAATGTCAAGATCAACCGGACTGAGTTCGACGTTCTCGGACATCGGCGAATGATATCCGAGACTGTTGCCTTGGATCCGGTGAAAGATCGAGCATGCTCGTATGACTTCCGCGCTGCGCACCCGAGCTGTCCACGCCGGCCGTGACGATCTCACGGACCTGGGCGTGCACGCCGCTCCGCTCGACCTGTCCACGACCTACCCGTCCCGTGACAGCGCCGGCGAAGCCGCCCGGATCGACGAGTTCGCCGCCGGTGGCGAGCTCGCCGGCCTGCCGATCTACGGCCGGGTGGGCAACCCGACCGTCGACCGGTTCGAGCGGGCGCTGGCCGAGCTCGAAGGCTTCGACCACGGCGTCGCGTTCGCCAGCGGCATGGCGGCGGTGTCCGCCTGCCTGCTTTCCGCGGTGGCGCAGGGGAAACGGCACGTCGTCGCCGTGCGCCCGCTGTACGGCTGCAGTGACCACTTGCTCGAGTCGGGCCTGCTCGGCACCGAGGTCACCTGGGCCGCGCCGGACGCCGTCGCCGCCGCGCTGCGGCCCGACACCGGCCTCGTGTTCGTCGAAACCCCGGCGAACCCCACCCTCGCCGAGGTCGACATCGCGGCGCTCGCCGCCGTCTGCGGCGACGTGCCGTTGTTGGTGGACAACACTTTCGCGACGCCGGTGCTGCAGCGACCCGGCCGCCACGGCGCCCGGATCGTGCTGCACAGCGCGACGAAGTTCCTCGGCGGCCACGGCGACGTGATGGGCGGGGTCGTCGCGTGCGACGCCGAGGAAGCCGCCCGGCTGCGGCAGATCCGCTTCGCCACCGGTGGGGTGCTGCACCCGCTGGCCGGATACCTGTTGCTGCGCGGGCTTTCCACGCTGCCGCTGCGTGTCAACGCGGCGTCGGCGACCGCCGCGACGCTCGCCGAGCGGCTCGCCGACCACCCGGCGGTGACGGCCGTCCACTACCCGCGCGTCGGCGGACCGCTGGTGGCGTTCGAGATCGACGGCGACCCGCACGCCGTGATCGGCGCCGTCCGGCTGATCACGCCGGCCGTCAGCCTGGGCAGCGTCGACACGCTGATCCAGCACCCGGGGTCGATCAGCCACCGGATCGTCGACGCCGGCGACCGTCACGACGCCGGGGTGTCCGACCAGCTCATCCGGCTTTCGGCCGGGCTGGAGGACGTCGAGGATCTCTGGCACGACCTCGACCAGGCGCTGAAGGCGGTCTAGCCGCAGCAGCCGCCGCCACAGCACCCGCCGCCACCGGCCGGGGCCGCAGGACCGCCCGCAGCCCCGGTGAGGGCGACCGTGGTGAGCAGCTTGACGGTGTCGTGGTGGCCCTCCGGGCAGGCGGCCGGCGCGCCGGATTCGCTCATCGGGCGCAGGAGCTCGAAGGTCTCGGTGCACTCACGGCAGCGGTAGGCGTAGGTCGGCATGCGGCGATTATCGCCGGGCCGGGCCCCGGATGGGAAGCTGGGCGCGTGCAGCCCCCTTCGCTCGCCGACGTCGCGCACCTCGGCCAGGTCGTCCCGTCCCTGCTCGCCACCCTCGGCGTCCCCGGCTGCGCGAACACCCTCGCGCTGCCGGAGGCGCGGAGCGCGGCCGTCCTGCTCGTCGACGGGCTCGGCTGGGAGCTCCTGGCCGAGCACGCCGCGGACGCCCCGGTGCTGACGGAGCTCGCCACCCGGACGTTGCGCGTGGGTTTCCCGTCGACCACCGCCGCCGGGGTGGCCGCGATCGGGACCGGCCTCGCGTCCGGTGAGCACGGCATGGTCGGCTACACCTTCGAGATGCCGGGCAACGGCGTCCTGAACGCGTTGCGCTGGCGCAGCCACGAGGACGGCAGCGACCTGCGCGGGGCCCTCCCACCGCGTGAGGTGCAGCCCCTGCCGACGACGTTCGAGCGTGCCGCCGAGGCCGGGATCGACGCCGCGGTGGTGTCTTCTGCGCAGTACGCCGACACGGCGCTGACGCGGGCGACCCAGAGCGGTGCGCGCTACGCCGGGGTGCACGCGCTCGGTGACCTCGCCGCCCGGACGTTGTCGGTGCTCGAAGGGCGGGCGTTCTGCTACGCCTACCACAACGAACTCGACCTGCTGGGGCACGTGTACGGCCCGGGTTCGGCCGCGTGGCGGATGCAGCTGCGGCAGGTCGACCGGCTCGTGGAGTCCCTTGTGGACGGTCTGCCGTCCGGTGCGCTGCTCGCCGTGGTGGCCGACCACGGGATGGTCACCGTCGAGGACAAGCTCGACCTCGAGGACGCGCCGGAGCTGCTGGCGGGCGTCCGGACCTTCGGGGGCGAGGTCCGGGCCCGGCACGTCTACACCGAACCGGGTGCCGCCGCCGACGTCCTCGCGGCTTGGCGCGCGGTGCTGGGCGAGCGGGCGTGGGTGCGCTCGCGGGAGGAGGCCGTCGCCGAGGGGTGGTTCGGCCACACGGTCAGCGACCGGGTGCTGCCGCGGATCGGTGACGTCGTGGCGGCGGCCCGGGACCGGTTCGGGATGGTGCGCGGGCTGGCCGAGGCCGTGGAGACGTCGCTGGTCGGGCAGCACGGTTCGCTGACCACCGCTGAGCAGCTGGTGCCGCTGGCGGTCGCCCGGGGGTGACCGATTGGGGGCCGCGCCGCTCCGCCTCCCGGTCGCCGGTCCGCAAGCGGCGCAGTATCCCGTCGTGGCCGGCACGCAGTGGCCGGTCGGCAGCACTCACCCGAAAGTTCCCGCCGCCTGAGCCTTCGGCGGGTATCGCGCGTGCCTGGGTGGGCATCACGTGACGGGAGGGGCATCACGGGTGATTGGAGGGGCATCACACGTGATTGGGAGGTCGGCTCGCGTGCCTGGAGGGTCGGCTTGGCTGGCCGGGGCGGAGTGGCTGGTCCGTTGGGGTGGGTGGTCCCGGGGGCGGTTAACGTTTGGGGGTGCCTCGACGTAACCGTCCTGGGCCCCGAGCGGGCGGTGGGCCTCCTCCCGAGCGGGAGCTCGGTGCTGCCACCGGGTGGGCGCGGGCCGAAGCCGCGGACGACGGTGAGTGGCTCGTGCGGACCGTGCCGGGGGCGCAGGCCACGAAGTTCTACCGCTGCCCCGGCTGCGACCACGAGATCCGGCCGGGCACGCCGCACCTCGTCGTCTGGCCCGCCGACGAGACCGGGTCCGTCGCCGACCGGCGGCACTGGCACCGGCCCTGCTGGGACGCCCGGGCGCGCCGGCGGCCGAACCGCCGCCGATGATTCGCTCTGGAGTTGTCAAACAACGCCCGGCTCAGCGCCGGTAGTGCCGCGTCAGCGCGCCCTCGTACACCTCCTCCGTGTACTCGGTGAAGCCGAGCCGCTCGGCCACCCGCAGCGACGGCTTGTTGTCCACGTTCACGCTCGCCAGCACCGGCACGGACGCCTGCTCGCGGGCGCACCACTCCAGCACCGCGCTCCCGGCCTCGACCGCGTAGCCCTTGCCCCACGCGGACGGCCGGAACCGGTAGCCGAGGTTGAGCACCTTCTCGCCGTGGAAGTCGCGCGTCCGCACGCCGCACACGCCGATGACCTCGGTGCCGCCCGGTTCGGTCACCGCGAGGTAGCCGAAGCCGTGCTCGGCCCAGTGCGCCAGCCAGGCCGTGAACATCTCCGACGCCCGCCGGACGTCGGGTGGGTCGGGGTGGAAGCGGTTGGTCCGCGGATCCGTGTGGATGTCGACCATCGCCTGCCGGTCCGCCTCGTGGAGCGGACGCAGCAGCAGCCGGCCGGTTTCGATGTCGGTGAACACGTCGGCGAAGCTAGCGCGGGGGTCCGACAAAATGACGCGCATGACCGAACTGCCGCTGGTCCTCCTCCACGCCTTTCCCCTGGACGCCCGCATGTGGAACGCGGTGCGCGAACCCCTCGCTTCACACCTTCGGGTGATAACGCCGGACCAGCGCGGACTCGGCCGCTCGCCGCTGCCGGAGTCCGCTCGGGAACCCAGTCTCGAGGACGCCGCGCGGGACGTGATCGCGCTGCTCGACCGGCTGGACCTGGACCGCGTGGTGCTCGGCGGCTGCTCGATGGGCGGCTACCTCGCGATGGCCGTGCTGCGGCTGGCGCCGGAACGGGTGGGCGGCCTCGTTTTCGTCGACACCAAGGCCACGGCCGACACGCCCGAGGCCGCGCAGAGCCGCCTGGACGTCGCCGTGCGCGTCGAGCGGGAGGGCACCGCGGGCTGGCTGGCCGAGGCGAACCTGCCGAACCTGCTGGCGGAGTCGACGTGGGAGCAGCGGCCGGACGTCGTCGAGACCGTCCGGGAGATCATCGAATCGCAGCCGCCCGCCGGGATCTCGTGGACCGCGCTGGCGCTGCGGACCCGGCCGGACTCCCTCGACCTGCTGCGGGACGCCGGGGTCCCGGCGCTGGTCGTCGTCGGGGAAGAGGACCGGATCACCCCGGTCGAGGCCGCGAGCGCGATGGTCGAGGCCATGCCCGGCGCCACGCTCGTGGTACTGCCCGGCGCCGGCCACCTGACCCCGCTGGAGGACCCCGCGGGGGTCGTCGAAGCCATCCTCTCCTGGTACCCGGAAACTCACGAGAAGTAGGCAGCGAGCGTTTCGCGTGCTTCGGGAAGGCGGTGCGGGAACCGCTTCGCGATGAGGAAGCGCCACGCGACGGCGAAGAGTTCTCGCAGCTGCGTGCACGCTTCGAGCGGGACGTCCGCCGAGCCGGGGTAGGCGGCGAGGTGCTCCGGGCCGCCCTGCCGGGCCAGGATCCCCAGGTCCCAGCCGAGCGGCCCGCACCAGGTGTCCTCGAAGTCGAGCCAGCACGGCCCGGCTTCCGTGGCGATCAGGTTGCCGGGGTGCGCGTCACCGTGCAGCGGCTGCACGGCGACGTCCGGCAGCGCGGCCTCGATCCGGGCGGCTTCGGCGCGCAGCCGGGGTGCCGCGCCGTCCATCGCGCCGCCGTGCCGGTCGAGCATCCGGCCGAGGTCGTCGAGGGGGCCGCGGCGGGGCAGTGCGCCCGGGTACTCCCGCAACGCCGCGTGCAGGTCGGCCAGCGAACCGGCGACGACGTCCGGTGCGTACCGGTGGTCCGGATCGTGCGGCGTGTGGTGCCAGAGCGTGACCGGCAGGCCGTCCGCGAAATGCGGTCCGGCCGGGGGATCCGTGGCGGGTGAGACGACGAGCACACCACGTTCGGTGAGGAACCGCGAGACGGCCACGTCGCGGGCCAGCCAGGCCGCCGGCTCCGGCCGGGCGAGCACCGTCGTCGCCGGCACGCGCGCGACCAGCGGACCCAGTCTCACCAGCACGTTCGACCGTTCGTGCAGGACCTCCGGCGAGTGCTCCGGCAGCCCCAGCCGGGTAGTCACGGCGAGGGCCGCCCGCACCGCCGCCAGGGTGTACTCGTCGGCCATGCGCCGATCTTGCCAGCCGGTGCGCGCGACTGTCGGTAGCGAGGGCTACGATCCCTCTAAGCCGCCGGACCGGGCCTCGCTCGACCCGGTGGCGCGACGATGACCACCACAAGGTTTCAAGTGTTGGAGGCAGGAGTGACGGCCGTAGCCCCCAAGCCGATCGCCACGCGCCCGTACCCCGCGCGCGAGTCGGTTAAGGGTTCGTACCTGCTGCGGTTGTTCCGCACGACGGACCACAAGCAGATCGGGATCATGTACCTGGTCACGTCGTTCGCCTTCTTCATGGCGGGCGGCGCGATGGCCATGCTCATCCGTACCGAGCTGGCGCGACCCGGGCAGCAGTTCCTTTCGCAGGAGCAGTACAACCAGCTCTTCACCATGCACGGCACGGTGATGCTGCTGCTGTACGCGACGCCCATCCTCTTCGGGTTCGCGAACTTCATCCTCCCGCTGCAGATCGGTTCGCCGGACGTCGCGTTCCCGCGGCTCAACGCGTTCTCCTACTGGCTGTACCTCTTCGGCGGCCTGATCGTGCTGTCGGGCTTCCTGACGCCGGGTGGCGCCGCCGACTTCGGCTGGTTCGCCTACACGCCGCTGTCGGACGCGATCCACTCGCCGGGCGTCGGCGCGGACCTGTGGATCTCCGGCCTGGTGGTCTCCGGTCTGGGCACCATCCTCGGCGCGGTCAACATGGTCACCACCGTGGTCTGCCTGCGCGCGCCGGGCATGACGATGTACCGGATGCCGATCTTCACCTGGAACATCCTGGTGACGTCGATCCTGATCCTGCTCGCCTTCCCGATCCTGACCGCGGCCCTGATGGGCCTGCTGGCGGACCGGCATCTGGGCGCGCACGTGTTCGACCCCGAAAACGGCGGGGTGATCCTCTGGCAGCACCTCTTCTGGTTCTTCGGCCATCCAGAGGTCTACATCGTGGCTCTACCGTTCTTCGGGATCGTGTCGGAGATCTTCCCGGTCTTCAGCCGCAAGCCCATGTTCGGCTACAAGAGCCTGGTCTGGGCGACGCTGGCCATCGCGGCCCTGTCGGTCGCGGTGTGGGCGCACCACATGTACGCCACCGGCGCGGTGCTGCTGCCGTTCTTCTCCTTCATGACGTTCCTGATCGCGGTCCCGACCGGCGTGAAGTTCTTCAACTGGATCGGCACGATGTGGAAGGGCCAGCTGTCCTTCGAGACGCCGATGATCTTCTCGATGGGCTTCATCGTCACGTTCCTCTTCGGCGGCCTGACCGGCATCCTGCTGGCCGCGCCGGCGATCGACTTCCACGTGTCGGACAGCTACTTCGTCGTCGCGCACTTCCACTACGTGCTCTACGGCACGATCGTGTTCGCCACCTTCGCCGGCATCTACTTCTGGTTCCCGAAGATCACCGGCCGGATGATGGACGAGAAGCTCGGCAAGTGGCACTTCTGGACCACGTTCATCGGCTTCCACGGCACGTTCCTCGTCCAGCACTGGCTGGGCGCGGAGGGCATGCCGCGGCGGTACGCGGACTACCTGACCAGTGACGGCTTCACGACGCTGAACACGATCTCCACGATCGGCGCGTACATCCTCGGTGCCTCGACGCTGCCGTTCATCTGGAACGTCTTCAAGAGCTACCGGTACGGCGAGATCGTCACGGTGGACGACCCGTGGGGATACGGCAACTCGCTCGAGTGGGCGACGTCCTGCCCGCCGCCGCGGCACAACTTCACCGAGCTGCCCCGGATCCGCTCCGAGCGGCCGGCCTTCGAGCTGCACTACCCGCACATGATCGAGCGCATCCACAAGGAAGGCGAGATCGGGTTCTTCGGCAAGCAGAAGATCAACAGCCACGGCTCGGCGCCGTCGCAGGTGCTCACCCAGAAGCTCATGCCGGGTGACCACAGCAACGACAACTCGGGCGAGCAGTAGAACACCCCGAACGAGTGAGAGCGCGTGCCCGGCTTTTGTGAAGCCGGGCACGCGCTCTACTTATGTCCAAGGCCGGACCGGCAGACTGATCGTGCAGCGTTGCCGAGCGAGGGATGACCAGTGACCCAAACCCCCGTCCTGATCACGACGACCGGCCCCGACAAGCCCGGCGTCTCGTCCGTGCTGTTCGCCGTGCTGACCAGGCACGACGTCGACGTGCTCGACGTCGAGCAGGTCGTCATCCGCGGGCAGCTCGTGCTCGGGGTGCTGGCCGGGGTCTACCGCGACCCGGAGGGGCTGCAGGAGTCCGTCGAGCAGGCGATGGCGTCCGTCGGCATGGACGTCGACGTCAAGATCGGGGCGGCGATCGGCGAGGACCCCTTCGCGCTCGGCCGCCGTGACTCCACGCACGTACTGGTGGTGCTGGGCCGCCCGGTGACCGCCCGGGGCTTTTCCGAGGTCGCGCGGCGGCTCGCGTCGCTCGGGGTCAACATCGACGGCATCCGCAGCGTCGCCGACTACCCGGTGACCGGCCTGGAGCTGTACGTCTCGGTCGACGAGGACACCCCCGCCGCCGACGCCGCGCTGCGGTCGGTGCTCGCCGACGCGGCGGTCGAGGTGGGCGTCGACATCGCGGTGGAGCGGGCCGGGATCACGCGGCGGGCGAAGCGGCTGGTCGTCTTCGACGTCGACTCGACCCTGATCCAGGGCGAGGTCATCGAGATGCTGGGCGCGCACGCCGGGGTCGAGCCGGAGATCCGCGAGATCACCGAAGCCGCGATGCGCGGCGAGCTGAACTTCACCGAGTCGCTGGAGCGGCGCGTCGCGCTGCTGGCCGGGCTGCCGGCGACGGCGATCGACGAGGTCGCCGCGTCGATCGAGCTGACGCCGGGCGCCCGCACGACGATCCGCACGCTCAAGCGGATGGGGTTCCGCACCGGGGTGGTCTCCGGCGGGTTCACGCAGGTCATCGGCAGTCTGGTGCAGAACCTGGGCCTCGACTTCGCGGCGGCGAACGAACTCGAGATCGTCGACGGCAAGCTCACCGGCAAGGTGGTCGGCGAGGTGGTCGACCGCGCGGGCAAGGCGAAGGTGCTTCGCCGCTTCGCCGGCGAGTACGACATCCCGCTGGAGCAGTGCGTCGCGGTCGGCGACGGGGCCAACGACATCGACATGCTGTCCGCGGCCGGGATGGGCGTGGCGTTCAACGCGAAGCCCGCGCTGCGCGAGGTGGCGGACACCGCGCTTTCGCACCCCTACCTCGACGCCGTGCTGTTCATGCTCGGCCTCACCCGCGGCGAGGTCGAAGCGGCCGACGCCGCCGACGGACTCGAGCTGATGCGTCCGTGAGCAGCGTTCTCGACCCCTTGGGTGCCCGCTACGCCTACTGGCTCGGCTTGCCGCCCGAGGACACTTCGGACACCTCCGACGAGCTGCCGGAGGAGGTGCGGGCGATGCCGGTCATCCTGCGCATCGAACGCGCCGAGCCGCCGGGGCGCACGCCGCTGCTGGAGGCCGCGGCGGCGGCCGCGCTCGCGGTCTGCCTGGACAAGCGGGCCGAGCCCGGGGGCGAGTGGGCCGAGCCGATGCACGCGTGGCTCGACAACCGGATCCGCAAGGTCGCGCGGCGGGCGCGGGGCGCGCACTGGGCGGCGGTGCAGGACCTGCCGGGCATCACCGTCGAGGTCGACGGCGCCGAGGCGCGGGCGTTGGTGCCGGGCCTGGTCACCGAGACGCCCAAAGAGGTGGCACGGCTCCAGATCTCGGGCAGCGAGCTGCCACCGGACGAGCCGGGCCCGATCCCGGACGGCGTCCCGCTGCTGCTGCTCAACCCGCAGGTCCCGATGACGGTCGGCAAGGGCGCCGCGCAGGTCGGTCACGCCACGATGATCCTCGCGGCCCTGCTGGACGACGAGCAGCTTGCCGGCTGGGCCGCGCAGGGCTACCGGACGGCGGTGCGCACGCCGAGCGTCGCGCGGTGGAAGGAACTGCACCCGGGTGACGACCCCGAAGGCGCGTGGCGGCGCGACCGCGTCATCGCCGTGCGGGACGCCGGGTTCACGGAAGTCGACCCGGGCACCATCACCGTTCTTGCCCAGTGGGAACCGGAACAAGTGTTGTCCTGACCAGGTTGGAGCCGACATGGGACTCGAAGTACAGCGTGACGGGCAGCATTCCTTCGTCGGGCGCAACGATCGTGGTGCCGAGGTCCGGCTGGGCCGGACCGGCGCCGAAGGGGCGTTCTCGCCCGCCGAGCTGCTGCAGATCGCGGCCGCGGGCTGCAGCGCGGTGACGGCCGAAGAGCTGATCACGCGGCGGGTGGGCGAGGACGCGAAGTTCCGCGTCAACGTCACGGCCGATCGGCGTGAAGGCGCTTCGGAGCTGGACGCCGTGCACGTCGCGTTCGATGTCGACGTGTCGACTTTGGCGGAGGATCAGCGGGAAGCGCTGGCCGGGGCCGTGGACCGCGCGATCGAGCGGCTCTGCACGGTGAGCCGGACGCTCAAGAAGGGAATCCCGGTGACGGAGGAGTTCCCGACGGCGTAAGCGGTCAGTTCTCGCTGGACTCCCAGACCACGTACGCCTGGTCGGCGTCGGTCGTCATGGCTTCGATGAACTTCTCGTTGTCGAAGCCCGGCAACGCCTGCAGGCGCTCGATCAGCGCGTCCGCCGCCGGGTCGCCGCTCGGCACCGCGGTGCCCTTGCCGTCGGAGCCCACCAGCATGAAGAAGACGTCTTCGTTCCACGGGCCGTCAGGGATCACTCTGACCATCACCGAGGACAAGGTGGACCACGTGACGGCCTCTTCGCTGCCATCCGCTAGGCGCCGCCGCACTCCGGTGTCGTCGACACTGACAGTCCGGGACTGTGCGCTGGACGAATCCTGGGTCAACCGGTGCTCCCTTGTTGCTGTGCCGCTCGTACTGATCCGACCGCAGCCACGGCCGAATGTGGTCGGATCAGTACTAGGGTTGCTTCACCGTACCGGTCGGTGTTGTGGACCGCGTCACGCGGGCGCGGCTGCGTCCAGCCGGCGCAGGGCGTCGCGGGCCACCTTCGGGTCCATCGTGGGCCAGAACGGCGGCAGCGACGCACGGAGGAATCCGCCGTAGCGGGCGTTCGCCAGCCGCGAATCCAGTACCGCGACGACCCCGCGGTCGGTCACCGACCGGTGCAGGCGGCCGGTGCCCTGCGCCAGCAGCAGCGCCGCGTGCGTGGCCGCCACGGTGAGGAACCCGTTGCCGCCGCGGGCTTCCACCGCGCGCTGGCGGGCCGAGGACACCGGGTCGTCCGGGCGGGGGAACGGGATCCGGTCGACGACCACGAGCTGCAGTGACGGACCGGGGACGTCCACGCCCTGCCAGAGGCTGAGCGTGCCGAACAGGCAGGTCCGGACGTCCTCGGAGAACTTCTGGACCAGCAGAGACGTCGCGTCTTCGCCCTGGCAGAGGATCGGGAAGTCGAGCCGCTCGCGCATCTCCTCGGCCGCCTGCTTGGCCGCCCGCATCGAGGAGAACAGGCCCAGCGTGCGCCCGCCCGCCGCCTCGATCAGCTCGGCCAGTTCGTCCATTGTGGACGAGGCGAGGCCGTCACGCCCTGGTGGCGGCAGGTGCTTGGCCAGGTAGAGGATCCCGTTGCGCTGGTGGTCGAACGGCGAGCCGACGTCGAGGCCGGTCCACTTCGGGCCGGTGTCGGCGTCCGACGGTGCTTCCTTGTCCGTCGCCGCGCCGGGCGCCTTTTCGACGCGAGCCGCGCCCGGCGGGAGGCCCCACTGGCGGGCCATCGTGTCGAACGTGCCGCCCAGGGTCAGGGTGGCCGAGGTCAGGATCGTGGTGTGCAGGTTGAACACGCGCTCGCGCAGCAGGCCGGCGACGCCCAGCGGCGCCACCTTCAGCGCCGGCGGACGCGGGTTGGACGAGAACTTGTCACCCGCCAGCCACACGACGTCGCGCTGGTGCGCCTGGTCCTCGTCGAACGCTTCCAGCAGCCGGACCGCGGTGTCGTGCACCTCGTCGAGCAGCGTGCGCGCCAGCTTGCGCGCGGTGGCCCCCTCGACGTCCTCCTTGCGGTCCGAACCGAGCGCGGAGATGCACGCGTGCGCGGCGTCGCGGACCGCCGGGATGGCGCCCTTCAACGCCTGCGGCAGCGTGTCCATCCGGCCGGCGGGCAGGTCGTCGACGATCAGGGCCAGCCCGTCACCCGCTTCCAGCAGGCGGTCGGCGACGTCGGCGTCGATCAGCTTGCCGCAGCGGCGGGCGGCGGACGCGCACATCGCGCTGGTCAGCTCGCCGGTGGCGACCGAGGTGACGCGGTCGACCAGGTCGTGGGCCTCGTCGATGATCACGACGTCGTGATCCGGCAGGACCTGGTAGCCCTGCAGCGCGTCGATGGCCAGCAGCGCGTGGTTGGTGATGATGACGTCGGCCCGGCCGGCCTCGGCGCGAGCCTTCTCGGCGAAGCAGTCCGTGCCGATCGGACAGCGGGACGCGCCGAGGCATTCCCGTGCCGTCACCGACACCTGGCGCCACGCCTGGTCCGTGACGCCCGGGACGAGCTCGTCGCGGTCGCCGGTTTCGGTGTCGGACGCCCACTCCCGCAGCCGCGTGACCTCCTTGCCGAGGCGCGACACCGCGAACGGGTCGAAGAGCTGGGCGTCCTCCGGCTCGTCGGGCGCGCCCGAATCCAGGCGGTGCAGGCACATGTAGTTGCGGCGGCCCTTGAGGATCGCGAAGGTCGGTTCGCGGCCGAGGGGCTTCTTCAACGCCTTCGCGAGCCGGGGGAGGTCGCGGTCGACGAGCTGCCGCTGCAGCGCGATCGTGGCTGTCGACACCACGACCGTGGCTTCCTTCTCGACGGCGTGCCGGATCGCGGGCACGAGGTAGGCCAGTGACTTGCCGGTGCCGGTGCCGGCCTGCACGGCCAGGTGCTCGCCGGTGCGGATGGCGCGGCCGACCGCGTCGGCCATCTCGACCTGACCGGGCCGCTCGGCTCCGCCGACCGACTCCACCGCGTGGGTCAGGAGTTCGAGGACGCCGGGGAAGTCAGTTCGAGCGGGCACAGCGACACATTAGCCGCCACGTCCGACAGGATCGGTGATCCGTCGCGAACGGGCCACTCGCGCCGTCGTGTAGACGGCGAAGGGCCCGCCATCGTGCCGGCGGGCCCTTCGCTATCAGGCAGGGGTCAGTCTTCGGAGCGGCGCGAGACCAGCTTCCACGTGAGCGGCAGCAGGCCGGCGGCCACGACGATCTTCAGCGCGTCGCCGATCAGGAACGGCGTGACACCCTTGGCGAACGCCGTCGACAGGTCGAACCCGGTCGAGGCCATCAGCCACGGCACGCCGAAGGCGTAGATGACGACGTTGCCGAGCACCATGGTGCCCGCGGTGCGCAGGGGCGTCCGGTCGCCGCCGCGCCCGGCGAGCGCGCCGACGAGGGCGCCCGCGAACACGAACCCGACGATGTAGCCGGCGCTCGCGCCGGACAGGCCCGCGGTGCCGTTCTGGAACCACGGCACGCCCACGGCGCCGACGAGCAGGTAGACCAGCATCGACGCGGCCCCGCGCGACATGCCGAGCGACGCGCCGACGAGCAGCGCGGCGAACGTCTGGCCGGTCATCGGCACCGGGCTGCCCGGCACCGGGATGACCAGCTGCGCGGCGGCGCCGGTGAGCACGGCACCGCCGGCGACCAGCGCGATGTCGCGGACGAGCGTGCCGGGCACGAGGTCGGCCAGCACGGGCCGCTTGGCGGCGAAGGACAGCGAAGACACAGAACCTCCCGAGTTGGGTCCGAGGCGTGGTCCGGTCGGCCACCCCGGTCCAGCCTCACACGCGATGATCGAGGTTAACGCTGGTTATCTCCCGGAGTACCGCTCGAGTTGCGTTCCTCACCGGCCACACGTCCGGGTGGACCCGCTCGGACGGCCGTGCGCGCCCGCCGATCGGCGAAGAGGCTGACTGCGAACCGTCACGGAACGAGGAGGCCGGTGCATGCGAAACGCCAGGAAGAGGACGATCCGGTTGCTGGCCGTGACGGCGCTGGCCGGCCCGCTCCTGGTCGCCGCGGCGCCGGTGACCTCCACCGGCTGGGCGGCCACCGGCTCGGTCGACGTGCTGCTCGACAACGAGCACGTCGTCACCGGCGACCTGGCCAAGTGCACCGCCGACGGCCCGGCGAGCGCCCGGACCGTCGGGGGCACGACGGGGGACGTCGCGACGTTCGGGATCGGGGAGTCCGGCTGCGGCCGCTCGGGTGACGTGGCCATCGCGCAGGCGTCCGGGCACCGCTTCGAGGCGTCGGTCCTCAAGCGCTACGGCGGCCCGGTGATCACCGTCCGGACGTTCTCGGCGAAGTGCGCGACGTCCGCCACCGGCAGCGGGGGCGAGGTGGCGATCGGCACCGTCACCGGCATCACCGTGCCCGCCCAGATCCCGCCGAACGACCGGATCGTCATCCCCGGCGGCCCGGCGGGCACCGCGCTGGCCACGGTGATCCTCAACGAGACGGTGACGCCGCAGCCGCCGGACGGCAGCCTGGTGACGCACGCGCTGCACATCGTGCTGTTCCCGCAGGGCGGGCCGGCCGGCGGCGACATCTACCTGGGCACGGCCGCCTGCGACCCCTTCGGCAAGAAGAAGTAGCTACGCGGTCTTGAAGCGGCTCGCGGCCGAGACGAACTCGCCCGCCCGGGTCGCCAGGTTCGGGAGGCTGCCGGCCGGCGTCAGGGCGTCGCCCAGCAACGGGGTCGCCGCCGCGACCGCGATCGCGCCCGAGCGCAGGTAGCTCTCGACGTCGGACAGGTGGACGCCGCCGGTCGGGACCAGCGGCACGTCCGGCAGCGGGGCGCGGACCGCGCGCAGGTAGGCGACCCCGCCGACCGCCGCGATCGGGAACACCTTCACCGCGGCCGCGCCGAGGCGCCAGGCCTGGTCGATCTCCGTCGGCGTCAGCGCGCCGCAGATCACCGGCACGCCGAGGGCGTCCGCGCGTTCCAGGACCGCCGGGTTGACCGTCGGCGTGACCAGGTAACGCGCGCCCGCGTCGACCGCGATGTCCACATCGGACGCCTCACGGACGCTGCCCGCCCCGACCAGCGCGTCTTCGCCCAGCGCCAGGCGCAGCGCGTTGATCGCCGCGGGGGCGCCCGGCGTCGTCAGGGTGGCTTCGAGCAGGCGGATCCCCGCCGCGTGCAGGACGACGCCCGCGTCGGCGAAGCGCGACGCCTCCGTTGAACGCAGGATCGCGACGAGCCGGTGTTCGGCCAGGGCGGCCTTCAGGTCCTTCATCCGACGTGCGCCGTCCCTGTGTGCGTGACTCCGGCCTCGTCGAAATCGCGAAGGGTGGCTTCGACCGAAGACTGGGCGATCCCGGCCGTGTGGTCGAGCAGCACGCGGACGCCGAACCCGGCCCGCGCCGCGTCCAGGGCCGTCGCGCGCACGCAGTAGTCGGTGGCGATGCCGACGACGTCGACGTCGGTCACGTCGTGCTCGCGCAGCCAGGCCTCCAGGGACTTCCCGTCCCCGGACGCGCCTTCGAAACCCGAGTAGGCCGCGCTGTACTCGCCCTTCGAGAACACGGCGCCGATCGGGACGACGTCGAGGGTGGGGTGGAAGGACGCGCCGGGCGTGCCCGCCACGCAGTGCGGCGGCCAGCTCGCGACGAAGTCGGGCGTCGCGCTGAAGTGGTCACCCGGGTCGACGTGGTAGTCGCGGGTGGCCACGACGTGCGAGTAGCCGCCGGTCGCGGACAGCGCGGAGATCGTCTCCGCGGCCGCGGCGCCGCCGGTGACCGCGAGCGAGCCGCCTTCGCAGAAGTCGTTCTGCACGTCCACCACGATCAGCGCGGTTGCCATGGTGACCTCCGGTCAGAGGAAGAGGGTCGGGATCGCCGGGTCGCCGTGCGAGAGCTTGAGGCCCTCCCACGGCAGGCTGACCAGGCCGCGGCGCAGCCGCTGCCGCGCGTCGTCGAGCGTAGGCAGATCCGGCTCGACCCGGCCAGCACGGATCAGCGGCAGCTGCAGCGGCCGGTCGTTCGGCTCCGGCTCCGGCGCGGCCCCCGACGTCGTCCAGACGACCTCTTCGACCGCCGTGCCGGTGCCGCGGTGGCGCCGCAGCGCGGACTTGCGCCCGCCACGGGACTCCTTGTGCGCGCTGCGCTTGGCGACCGGCTTGCCGTCCACCTCGACCAGCTTGTAGACCATGCCCGCGGTCGGCGCGCCGGACCCGGTGACCACCGAGGTGCCGACGCCGTACGCGTCCACCGGCTCGGCGCGCAGCGCGGCGATGGCGTGCTCGTCGAGGTCGCCGGAGACGACGATCCGGGTGTCCTTGGCGCCGAGGGCGTCCAGCTGCTCGCGGGCGCGGCGGGCGAGCGGGCCGACGTCGCCGGAGTCGATCCGGATCGCGCCGAGCTCGGGGCCCGCGACGCGGACGGCGGCCTCGATGCCGGCGGTGATGTCGTAGGTGTCGACCAGCAGCGTCGTGTCCGGGCCCATCTTGTCGACCTGGGAGCGGAAGGCCTCCTCCTCGCTGTCGTGCAGCAGCGTGAAGGCGTGCGCGACGGTGCCGCGGGTCGGGATGCCGTAGCGGCGGCCGGCCTCGAGGTTGGACGTCGTCGCGAAACCGGCCAGGTAGGCGGCGCGCGCGGCCGCGACGGCGGCCCACTCGTGCGTGCGGCGCCCGCCCATCTCGATGATCGGGCGGCCGTGCGCGGCGCCCGACATCCGGGCCGCGGCCGAGGCGATCGCGCTGTCGTGGTTGAGGATCGACAGGACCAGCGTCTCCAGCAGCACGCACTCGGCGAACGAGCCGCTGACGGTCAGGATCGGCGAGCCCGGGAAGTACAGCTCACCCTCGGCGTACCCGTCGATGTCGCCGGAGAACTCGTAGTCCGCGAGCCAGGCCAGCGTCGTGTCGTCGACCACCGCGGTGGCCTCGAGCTGCACCAGTTCGGCGTCGGTGAAGCGGAAGTCCGCGATCGCGTCGAGCACCCGGGCGGTGCCCGCGACGACGCCGTAGCGGCGGCCGTCCGGTAACCGGCGGGCGAACGCCTCGAACACACAAGGACGCTCGGCTGTCCCGTCGGCCAGCGCGCTGCCCAGCATGGTCAGCTCGTAGTGGTCGGTGAGCAGCGCGGTGCTGGCCGTGGCCGGCTCGGGTGAACCCATGCCGCCACCCTATTCACCCACATGGCCGGACCTGGCGCGGCGTACCCTCGCGCCCCCGTGACACCATGGGGTGCATGTCCACGCCTGTCGCATCCGAGCAGACGCAGGTCGAACCGGCCGGTGCCGAGGTCGCCGAGTCGGACACACCGTGGCGGACCGTGGTGTGGAACGACCCCGTCAACCTGATGTCGTACGTGACGTACGTCTTCCAGAAGCTGTTCGGGTACAGCCGGGACCACGCCACCAAGCTGATGCTGGACGTGCACCACAAGGGCAAGGCGATCGTGTCGTCGGGCAGCAAGGAAAAGGTGGAGGTGGACGTGGCGAAACTCCACGCGGCGGGCCTCTGGGCCACCATGGAGCAGCCCTCGTGAACGGTTGGCGACGCAAGGGCGCGGTCATCCACGCGGGCTTCGAGCAGCAGGAAGCGGCCGTGCTGCGCGGCCTGGTCAGCCAGCTCGAGGACATGCTCACCGCGCGCGCCGAGGAGGCGCCGCAGGACGAGCTCGCCGAGCTGACCGGCATCCGCACCGGCCCGACCGAGTCCCCGGACGACCCGGTGCTCTCGCGGCTGCTGCCCGACTTCCACCGGCTCGACCCGGACAACCCGACCCGCGAAGACCTCGATTCCGCGTCGGCGATGCGCTCGCTGCACGAGCCGGAGCTGCTGGACATCAAGGTCGGCGTGGCCAAGATCGTGCTCGACACGCTGCCCCGCGACGGCGGCAACGTCCGGTTGACCGAGGAGCAGGCCGACGCCTGGCTGGGTGCGCTCAACGACGTCCGGCTGGCGCTCGGCACCGCCCTCGACGTCACCGAGGACATGCCCGACGAGCTGCCCGAGGACGACCCGCGCGCGCCGCACCTCGGCGTCTACCACTGGCTGACCTGGGTGCAGGAGACGCTGATCCAGGCGCTGACCGGATGATCACCGACGTTCCCGGCGTCCTGGTCGGGCACCACGAGCGGCTCGGGGACGGCTGGGCGACCGGCACGACGGTGGTGCTCGTGCCGGATGGCGCGGTCGGCGCCCTCGACCAGCGCGGTGGCGCGCCCGGGACCCGCGAGACGAACCTGCTGGAGCCGGAGAACCTGGTCCAGCGCGTGAACGCGGTCTGCCTCTCCGGTGGCAGCGCGTACGGGCTGGCCGCGGCCGACGGCGTGATGCGGTGGCTCGGCGAGCGGAACCTCGGCTTCCCGGTGGGCGCGCAGCCGCACGAGGTCGTGCCGATCGTGCCCGCGGCGGTGCTGTTCGACCTGCCGCGCAGTGATTGGGGCAACCGGCCCGACGCGTCCTTCGGCTACGAGGCCTGCTCCGCCGCGTCCGCGGGTCCGGTCACCCAAGGCACGGTCGGGGCCGGCGCCGGTGCGGCCGTCGGGTCCCTGAAGGGCGGCATCGGCACGGCGAGCGAGGTCGTGGGCGAGTTCACGGTCGGGGCGCTGGCGGCGGTCAACGCGGCGGGCGAGGCCGTGGACCTCACGACGGGCCGGGCGTACGCGGCCGACCACGGCGACTTCGGCGTCACGTGGCCGTCGCGGCCCGCCGACCTGCCGTCCCGGCGGACGGACCTGAACACGACGATCGGCGTCGTCGCGGTCGACGCGGCGCTGTCCAAGGCGGAGGCGCGGCGGCTCGCGGTCGCGGCCCAGGACGGGCTGGCCCGCGCGGTCCGCCCGGCCCACACGATGTTCGACGGCGACACGGTGTTCGCGCTGGCCACGGGCGCGCGGGAGCTGCCCGAGGCGAGCGGCCCGTTCGGCGTCGCGGTGCGCGCGGGGGCACTGGACGCGCTGTGTTCGGCGGCGGCACGGGTGTTCGCCAGGGCGATGGTGCACGGCCTGCTGGCCGCGACCACGGCCGGCGGCGTCCCGGCCTACCGCGAGGTGTGGCCCGAGGCGTTCGGCTAGAGGTCCGGGAGCGGGTCTTCGGGCAGGCCGTCACGGCTGCCTTCGAGGTTGGCGGCCCGGACGGCGCTGACGTACTCCTCGTCGATCTCCAGGTGCAGGCCCGCGACGGTGAGGACCGGGCCGAGCGACGGGTGGACCTCGACCGGGCCGATCTCCGTGCGCCGGGGCAGCCGGTCGTAGACGGTCTTAGGCGTGTAGCGGCGGAAGCGGCCGCCGTAGAGCACCGTGATGCCGCGGTCGGTGACCACGACGAAGAACGCGGCCCGGGTGCGGACGCCGTTGACGTACAGGGAGATGCCGGGGATCAGGTACTGGATCCGCTCACCGTTCTCGAGGAACTCTCGACAGCGTTCACGGGCTTTCGAGGACATCGGCATTCCCCGATTGTCCTGGTGAGCGCAATATCTCAGAGTCTGGACAGCTTGTGTCCACCACCTAAGATGGCGGTGTGCTCCGGATCCGCCGTGAACTCGTCGACGAGATCGTCGCCCACGCCCGCCGTGACCACCCCGACGAGGCGTGCGGGGTGATCGCCGGGCCGGAAGGCTCGGATTCACCCGAGCGGTTCATCCCGATGCTCAACGCGGCGCGGTCGCCGACGTTCTACGAGTTCGACTCGGGTGACCTGCTGAAGCTCTACCGCGAGATGGACGCGAACGGCGAAGAGCCGGTGGTCATCTACCACTCGCACACCGCCACCGAGGCGTACCCGTCGCGGACCGACGCCTCGATCGCGGCCGAGCCCGGCGCGCACTACGTGCTCGTGTCGACCCGGGACCCCGAAGTGCACGAATTCCGGTCGTACCGGATCGTGGACGCCGAGATCACCGAGGAGCCGGTCGAGATCGTCGGCTGAGGCCGTCCAGACCAGCTCGGAACAAACCGCGCGCCGCAGGCGTCTGCGTGTAGGAACCCACCGGAGGTAAGAACCCATGGCCGTGACCGTCTCCATCCCGACGATCCTGCGCACCCACACCGGCGGCGAGAAGTCCGTCGAGGCGAAGGGCGCGACCGTGCTCGAGGTCATCGACGACGTCGAGGCCCGGCACGCCGGCCTCAAGGCGCGCCTGGTGAAGGAGGAGAAGCTGCACCGCTTCATCAACGTCTACGTCAACGACGAGGACGTGCGCTTCGCCGGCGGCCTCGAGGCCGAGGTCAAGGACGGCGACACGCTGACCATCCTCCCCGCCGTGGCCGGTGGCTGATCGATGGCTCGCTTCGAGTCCCTGCTCGACGCGCTCGGCGGCACGCCGCTGGTCGGGCTGCCCCGGCTCTCGCCGACGCACGACGTGCGCCTCTGGGCGAAGCTGGAGGACCGCAACCCGACCGGCTCGATCAAGGACCGCCCCGCGCTGGCCATGATCGAAGCCGCCGAGCGTGAGGGCAAGCTGCGGCGCGGCTCCACGATCCTGGAGCCGACGTCGGGCAACACCGGCATCTCGCTGGCCATGGCCGCCAAGCTCAAGGGCTACGGGCTGGTCTGCGTGATGCCGGAGAACACCTCGACCGAGCGCAAGCAGCTGCTGCAGGCCTACGGCGCGCGGATCGTGTTCTCCCCGGCCGCGGGCGGCTCGAACGAGGCCGTCCGGCGGGCGAAGGAGCTGGCGGAGGCGAACCCGGAATGGGTGATGCTCTACCAGTACGGCAACCCGGCCAACGCCGACGCGCACTACCGCGGCACCGGCCCCGAGCTGCTCAAGGACCTGCCGACGCTGACGCACTTCGTCGGCGGCCTGGGCACGACCGGCACGCTCGTCGGCTGCGGGCGCTACCTGCACGAGGCGAAGCCGGACGTCCAGATCATCGCGGCCGAACCGCGCTACGGCGAGCTGGTGTACGGCCTGCGCAACCTCGACGAGGGGTTCGTCCCGGAGCTGTACGACCCCAGCGTGCTCAACGGCCGGTTCTCGGTCGGCGCGTACGATGCACTGCGCCGGACGCGGGAGCTGCTGGAGCACGAAGGCATCTTCGCGGGCATTTCGACGGGCGCGGTACTGCACGCGGCACTGGCTGTCGCGGAGAAGGCCGTGGCCGCGGGTAAGCCTGCCGACGTGGCTTTTGTCGTTGCCGATGCGGGGTGGAAGTACCTGTCGACGGGGGCTTACGCGGGCTCGCTGGACGAGGCCGCCGAGCGGCTCGACGGGCAGCTCTGGGCCTGAGGTGAGGATCGGCTCAGGCCGCCGGCGTCGATGGACGGCTCCGGTCGGCCCGGGCTCACCAGTGGTGGCTGCGACCCGCCCATTTGGCGGCAGAGGTCTCGGCCGGGTCGACTCCCGGACCGCGGCGAATCGCGCCGAATCCAAGCCGGCTGATCCGCCGAAGGCGACCGGGAGCGAGCTGATCGCCGGACCAAGCCGCCGAGCGGCACTGGGCCTGACCTACTCGGTCTTCCAGAGCTCCGGCAGGGCCAGGTCGATCCGGTCCGCGGCGGCGAGCCGCTTGAAGGTGCCCATCGTCGTGTCCAGGTCGTCGAACAGCTTCGGGAGCAGCTTCAACGGCTTGGACAGCGGGCGCCAGAACGCGTCCCAGTGCACCGGGCGGACGGTCCGTGGCCCGAGCGCGCCGACCGTCTCGCGCCAGTACTCCTCGCGCCACTGTTCGGACTGCTTCCCGGCCGCTCCGACGCCCAGGTAGACGACGTCCGCCGAGTAGCCGGCCAGAGCGCCCGGGACGAAGTTCGCCGACGGGTGGACCAGGACGTTCCCGTCGGGGTGCGCGATGTGGAACGAGTAGCAGCGGCCGGTCTTGAACGCATTCGCCTTCGCCGGCACCCGGACCGGTTCGGTGATCTCGCCCGGCACCCGGTCGCCGTCGCTGTGGCGGGCGTCGACGCCGGTCACCGTGAACTCGCCGAACTCCACCGGCTCGCCCGGCACCAGCTCGTGGAACGGCTCGGCGGCGAGGTAGTAGCCCTCCTGGACCCGGCGCGTCGAGGGCGAGCCGCAGAGCGTGGCGCCGGTCAGCTGGGCGACGACCGGCGCGTCCAGGACGTGGTCCACGTGGGAGTGCGACACCAGGACCGCGTCCAGCTTCGTGACCTCGAGCTTCCGCAGGCACTCGTCGATCCGGCTTCGGGACGGCGATACCCGGGTGGCCAGCTTCAGCAGCGACGGCCGCGAGAAGAAGCCGTCGACGAGGATCGCCGACGTCCCGTCGCTGATCAGGACGTTGGACACGCCGGCGAACGTGGTGCGGATCTTCCTTTCGGGCATGCTGACAGCATGAAGGTCATCGGGCTGCTCGGCGGGATGAGCTGGGAATCGTCCAGTGAGTACTACCGGCTGATGAACGAACGGGTGAAAGCCGCGCTCGGGGGCTTCCACTCGGCCCACACGGTGCTGTATTCGGTGGACTTCGCCACGATCGAAGCGATGCAGGCCGAGGGCCGCTGGGACGACGCGGGCACGGAGCTGAACCGCGCCGCTCGCGCGCTGGAGGCGGCCGGTGCCGACTTCGTCGTGCTCTGCACCAACACCATGCACAAGGTCGCCGAGCAGCTGACCGACGGCCTGGGCATTCCGCTGCTGCACCTCGCCGACGCGACGGCGGCCGCCGTCACGGCCGCCGGGATCCGCCGGGTCGGGCTGCTCGGGACCGGGTTCACCATGAGCCAGCCGTTCTACCGCGAACGGCTCGCCGCACACGGCCTCGACGTGCTCGTGCCGGCCGCCGGCGACCGCGACCTGGTGCACCGGATCATCTACGACGAACTGGTGCTCGGCGTCGTCAAGCCGGAGTCGCGCGAGGCCTACCGGGGCGTGATCGCGCGGCTCGTCGAGGCCGGGGCCGAAGGCGTGATCTACGGGTGCACCGAGATCGAGCTGCTGGTGGGTCCCGAAGACAGCGCGGTGCCGACGTTCCCGACGACCCGGCTGCACGCCGAGGCCGCCGTCGACTTCGCCCTCGGCAAGGCCCCGCTGCCCGCTTGAGTCACCCGGCGACCTCCGGCCCGCCGCTCGTGTGCGCCTCGTGCTGGGTGACGACGTTGCGCCACAACCGGTCGCGCTCCTCGGCCGTGAACAACGCCGATGGGATCCCGAAAACGTCACCCGCCGCCGTCCACCAGGCTTCGGGCGACTCGATCAGTTCCTTGGCGCCGTGACGGCTCAAGGTGAGCGCTCGCAGGGTGTCGATGCCCGCCGCGTCCCGCCGCTGGATGACGCAGACCCGCACGAAGCCGGACTCCGGCGCCGTCGACAGCCACGCGTGCTTCTCGGTGAAGTCGGCCATCTCGGCCGGGCCCGGCGCGAAGTCGAAGCCGGTGAAGCTGCCCGACGGGTCGTGGTCGAACCGCCAGCCGCCCGGCACCACCTCCGACGGCCGCAGCCGGTAGGTGTGCGGGCCTTGGGTGTAGGTGCCTTCCCGTAGGGGCAGTGGCTCGTGGATGCCGTCACCCAGCCCGGCGTCCACCAGCCACGTCGCCGACGGGTCCTCCGGCAGGCCGGTGACGGTCAGCGCCAGGTGGTTCCGGTCGACGTTCGGCGCGTCGGACGCGCTGCCCTGCACCCCGCCCAGGTGCCGCGTGACGTCGTAGCCGAGCTCGCGCAGCAGCGCCGAAAAGGCGCCGTTGAGGTGGTAGCAGTAGCCGCCGCGGCCCCGCAGGATCCGCGCCAGCGACGCCGACGGCGCCAGCGGTGTCGGCCGGCCCAGCTGGACCTCGATCGCCTCGTACGGCACGCGCTCGACGTGCGCGGTGTGCAGCCGCCCCAGCGCGGCCAGGCTCGGCGGCTCCGCGTCGAGGCCGAGCCGCTCCAGATATCCGGTGACATCCATGGCTCGAACGCTAGCGGCGACCACCGACAAAAACCCCGGATCAGGGATTTCACCCGAGGCGGGGCCACCGGACCCGGACGTAGCCTCGAAGACGTGAGCACCCTGCCTGTGACCCCGGACCCGGCTTCCGACACCGCGACCGACGCCCGCAAGCGCGTGCTGCCGCCGAAACCGAAGGCGGCCGCGCTCGTCGCGTTGTCCTTCACCCTGCTGCTCTACCTGGTCGAGCTGGCCGACGTGATCCTGCCCGGCGACCTGACCCAGGGCGGCATCCACTCGCGCGAGCTGTCCGGCCTCGACGGTGTGCTGTTCGCCCCCGTGCTGCACGTCGGCTGGTCGCACCTGTTCGCCAACACGGTGCCGGTGCTGCTGTTCTCCTTCCTCGCGATGGCCGCCGGGATCGGCCGGTTCGCGCTGGTCACGGCCATCATCTGGCTCGTGTCCGGGCTCGGCGTGTGGCTGATCGGGCCGGCGAACGCGGTCACCGTCGGCGCGTCCGGGCTGGCCTTCGGCTGGCTCGCCTACCTGCTGGTCCGCGGCATCTTCAACCGCGCGGCCGGGCAGATCCTGGTCGCCGTGGTGCTGCTGGGCATCTGGAGCGGGATGCTGCTGGGCCTGCTGCCGGGCAACACCGGCGTCTCCTGGCAGGGGCACGTCTTCGGCGCGCTGGCCGGGGTCCTGGCGGCCTGGCTGACCAGCCGCACGGGGAAGTCGCGCAAAACCGCTCCCGCGGTCACGGGTAACCTCGAGGTGTGACCCTGCCGCTCGCTGATGCCCCGATCGGTGTGTTCGATTCCGGCGTCGGCGGGCTGACGGTCGCGCGGGCGATCCTCGAGCAGCTGCCCGCCGAGCAGCTCCGCTACGTCGGCGACACGGCGCACAACCCGTACGGCCCGCTCCCGATCGCCACCGCCCGCAGCTACGCGCTCGCGGCGCTCGACGAGATCGTCGAGAGCGGGGTGAAGGCTTTGGTGATCGCCTGCAACACGGCGTCCGCGGCCTGCCTGCGCGACGCGCGCGAGCGCTACGACGTCCCGGTGATCGAGGTCGTCCTGCCGGCCGCGCGCCGCGCCGTCGTCGCGACGCACACCGGGCGCGTCGGCGTGATCGGCACCGAGGGCACCGTCCGGTCGCGGGCCTACGAGGACGCCTTCGCCGCGGCGCCGGGCATCACGCTCACCAGCGTCGCCTGCCCGCGGTTCGTGGACTTCGTCGAGCGCGGCATCACGTCGGGGCGGCAGGTGCTCGGGCTCGCGCAGGGGTACCTGCAGCCGCTGCTGGACGCCGAGGTCGACACGGTCGTGCTCGGCTGCACGCACTACCCGCTGCTGCAGGGGGTGCTGCAGATCGTCATGGGCCAGGAGGTCACCCTGGTGAGCAGCGCCGACGAGACCGCGAAGGACGTCGTCCGCGTGCTGACCGAGCGGGACCTGCTGACGACCAGGGAAACCCCGCCGCGGCACGAGTTCCTGGCCACCGGCTCGGCCGAGCCGTTCACCCGGCTCGCCCAGCGCTTCATGGGCTTCGCCCCGGGTGTCCTCGCTCCCACCACCGCGTGATCACACCTTCCGGCGCTTAGGGTGGCGAAGTGCGACTGACCATCCTCGGGTGCTCCGGCAGCATCCCCGGGCCGAACGCCGCCGCGTCCGGTTACCTGGTCGAGGCCGAGGGCTTCCTGCTCGGCCTCGAACTGGGCAACGGCACGCTGGCGCAACTGCAGGCCGTGGCCGATCCGTTCGACCTCGGCGCGCTCGTGCTCACCCACCTGCATCCCGATCACTGCGCCGACGTCAGCGCACTCACCGTCCTGCGCCGCTACCACCCGGCGCCGCCGTACCCGGCCCGCCCGCGGCTGCTGCCGCTGTACGGGCCCGCCGACGCGCCGGTCCGGCTCGCGAACGCGTACGCGCCCAACGAGACCGAGCGGGCCGGCACGGACCTGTCCGACGTCTACGCCTTCCACCCGCTGCGACCCGAGCCGTTCCGGATCGGGCCGTTCGAGGTGGTCGCGGTCGAGGTGGACCACCCGACCCCGGCGTTCGGCCTGCGCGTCTCCTACGGCGGACGGATCCTCGCCTTCACCGGAGACACCGGCCCGTGCCGGGCGCTGAACGAGCTCGCCGACGGCGTCGACCTGCTGCTCGCCGAAGCGTCCTGGACGGACTCGGCGGAGCGCCCGGCGGGGGTGCACCTGTCCGGCAAGCAGGCGGGTGAGCTGGCGCGCGACGCCGGTGTCGGGCGGCTGCTGCTGACGCACATCGCGCCGTGGACCGATCCGGGAGCGGTGCTGGCCGAGGCCGCGGCCGAGTTCCCGGCGGCCGAGGTCGTCAAGCAGGGTGCCGTCTACGACGTCTGACCGGTGCGGTCCTAGAGTGCTCTTCGTGGCTCGAAAAGATGGCAGGAACGACGACCAGCTCCGCGACATCAAGATCACCCGGGGATTCCAGCAGTGGCCGGCGGGGTCCGTGCTGATCGAATTCGGCAACACGCGGGTCCTGTGCGCCGCGAGTGTCACCGAAGGGGTGCCGCGCTGGCGGGCCGGCTCCGGCCTCGGCTGGGTCACGGCCGAGTACGCGATGCTGCCGTCCGCGACGAACACGCGGAGTGACCGCGAATCGGTCAAGGGCCGCATCGGCGGCCGTACCCACGAGATCTCCCGGCTGATCGGCCGCTCGCTGCGCGCCTGCATCGACCTGGCCGCGCTGGGCGAGAACACGATCGTCATCGACTGCGACGTCATCCAGGCCGACGGCGGCACCCGCACGGCCGCGGTGACCGGCGGTTACGTCGCGCTCGCGGACGCCATCACCTGGCTGTCCGCGGCGAACCGGCTCAACGACCCGCAGCCGCTGTCGTCCTCGGTGGCCGCGGTGAGCGTCGGCGTCGTCGACGGCCGGGTGCGCCTCGACCTGCCGTACGAGGAGGACTCGCGCGCCGAGGTCGACATGAACGTGGTGGCCACCGACGCGGGCACGCTGATCGAGGTCCAGGGCACCGGCGAGGGCGCCACCTTCGCGCGGTCCACTTTGGACAAGATGCTGGACCTGGCCCAGGCCGGCTGCGAGGAGCTGACCCGCCTGCAGAACGAGGCGCTGGCGCTGCCGTACCCGGGTGAGCTGCCGGAACCGCGTCCGGACAAGAAGAAGGGCTCGAAGTGACGAAGCTGCTTCTGGCCACCCGCAACGCGAAGAAGCTCGGCGAGCTTCGGCGGATCCTGCTCGCCGAGGGCATCTCCGGCATCGAGGTCCTCGGGCTGGCGGACGTCCCCTCGTTCCCCGAGGCGCCGGAGACCGCGCCGGACTTCGAGGGCAACGCGGTGGCGAAGGCCCGCGACGCGGTGGCGGCGTGCGGCCTGCCGGCCATCGCCGACGACTCGGGCATCGCGGTGGACGCGCTGAACGGCATGCCGGGCGTGCTGTCGGCCCGCTGGTCGGGCGCCCACGGCGACGACGACGCCAACCTGAACCTGGTGCTGGGGCAGCTTCGTGATGTGCCGGACGAGCGTCGCGGCGCCCAGTTCGTCTGCGCGGCGGCCCTCGTGCTGACCTCCGGTGAGGAAACCGTTGTGCGCGGCGAGTGGCGCGGAACGCTGGAGCGTTCACGTCGGGGCACCAACGGTTTCGGTTACGACCCGATCTTCCGCCCGGACGGGGAGACCCGGACGTCGGCGGAGATGGAGCCGTCCGAAAAGGACGCCGTCTCGCACCGGGGACGGGCGCTGCGGGCGCTGCTGCCGGCGCTGCGGGAGCTGGCGGAGGGCTAGCCGCCGGTCGTTTGTGGACGGTCGTCTTCGCCCGGCGGGCGGACGGTCTTCGGTTGCCACGCCTTGCGGAAGGCGCTGACGGTGAGCCGGGCGTTCACCGGAACAGCTGGCGCACCGAGGTGAGGTGCCGCCTTCGGGGCGGCCGAGTGCGAGGGACCGCGGGCTGAAGCCAGGCCCGAAGACCTCCAGGACCGTGCCCAGGGTTTCGAGGTGGCGGACCAGGTCGCTGGCGAGGACTTCGTCGTACGCGCTTCGTGAGTGAGAAACAGTGTCAGAGCACCGTTTCTCACTCACGACCGGCCCGCCGGTACAGCGGCCTCGTGACCTTTTCGGTGAACTGCGGCACGCCCCACTGGCCGCATGACACCGGCACTTCATCGCTGCGCGGGCCCTCCTTCGGCGCGCCCAAGCAGTGCCCGCAGCGGCGACGAGTGTCGCGGTGCAGCTTTCGTGCGTGCCGGCGGCTGGGGGCGCGAGCGTCGCCGCGGCCGGCACGGCCGCGGCGAGCACCCGGAGCGAGCGGTCAGGCGGTGATCAGGCGGCCAGGCCGAGGTCCCGGATCAGCTTCGCCACGTGGCCGGTCGCGCGGACGTTGTAGAAGGCGTGGGCGATCTTGCCCTCCGGGTCGACGACGAACGTCGAGCGGATCACGCCCATGTACTTCTTGCCGTAGTTCACCTTCTCGCCGTACGCGCCCCACTCGGTGATGACGGTCTTCTCCTGGTCACCCAGCAGCGGGAAGGTCAGCTCTTCCTTCTCGACGAACTTCGCGAGCTTCGCCTGCTTGTCCGGCGAGATGCCGACCACCTGGTAGCCGGCGTCGTTCAGCTCGGCGAGGTTGTCGCGGAAGTCGCAGGCCTGCTTGGTGCAGCCCGGCGTGCTCGCCGCCGGGTAGAAGTAGACGACCACGGACTTGCCGCGGAAGTCGCGCAGGGAGACCTCCTTGCCCTCGCTGTCGGGCAGGGTGAAGTCCGGGGCGTCGTCACCCGGGGAGAGGCGATCGGTCATGCGTCGAGCCTAACGGGCGCCGGCTCAGGCGGTTCCGCAATACGTGACCACGGCTTCTTCGGTCGTGCTCGGCCGGATCCGCAGCCGGAGCTGCGTCTGGTCCTGCGGCATCGCGAAGGCGAAGGTGACGTGCACCGAGCGGCCCGGCAGCACGTCCTTGCCGGCGTCGGCGATGCCGGTGAAGCCCTGCGTCGTGTCGACGACCTGCTTGACGGCCGTGCCCTGCTCGGTGGCCGTGACCGTGAGGCCGGAGAGCTTGTACGTCGCGGAGCCGGCGTTCGTCAGCTGGACGTCGAAGGCCGCGCCGCGCGGGCTCTGCGGGTACGCCGACTGGCTGGGCTTGAACGACTGGGGCGAGCCGACCGAGATGGTGAGGCCGCTGGCGAACCGGTGGTCGGCGCCGAACTTCAGGTCGTTGCCCGCCTGCGCGGCCGCGGCGCCGGCGGGGGAGCCGCCCGCGCCGAGCGCGGCGGTGCCTTCCTGCGCCGAAGGGACCCCGCACGCCACCGCCAGGCCCAGCAGTCCTGAGGTGAACATGATCTTGCACGTGCGCGCGAGCGCCATCGCGGGTACTCCAGTCGGCGGTTCGGGGGATGCCGTTCGGCAGCGGGGTGTGCCGGGCGAACCCGCTCCACTCTGGCCGTGATCGCTCGGGGTTACGAGGCGCCACGGGGGGTTGTCGCGCACCTGGTGCCGCCCCGTGGCCAATCCGTGACCGGAACGGCACGGGTGGTGACAATCACCACCTACATGCCACTTAAACGGCGAGCGCGAACAGCAGGATGAAGATCGCCACCCCGGCCACCCAAGCGGCCATGAGCCAGCCGAAATCGCGGACCGGGTCGACCGCGCGGCTCTCCTCGCCGGGCACGTAGACGCCGCGTTCCTCGAACCAGTCCGCCCACCGGGCGAACCAGCCGAACGGGTTCCGCGACGCCATGGTTCACCTCCGGGTACGGGCTTCCCCGTCACCCTACGGGTTCGGCGCCGGAGACCGGAAGGCGCGTGATGATCAGGAATTTCGTCCCGGGACGGGCCCGGCCGCCCGCTCATTCGAGCGCGTTCGACGCCTTCGATCGGACGTCGTGGACGGCGGCCGACCGGGACCGTGCCACGCCGAGTGGTCCGGTCCTCGGGCGGCGCGCTTTCGCCGGACCCGATCGGTGGGACAGAGGCGGTCGCGCTGGGTGATCCCCTCACCGCCCGCAATCCGATGCCCCACGGTCGAGTGAACCTCGGCGTCACTCGTGTAGAGCTTTTCGGCGTTCTCAGACGACGTCGTTGCGCTGCAGCACCGACACGGCACGCACCGTGGCGTACCCGCGCCATTCGAGCTCGGCCGCGGGCGAGTAGCTCGCGAAGTCGACCCGCCAGCCGCCGTCGTCCTGCTGCTCCCCGGCGAGCCGCCTTAGCTCGGCGTCGATCACGTCCTGGGAGAACAACGCCCGCGCCGGCCGGTCCGGCAGGGGCGCGAAGTCGAGGGCGCGCAGGGTCTCGCCCTCGGAACCGCCGGCCACCGCGGCCAGGCCGTCGGCCGGGACGAACGCGCCGAGGTGGTCCAGCAGCTCGCCCGCCTCGGGGTGGAGGTCGTGGGCGGCGTCGGCGAACTGCACCGCGAACGAGAGCGCGATCGCGTGCGGCGCCTCGGAAAGGGCCCGGATGGCGTCGAAGCAGTACCGCGTCGCCCCGGCCAGCCAGGGGTGTTCGCGCACGGCCCGGTCGTGACGCGCGACGCGCAGGGCGACGGCGGCCGCGAAGGCCGTGCTCTGCAGCGTGGCTTCCGCCGGATCGGCCTGGACCCAGAACGGCGCGCAGCCGGCCGGGTCGGCCACCGGCAGCGCGAACGGCAGCCCGCCGTTGGGACGGGACGCCTGCGCCAGCCAGTCACAGAGCACGGCCGCGTGCGGCGAGGTGTCGGGCGCGATGTCCTCGAAGACCTCGAACGCGTGCAGAGCGCCACCGGGCTGGCTTTCCGGCGCCCGCAGGTCCGGCTCCAGGCCCCAGCCGTACCCACCGTCGGGATTGCGGTAGCCGTCAACGGCGGCGAGCACGGCTTGCGCGTCGGTCTTGCCCTCCAGCAGCTCGAAACGGCGTCGGTCGAGGAGCCGGGCGTGCGTGGCCATGAAGGACGCCGCCGCGGAAAGGTTCGCAGTCACCCGGCCAGGGTCGCACCCGCTGAGGCGGCGGTCTTGAACGGATCGGCGCGTCGGGGCGGCGTCGGGCGGGCTGGGCCGCCGTCGCCGCGTTCGGGTCCGGCGGTGCAGTGGCGGCACCGGCGAGGGGGCGGTTGGACTGAAGACGCGGTGCTGCTCAAGGCGACTGCGGCGGCCTTCGCGGGTTACCTCGCCGCGTCCGGATCCGGCGGCGCTTCAGCCGGCGGTCAGCGGCGGGCACCCGGTCGGCGTGAAGGCGGAGGCGCCGGTCAGGCCAGCTGCTGAGGCTTCGTCCGCACTGGCCGACCTCGCCGCGTTCGGGTCCGGCGGGCGGGTGGCCGCGCCTGAGCGGGCGACGTCGCCGCGTCCGGATCCGGCGGTGCGTCGGCTGGCAGCGGCCGCGGGGTGAGTGGTCGGCGTGAGGCCGGATGAGCCGCTCGGGCAGCTGCGGCGGCTTCGCTGTTGGCGGCTCGCGCCTGAGCGGGCGGCCTTGTCGCGTCCCGATCCGGTGGCGCGTCGGTCCGCGGCACCGGCGAGTGGGCCCTCGGCGTGAAGGCGTCGCGCCGGTCAGGGCAGCTGCGGCGCCGGGGCGGCGGCCTCGCGCAGCCGGGCCGCGTCCTGGCCGGGCGGGGCGCCGAACAGCCGGCGGTACTCGCGGTTGAACTGCGACGGGCTGTCGTAGCCGACCAGGTGCCCGACACCCGCGACGTCGCCCGCGTCGGCGACCAGCAGGGACCGCGCCTCCTGCAGCCGGATGCGCTTCTGGAACTGCAGCGGGCTCATCGACGTCACCGCGCGGAAGTGCCGGTGGAACGCCGACGGGCTCATTCCGGTCAGGCGCGCCAGCTCGTCGATGCGCATCGGCTCGGCGTAGTTCTCGCGGACCCAGCGGATCGCGCGGCTGACGTGGGACAGGCTGCTGTCGGCCAGCCCGATCTGGCGCAGCAGGCCGCCGTGCGGGCCGGTGAGCAGGCGCCAGAGGATCTCCCGCTCGATCAGCGGGGCCAGCACCGGCACATCCGCGGGGTGGTCGAGCAGGCGCAGCAGCCGGGCGGTGGCATCGAGCAGGTCGACGCCGGCGTCGCCGGTCGCGATGGGGGACGTGTCGCGCGGCCGCGGCCGGGGCGGCGTCTCCAGCAGCAGGGGCGCGATGGCCGCGGGCCGCAGCTCCAGGCCCATGCCCAAGGCGGGCGTCTGCGGTGACGCGTCGACGAAGTGGCCGGTCACCGGCAGGTCCGTGGTGACGAGCAGGTACTGCCCGGTGCGGTATTCGTGCACCTGCTCGCCGAGCAACAGGCGCTTGCCGCCCTGCGCCATGACGACCAGCAGCGGCTCGGTCAGCGAGTGGTGCGGCTCGGCGGAGTCCACTTTGGACAGGAGCAGGCCCGGCACGCGCGTCCGCAGGTCCGGGCGGGCGTGCGCGGCGACGAGGTCGCGGATCTCGGCGAGGAGCATGACTCGACACAATCAACTCCGGCAGGAATGTGCAAGAGGCCGCGTGGATCGATCTACCACTGAGCTGGTGAATCGCGTTTCCTGGTAGTAGCCGATCCGACACGCAAGGAGCGTTTCATGTCACTCGACCACTACGTCACCCTCGGCCGGTCCGGGCTGCGCGTCAGCCCGTTCGCCCTCGGCGCGATGACCTTCGGCGAGGACCCGGGCGGTGCCGGCTGCAGTGTCGAGGAGTCCGAGAAGATCCTCGCCTCCTACCTCGACCGGGGCGGGAACTTCGTCGACACGGCCAACTTCTACACCAACGGCCACTCGGAGAAGATCCTCGGCGACTTCTTCGCCGCCCAGCCCGGCCGGCGGCAGCACGTCGTGCTCGCCTCGAAGTTCTTCGGCAACATGTTCCCCGGCGACCCGAACGGCGGCGGCGCGGGCCGGGCGTCGATCATCGCCCAGCTGGAGCAGACGCTGCGGCGCCTGCGGACCGACTACCTCGACCTCTACTGGCTGCACAACTGGGACCGCGGCACGCCGATCGAGGAGACCATGCGGACCCTCGACGACCTGGTGCGCGCGGGCAAGATCCGGTACGTCGGGTTCTCCAACACCCCGGCGTGGGTCACCGCGCAGGCCCAGACGACCGCGCAGCTGCGCGGCTGGACGCCGCTGATCGCGCTGCAGGTCGAGTACTCGCTGCTGGCCCGCACGGTCGAGGGTGAGCTCGGCCCGCTGGCGCTCGACCAGGGGATCGCGCTGACCCCGTGGAGCCCGCTGAAGAACGGCTTCCTGTCCGGCAAGTACCGCCGCGGCGCCGACGTCGCCGACTCGGCCCGCACGGCGTACGTCGGCGGCCCGGGCGACGCGGAGTTCGCGGTCATCGACGTCGTCGCGGCGATCGCCGACGAGCTCGGCACGACCTCCGCGGCGGTGTCCCTGGCCTGGCTGCGCGCCCGCCCGGGCACGGTGGTCCCGATCGTCGGCGCGCGGCGCCTGGAACACCTGACCGGCAACCTCGCGGCGCTGGAGATCACCCTCGCGGCCGACCAGCTCGCGCGGCTGGACGAGGTGTCGGCGCCGACGCTGGACTACCCGGCCCCGATGCACGGCGCCCAGCGCGCGATGCTCCAGTTCGCGGGCACCACGGTCGACGGCGAGCCGTCGGCGGTCTACCCGCCCCTGCTGCAGAGCGACGTCCGCTACTGACCGCTCACTCGGGCCAGGACGGCGTCGAGGCTCTTCCGGACGCTGTCGCGCAGGCCGTCGCCACGCAGGTCGGCCAGGAACTGCTCGTTGATGCCGCCCGGGGTCATGTGTTTCCCGGCCAGGTCCTCGAGCGTGCCGGAGTGCTGGAGCAGCGTCCGGCCCAGCTCACCGAAGACGTGCGCCACGTAGGCGTCGGCCTCTTCGGACGCGACGCCGTGCTCGGTCATCCAGTGCGCGATGGTGGCCAGCTGGTCGAGGTGCGCGGCGAAGGTGGCGGTCGCCGTGGAGAACGTGGCCAAGGCCGGCTCGTCCCGCGGGACGACGACGTCGCCGACGCTCTCGAACAACGTCCGGGCGACGGGGTCGTCGGGGTAGACGGCGGTGCGGCCGGCGCCCCGGCTCACGGTCGGCAGCGGGATGGACCGGACCTGCCGGGCGGCCGGCGCGGTCCACTCCCGCAGTTGCTCCAGCGACACCCCGGCCAGCACGCTGACCACCACGTGCGCCGGCCGGAAGACGAGGCCGGTCAGCACCTCCCGCGCGACCTGCGGGCGTACCGCGACGACGATCGTGGTGGTGCGGTCGAGCACTTCCTGGTTGGTGCCGCACACCCGCACGTTCGGGAACCGGGCGGCCAGGGCGTGCGCGACGTCGTGGTTGCGCGGCGACAGGAAGACGTCCGGCGGGTCGGCGACGCCGGTGCCGAGGCCTTCCACGATCGCGGCGGTGATCTCGCCGGTGCCCACGAACCCGTACGACTGCATGGCGAACCCTAACCGCGGAACGTGCGGCGGTAGGCGTCCGGGGCCACGCCGACCGTCCGGTGGAAGTGGCGGCGCAACGTCGTCGCCGTGCCCATGCCGACCGCCTCCGCGATGGCGTCCACGCTGCTCGCCGACGTCTCCAGCAGCTCCTGGGCGCGGCGGATGCGCTGGGTCAGCAGCCACTGCAGCGGGGTGGTGCCGGTGACCGCGTGGAAGTGGCGGGTCAGGGTGCGGGCGCTCATGTTGGCCTGCCGCGCCAGGTCGTCGACCGACAGCGGCCGGTCCAGCCGCTCGGCCGCCCACGGGAACAGCTCGGTCAGCGGGTGGTCGGCCCGGTCGGGCACCGGGGCGGGGACGAACTGGGCCTGCCCGCCGTCGCGGTGCGGGGGCACGACCAGGAGCCGGGCGATCGAGTTGGCGACGGCCGAGCCGTGGTCGGTGCGGACCAGGTGCAGGCACAGGTCCATCGCCGCGGCCTTGCCCGCCGACGTCAGGACGCTGCCGTTGTCGACGTAGAGCACGTCCGGGTCGACCTGGATGCCGGGATAACGCGCGGCGAGCGCGCCGGTGTGGGCCCAGTGGGTCGTCGCGCGCAGCCCGTCGAGCAGGCCGGCGGCGGCCAGCACGAACGCGCCGGTGCACAGCGACGCCACCCGCGCGCCGCGCTGGTGAGCTTCGCGCACAGCGTCGAGCAGGTCGGCCGGCGGGTCCACGTCGACGTCGGCCCAGCCCGGGACGAGCACGGTGTCGGAGCGCGCCAGCCGGTCGAACCCGTGCTCCGGCGCCAGCCGGAACCGGCCGACCAGGACCGGGGCCGAGCCGCAGACGGCGAAGTCGTACCGGGGGTTCTCGCCGAAGACCTCCGACGCGATGGCCAGCTCGAACGACAGCATCCCGTCGGTCGCGGCGAGCGCCACTGTCTTCATGTCCGGAATTGTACGCATGATGGCGTTCCGGACACTGGTCGCGCGACGCCGCCGTCGTGAGGATGGCTGAATGACATCGGTACTGGTTTACGGCGCCTACGGGCACACCGGGCGTTTCGTGGTGGCCGAGCTGCGCGAACGCGGGTTCGAGCCGATCCTCTCCGGCCGTGACGCGGCGCGCCTGCCCGGCGGCCGGGTGGCGACGGTCGACGACCCGGCGTCGCTCGACCGCGCGCTGGCGGGCGTGGCCGCGGTGATCAACACGGCGGGGCCCTTCGCCGAGACGGCCGCGCCGCTGATCGAGGCGGCGCAGCGGGCGGGCGCGCCCTATGTGGACGTCGCGGCCGAACTCGAGGCCAACCTCGACACGTTCGCGCGCGCCGCGGACGGCGTCGTCGTCCCGGCGATGGCGTTCTTCGGCGGGCTCGGCGACCTGCTGGCCACCGCGGCCATGGGCGACTGGACGAGCGCGGACGAGATCCACGTCGCGTACGGCCTGAGCGGCTGGCACCCGACGGCGGGAACGCTCGCCGCGGGCCGCGTCTCCCACTCGCGGCGTGGCGGCCAGCGCATCCGGTTCGCCGGCGGCCGCCTGGAGTACCACGACGACGCGCTGCCGAAGCTGACTTGGCCGTTCCCCGAGCCGCTGGGCCCGCAGCCGGTGCTGGGCGAGTTCACGATGGCCGACGTCGTCACGATCCCGAGCCACCTGGCCGTCCCGTCGGTGACGACGTACCTGACTTCGGTGGCGGCCGCGGGCCTGTCGGCGGCGCAGGAGCGCGAGGGAGCGCCGGAGACGTTCGTGGTCGACGTCGTGGTGCGGTCCGGCGGCGAAGAACGCCGGATCACGGCGCGCGGCCAGGACATCTACGCGGTCACGGCGCCGCTCGCGGTGGAGGCGGTGGAGCGGATCCTGACGGGCCGCACGAAGACGAAGGGCGTCGCGTCGGCGGGGGAGCTGTTCGACGCCCCGGACTTCCTGAAGGCGCTGGCGCCCCACGTCACGATCGACTGAGCTCGAGGATCGCGCTCGCCACTTCCGAACGGAGCAGCGTCGACCAGATGATCTCGCCGGGCGCCGGCTGCATCTCCGCGAGCGGAGACGGCTCGGGTTGCCAGTCGTCCGGCGCGACGCCGGGAACGCAGTCGAGGAGCAAGGCGAAGATCGCCGGATCGGGGACGCCTTCGGCGATGATCGCCAGGTAGGCCTCGTGATCCTCGCCGACACGCACCAGAGCCTTGACGCGATGGTGTCGGAACTCGGCCACGGCGAGGTTTCCGGTCGTGAGCGACAGGGAGACGAGGTCGATCACCATTCGCTTCATCTCGCGGCGCCAGGCCACTGCCTGTTCGGCCGTGACGCGCTTCCAGTCCCAGTCGCCGGGGAGGAGACGTGCGGTCGAAACCGTCTTGCCGTCGGTGCACTCGCGCTTGATCGACTCGTAGAAGTCCCGCTGCGGACTGTCGGCTCGGCGGTGTCCGGCCGCGCCGATCCACCACCTGCCGACATCGCGTGGCAGGCCCTCCGGCAGGCCGTCGTCGTACAGCCGGGTGACGACGGCACGCTGGTCGCCGGTCTTGACCTTGAACCACACCCGGTCGCGCAAGGCGAGGATTCGGCTGGCCCCGCCGGCGTCCCGCAGTTCCGGGACGGCCTGCGCGGCTGCGACGACCGGGTTGCCGATCTCTTCGAGTGGGTGGCCGAGGTCCGGCAGCGAAAGGCCGAGATCGGCCAGGCATCTCTTCGTCGGGCGGACGCCGATCGGGACCTGGGTCATGATCGAAATATCAGAGAACCTCGTGACGGCGAGTGCCGACGGTCATACGCTGAGCTACTTCGGCAGGCCGCCGAGGTCGTCGATCTCGGCGGCGCTGAATCCGGTCATCAAAGAGACAGCGGCAGCGTCGGAGCCGTTGAGCTGGCCGAGTGCGGCCTTGACGCCCGCGTTGATCTCGTCGCGGTGAGCGTCGACGTACTCGCGGACAGCGGCATCGACGATGTCCTTCTTCGAGCGCGACAGGAAATGAGCCGCGTGGGACACGAGTTCGTCGGTCGCGGCGTCTACCTTGATCGGCGCGGTGGCGGCCATGACCGGACTCCCCTCGATGTGATGCGAGCGCTCTCGTGGTACCAGGGTACCAGTGGGTACCTCGATGGGTGGCGTGCGTGTTTCCCGGCCCAGCACGCGATGCGTAGTGCTCGGCAGGTCAATTCGAAGGTGAAGGCGCTGGCGCCCCACGTCACGATCGACTGGGCGCGGGGGAATCGAGTGGGCCCGGAGAGACTCGAACTCTCACTGGCACGGACCTAAACCGTGTGCCTCTGCCAATTGGGCTACGGGCCCTGCGCATCCGGAAGCGTAGCGTGCTGCGGCGTCCGCCACGCCGGGCCGTGGCCGGTGCGGGGTCTCGGCAGGGGGCCAGCTAACGTTGGCGCCGGCAGTCCCTTGCGGCGGAGGAGGACACGTGGCCCGCGACCCCGAGACGATCGAGCGTGAGATCGAGCAGGCTCGAACCGCCCTGGCGGCGACGCTCGACCAGCTGACCGTCAAGGCCGACCCGAAGAAGCTCGCGGACGCGGCCAAGAACGGCGTGCGCGCCAAGCTGGACAACCCCAAGGTCAAGTACCCGCTGATCGGTGCGGGCGTCCTCGTGCTCGTCCTGCTGGTGCGCAAGCTCCTCAAGTAGCGCTCAGGCGCGAGCCGGCTTGGCCGGGGCCTTGCTCTCGACCTCGGGGGCGGGCTCGGCCACCGGCTTGGCCTCTTCGACGGCCTTCGGCAGCTGCTTGCCCGTCTGCAGCGCGGGCTTCTTCTCCGCCGGCTTCTCGACCGCCTTCTCCGCGGTCTGCTGCTTCGGCACGCTGCCGGGCGGCGGGACCTCCAGCGGCGGGAGCTTCGGGAGCGTCAACCGGGCGGTCATGTAGGTGCTGGTGAAGTCCAGCGCACTGCCGTTGATCAGGTGGACCACCGTGTTCCGGCCCTCCCCGCCGAGCTCCTCGACCAGCTGGTCGGCCCGGTCCCGCGCGGCGATGATGCCCGGCGCGCGGGCGGTCAGCTCCTTGCCGTGGCCGCTGACCGTGATCGCCCAGTCGGCGTCCTCTTGGACGTACGTCGCCGTGATCGCTTCCACCATCTGCCTCACGCCCCTCTCCCTCTCCAGCAAAACCCTCACGCGTACGTGACCCGGTCACCCCGCCGTCATGACGTGGTTTCCGCCACCCTGTGCACGGCGCGCAAGTCCAGCATTCCTTTGTACCGTGTCATCGATACCGTAGAGCAACTCTGTGTCACAAGACACGGAGCGCGATGTGCGCTGAGTAACGACCAAATGGCCTAATGCACGAGCAGATTACCGTGCACGACCCCGAAGTCCAGCCCAGAGGACGTCCATCGCGTACTCGGTGGCCATTTCGGGGGTCACTTCATCGTGGCGTTCGCACCAGATCGCGAGGCGTTCGCACGCTCCGACCACGAATTCCGCGGCCGCCTCGGCCTGCAGGTCGTCATCTCCGGTGAAATATCCGCTCATCAGTGCGGCGATGAGGTCGGTCTGCTGCCGGCGGGTTTCCTCGACCTCGTCGGCGGCCGGCGTGCCGATCAGGGCCATCTCGTGCCGCAGCAGCGACCACGCTTCGCGACGCTCCCGGATGAACACGAAGAACGCCAGCAGGCCGCGCCGCAGGGCGTCCTCGGCGCTGGTCGCGCCGACCGTCGCCTGCTCGGTGACCTCGCGCAGGATCGCCCGCGACTCCCGGATGCACGCCAGGAGCAGGCCTTCCTTCGAGTTGAAGTACTCGTAGAGCATCGGCTTCGAGACGCCCACCAGCTCGGCGATTTCGTCCATCGACGCCGCCGCGTAGCCGCGCGCCGAAAACACCTGCTCGGCGACCTCGATCATCTGCCGCATCCGCTCGGCCCGGGGCATGCGCTTGCGTTTCGCGGTGGTCACGGGCAACACTCTACCGGTAGTAACCTACTCTGAGTAAGCTGGACGACGGGTAACAGGCAATCGGGAGGCTCGCCATGGGTAACCGCACGGAGACCGGGGTCGTCATCGTCGGGACCGGGTTCTCCGGTCTCGGCATGGCGATCCAGCTGCGCAAGGAGGGGCGCGACGACTTCGTCATCCTCGAGAAGGCCCACGACGTCGGCGGCACGTGGCGGGACAACAGCTACCCGGGGTGCGCCTGCGACATCCCGTCGCACATGTACTCGTTCTCCTTCGAGCAGAACCCCGGCTGGTCGCGGGCCTACTCGCCGCAGCCGGAGATCTGGCGCTACATGCGCGAGGTGGCCGACAAGCACGACCTGCGCCGGTTCGTCCGCTTCGGCCAGGAGATGACCGGGGCCCGCTGGGACGCCGACGAGAACCGCTGGCACGTCGCCACGAGGGGCGGCGACGAGTTCGTGGCGGGCGCGCTGGTCGCCGGCGTCGGGGCGCTGCACCTGCCGCAGATCCCGGAGCTGCCGGGCATCGAGACGTTCGACGGCCCGGCGTTCCACTCCGCCCGCTGGCGTCACGACGTCGACCTCGCGGGCAAGCGCGTCGCGGTGATCGGCACCGGCGCCAGCGCCGTCCAGTTCGTGCCGAAGATCGCGCCGGAGGTCGAGCGGCTGACGCTGTTCCAGCGCACGCCGCCGTGGATCATGCCGAAGGGCGACCACGAGATGTCCGGCCGCGCGCGGGCGCTGTTCAAGGCGTTCCCGCCCGCCCAGCGCGCCTACCGCAACTTGCTCTACTGGATGCTCGAGGCGCGCGCGATCGGCTTCAACGGCCAGTCGTGGGTGATGAAGATCGGCCAGCGCCTGGCCCAGCGCAACATCGACGGCGCGATCAAGGATCCGGCGCTGCGCCGCAAGGTCACCCCGGACTACACCATGGGCTGCAAGCGCGTGCTCATCTCCAACGACTACTACCCGGCGCTGGCGCGGGACAACGTCGACGTCGTGACCGACGGTGTCCGGGAGGTCCGCGAGCACAGCGTCGTCGACGCCGCCGGGGTCGAGCACGAGGTCGACGCGATCGTCTACGGCACCGGGTTCCACGTCACCGACGCCTTCGACGACCTGGAGATCGTCGGCCGCGACGGGCGCAACCTCGGCAAGGAGTGGGCGACCGAGGGGATGCGGACGCACCTCGGGATCACCGTCGCCGGGTTCCCCAACCTGTTCTTCCTGCTCGGCCCCAACACCGGCCTCGGCCACAACTCGGTGGTGTTCATGATCGAGGCGCAGATCTCCTACGTCGCCGAGGCGCTGCGGCTGGCGGCCGGCCGCGCGCTCGAGCCGAAGCCCGAGGTGCAGGAGCGGTTCAACAGGCAGATCCAGCGCAAGCTCGCGAAGGGCATCTGGACCCGCGGCGGCTGCAAGAGCTGGTACCTCGACGCGAAGGGCGTCAACCGGACGATCTGGCCCGGGTTCACCTGGCGCTACTGGCTGGACACGCGGAAGGTGCGGCGCGAGGACTACCTGGTGGGCTGAGACGGAAATCGGTCCCTCACCGGCGGCCAAGAGCCGGTGAGGGACCCGGGGATCAGCGGGAGACGTACCGGCGGAGGCGGGCGATCAGGTCCACGGTCGGCAGCTCGCACAGCTCCGCCATCCGCTCGAGGGCCGGCAGGTCGAGGGCGACCTCGCCGGGGCCGTGGTCACCGGCGGTGCGCAGGCGGTCTTCGGCCCAGCGGCGCAGGGGGAGCAGTTCGGGCGGGGCGTCGGCGACGACCTTGCGCAGGTCGACGCGGACCCGGCCGGGCTCGTCGACGAAGACCCGGCGGTGCACCTTGGCCAGCAGGTCCTGGGGCAGCTCGTCCATCGCGACGCACAGCTCGACCAGCCGCACCACGGAACACTGTCTGGTGCCCAGTTCGTAGGTGGCCAGCGTCTGCAGCGAGATCTCGCTCTGCAGGTGCTGGTTGAGCTCCTTGCGCGTCCAGCCTCGGCTGCGCCTGAGCTTGCGGAGCTCGTCCCCGAGTATCCGCTGGTAGTCCTCGGCGTCGATCAGCACATCAATGTCCCCTGCCGTGTTCCTCCCGCGGCACCCTCACGGAGGTGACAGTTTCCGTGCAGGTGCACCCTCACGTGTATGTAAGTGCGCAGGTGCCTGCGCATTACGCGGTTTCCGGCATGTCTTTGATACCGATTGCGCGAGTTAGGCCGATCGGGTTAACAGCAGATGACAAGATCGTGCAACTTGCAGGCGCCGTTGCTCAGTTGACGCAGGGAACGCCCTCGGCGGTGATCGGCTTTTCCGCGTCGGCGGGCGGCGGCGCGGGCGCCTGGGACGTCGCGCCCCCGGCGCTCGAGCCCGCGTTCGAGTCGGTGCTCGGAGGCTGGTAGTTGGCGCCGAGGAACACCGTCACGTGCCCGGCCTGGACGCTCTTGTCCTCTTGGATCGTCGGCGAGCCGCCGAGCGCGTCCGCGACCTTCTGGCCGGTGTCCTTGCCGCCCTTCGGCACCCAGATCACGGTGGTCTTGCGCGAGGTCGCGTTCGCCGTGTCACCCGAGGTGAAGCCCTTGGCCGAGAGGGTCTTGGCGACGGTCGCGGCCAGGCCGGTCTTGCCGGAGGCGTTGCGGACGTCGACCGTGGTCGCCTTGTTCGCGCTGTCGGCCTGGTCGGCGGGCGGCGCCGGCTGGCCCGGCTGCGGCCCGGCGAGGCCCTGGACGAAGTCCTTGACCTCGGTGGGGTCGACCTGGATGGCCGAGCCGTCTTCGGGGGTCTTGTAGTCGACGTTCTTCACCGGGATGGTGCGGAACTCGAGCTGGCCGCCGGTCAGGCCCTTCATCTGCTGGGCGAACCCGAAGATGTCCCAGTTCTGGTTGAGCACGACCGACTTCTTGATCGCGTCGATCAGGTCGGTGAGCTTGCCCGGGTTGGTCAGCGTGCCCGCCGAGAGCACCTTGCGGGCCATGCCGGCCATGAACACCTGCTGCCGGACGACCCGGTCGAGGTCGCCGTTGGGCAGGCCGTGGCGCTGGCGGACGAACTCGAGCGCCTCGACGCCGGAGATCGTGTGCTGGCCCTTGGTGAAGTTCGCGCCGGAGTACTGGTCCTTGACGGTGTTGTTCAGGCAGACGTCGACGCCGCCGATGGCCTTCGTGATGTCGCTGAAGCCGAGCAGGTTGACCGCGGCGTAGTTGTCGATGGTCGACCCGGTGAGCTTCTCGACGGTCTGGATCAGCTCCTTGGCACCGGCCTGGTTGGCCTGGACGTCGAGCTGCTTGGGGTCGGTCACGCCCTGCTTCTGCAGGTCCTTGCGGGCCGAGAGCATCGCGCGGGCGTACGCCGAGTTGATCTTGTGCTTGCCGTAGCCGCCGGGGATGTCGACGTAGGTGTCGCGCGGCAGCGAGATCGCGACGGCCTTGCTGCCGTCGTTCGGGATGTGCACGAAGATGAGCGAGTCGGTGTTGAGCTCGCCGTCGGACTCGCCGGCCCGCAGTTCGTCGAGCACCTCGCGCGAGAGGGGATTGCCCTGGGCGTCGGTGCGGCTGTCCAGGCCGACCAGCAGGATGTCGCGGGCGCCGTCGGCCGGCTTGTCGCCGCCACCGCCGTCGCTGATCACGTTCGCGTAGTTCAGCCCGTTGACCAGGCCCTGCATCGCGGCCCACGCGTAGCCGGTCAGGCCCATCACCAGCAGCGAGACCACGGTCAGCGCGATCTTCGCGCCCCGGAAGGAGTTGCGGCGCGCCCGCGCCGGCGGCCGGCGCTGCGGCTCGACGCGGCGCGCGTCGACCGGCTCACGGCGGGGTGCGGGGCGGCGAGGCGGCGGAGTGCCGCGCCGGGCGCCGGCCCGGCCGGGCTCGTCCTGCCAGGGCCGAGCGGGGCGGCGGCCGCCTTGCCCGTTCCGAGGCGGGTGATCCACGCGGGCGACTCCTCACTGCTCGATCGACTGGGCTAACCGGTGGAGCTACAGGATGGGACGCATGGTGCTTCCCCTGGTTGCCGTAGCGTTACACATCCCCCTGTGGATGTGGCGTGCACCACCCATTTTCCCGCACGTCCGCCGGTTTCGCGTGGTCAGGACGCCGCGGTCGCCGGAGACCGCGGGAACCGGCTTCGCCTCAGGCGCCCGACTGTCCCACGAACGAGTGAACGCCGGGCGCCGCGAGACCGAGCTTTCCCCAGGAAAGATGCGTCCGTGGGCCCCCGAACCGCATCCTTCCCAGGGAAAGCTCGGCCCTCAGGGGGCCGCGTTGGCGGCACTGCGGGCGGGCAGGAGGGTGCCGGCCGCCGCGAGCAGGGCGAACACCGCCGTTGCCGCGTGGAGCGTCACGCCCAGCAGGCCCGGGGTTCCGCCGTCGGCCGCGAAGAGCAGGGATGGTGCGCACGCCAGGGCCGTGGCCAGCCAGGTGCCCGTCGCCGCGCTCGCGCCGATGCGGATCGTGTGCAGCAGGAACACCCCCAGCAGCAGGTGCACCAGGCTCTGGATCGGGTCGAGCCGCAGGCCGAGGATGTCCGCGTCCGCCGCGACGCCGCCGAAGCGCGTCAGGGCGAAGCCGAACACCCCGAGCGTCGCGTAGCCGATGCCGAGCGCGGCCGCGGCCCTGGTCAGCACCGCCGTCCGGCGGCCGGGGTGCTCCGCCGCCCGCGGGCGGCCGGCACCGTGGGCGTGCCGCTCGAACCACCAGAACACCAGCGCGCCCGGGACCGCGAGCAGGCCGACCGCGACCAGCGTGCGGGGCCGGACCAGCCAGGTCAGGCCGTCGGCGATCCGGCCGGGCAGGTAGACGACGGCGACCAGCAGCAACATCGCCGCCAGGAACGTCAGGTAGAGGCTCATCGGCGCGCGCAGGACGAACCGGCACACCCGGACGACGCCGGGCCGCGAGCCGAGCCGGACCAGCGGGCCCGCCAGCAGCCCGAGCAGGCCGAGCTGGACCAGGCCGAGCAGCAGCACGCCCCACGGCGGCGCGGAGAACGCCGCCGGGGCACCCGGGCTGCCGAGCAGCAGCGGCGGCCCGCCCCGGAAGACACTGACCACCGCGAGGCCCGCGACACCGGCGAAGGCCGCGGAGCCGAGAAGACGTCGAGACGGCCGTACGCCGTCAGCGTGCGCGAAGGCGAGCTGCTGGGCGAGGAGCGCGAGCGCGAACGTCGCCGCGTAGCGGGGCAGCGGCGAGCCTGCCCAGCCGGCCGCCAGTTCGCCGCCGGCGACCAGCGCGAGCAGGCCGGCCGCGGCCGCCACCGGCGCCCGGCGGTGCAGTGCCAGCAGCGGCGGCGCGCAGACGATCGTCAGCAGGTAGACGCCGAGCAGCCAGAGCGGGTGCAGCGCGATCCGCATCACCGTGGCGGTGGTGCCCGCCGGGATGCCGAGCAGTTCGAGCGCGAGCGGCGTCAGCAGCGCGACGACGGCGAAGATCAGCGCCGGGCGCAGCAGCGGGCTGGCGCGTTCGGCCAGGTAGTGGCGGTAGCCGCCGCCCGACTCCTGCTCGGTGCGCCAGCCGGCCGCGTTGGCGTGCCCGCCGGCGAAGAAGATCAACGGCGTGAGCTGGGCGAGCCAGGTCAGCGGCCACAGCGCCGGTTCGGGCGCGCCCGCCCAGTCCGCGAGCGCCGTCACGGACTCGCCGAGCAGCAGCAGGACGACCCCGCCGGCGCCGAGCAGCGCCCAGCGGCTCACCGACGCGGGCACCGGCGCGGGGCGCGGCAGCGGCATCGCGCGGCGGGCGTACAGCCAGCCGCGCAGCCGGAAGACCAGCAGGCAGGCGATCACCAGCACCCCGGCGACCATCGGGCCGATCGGGTCGCCGACCGGCGGGCCCCACCGCTGGTGCCACGAGTTGACGACCAGCCCGGCCGAGTAGAAGGACGCGACGACCCGGCAGGTGCCGGCCGAGTCCATCGGGTTGAGGTCGCAGGCGTGGTGCATGTCGTAGGAGAGCCGGTCGTCCAGCGCCTCGCGGACCTCCGGGCCGAGCGGGTGGCCCTTGCGGTCGGCGTAGCGCAGCAGGTCGTACCCGAGGTCGTGGGCCTTGCACGGCACCGCGTAGTCCCACTTGGTGTTGTCGTCACCCCACGGCGTCGAGCAGCCGCCGTCGACGTGCACCGCGCGGACCGTGCCGTCGCGGGCCGGCATCGAGCCGGGCGTGACGCCGCTGAGCGCGGTGAAGTCCTTGGGGAGCAACGCCAGCGCGTCCGGGTGCGGGCCGGGGTGGACCAGGGCCTCGATCGCGTTCTGCGCGGCCAGGACGTCCCCGGTGGGCGGGCCCTGGTCGGGCGGCGACGGCGGGCGCGAAGAGATCAGCCCGAACGCGAACACCACCAGCAGGACCAGCAGCAGCCAGCCGGACGTCGACCAGGGTCGGCGGACACGCGGCGGCTCGGTCGGGGCTGGCATGCGTCAAGGGTGCCAGCCCCGCCGGCGGGCCGACACGGGGCTAACCCCCGGGCGCGCGGAGGGGTTGCCCGGTCTCGCTTTCCGCGGCCGGACTGTGGTGCGGAGACTCGGCGGCCAGGAATGCGTGACGGGTACCCGGTTCCCGTGGAGAACCGTGCGCTCGCTGCGCCGGCTCGCTCTCGTTGCGACCTCTCCAAGGGGGAGTCGCTCATCCGGGGCGAAGCTCACGGCTCGCGGGCGGACCGAACCCTCAGGGCGCGGGCCACTCGTCCGGGGTGTCCGGGGCGAAGCTGACCTGGTCACGGCCGTTCTCCTTCGCCAGGTAGACCGCCGCGTCGGCGGCCTGCAGGAGGCGCTCCAGGGTGTCGCCGTGCCTCGGGTAGCGCGCTACCCCGATCGAGGTCGTGCGGTCCGCGATCGTGGCCGGGTCGCCGCGCTTGTCCGTGGTGACGATGTGTGACTTCGCGATCGCGATGCGGATGCGCTCGGCCGCGTCGCGGGTGGCCTCTTCGTCGATGTCGGGGAGCAGAATGAGGAATTCCTCACCGCCGAAACGGCCGACCGAGTCACTCGGTCTGGTCACCTCGTCAAGGGTTTGCGCAACAGTGCGCAGCACGTCGTCACCCGCCGGGTGTCCATAGGTGTCGTTAATCCACTTGAAGTGGTCGAGATCGACCATCAGGAGCGCCAGCTGATCACCCGATCGAGCAGTCCGTTCCAGTGCTCGCTCCGCCGTCTCCGACCAGCCGCGCATGTTGAGAATGCCGGTTTTCGGATCCGTCCGGACGTCGTTCTGCAGCTGATCGAGTTCGGCGAGGCGATTGAACACGACTGTGACCACGGCCATCACCGCCACCATCGGCGGCACCACGGCGAGCAGGATCGCGGTCACCGCGCCGAGGCCGATGGTGATCGCTTCGAGCATGTTGTCGGCCGGGCTGCCGAGGACGTTGCGAACCGTGGGCTCGGACGACATGCCGAGCGCGAGCGCCCCGCCGACGTAGACGATCTGGATCGCCTCGTAGATCGCGCCGGTGAGGACGATCGCGCCGAACTCGTGCAGGAAATCGGTCCAGCCGGTGCCCAGCAAATGCGGTCCGAGGGCCGTGTAGGTGAGGTGCGCGAGGACGCCGGCGAGGCCGTGCGTGATCGACGAGAAAATGAAGTTGTGCGCCGGGCGGCGGGCGATGAACCAGTGCTGCAGCCGAATGACGAAGATGACCAGGAGAATCAACGGCGCGGGCAGGATCAGCGCGGCCGAAAACGTCCACACCGCGGTGAGGTCGATGAGGACCGTCTTTTTGCGGTTCCGTCGCCTTTCTTCCTGGCGCTGGGTCAGCTGGATGTGAATGGTGGCGCCGGCGGCGAGAATTCCGAAATTGATCCAATCGCGCGGCACCAGGGCCGGTGAACGGGTGAGCGAAACGGCGAGCACGGCGAGGGCGATCGCCTCGCAGGCGAGGATGAAGGCGACGACCCGCGGCCGGCGGCGCCAGAGCGCCCAGTTGCGCGGCGAGTACGGGTGGTCGCGCCAGGCCGTCCCGGGTGGACCGCCGGCCGTGGCCGTCCGGTCCGGTTGCCGGCGCGAGGACACGCGCCGCCGTGTGCCGCGGCGGCCCGTCACGGCGTCGTCTGGTCCGGGATGCAATTGGTCACCTCCTTTCCAGCCTACTTGGGGTGTTGAGTAATCTCATCGGTACCTGCCAGAGTGGTTCACGCATTCCGCTGCCGGGTATCATCCCACTGCAACGGAACTGCCGCGCCCTCGGCGGAACTGCCGGGAACGTGGACCAAAGGCATCTTCAGGCTCCCCACACGGAGGTGGCACCGTTGAGCAACCGCGATCTCTGATGCGCCGTCGAATTGTCGTCCCTTGATTACTGCGAGAGGTGGCTCCCGTGCGCAACCGCGACCTGTGACGAGTGCGAATCCCATTCACGATCTTGACTTCACGGAGAGGTGGCTTCCGATGGCGAACCGTGACCTCTGAACGCCGGCCCTTGAACCCTCGCGTCACGACGGCCGGGGTTCCGTCCCGCCGACCCGGCGCCAGGCGAGCGCGACCGGGACGGCCAGCAGCAGGCCCACCGCACCGGCGAGCGCGATCGTCGCGTTCGCGGAGCCGGCCCACTGCGCGACCAGCCCGCCGATCCCCACGCCCACGCCCTGGGCGACCCGCAGCCCGGTCCGGTACAGCCCGCCGGCGCTGCCGCGGATGTCGTTGGGGACCCACGTGATGAACGTGGCCGACACCGTGATGACGTACGCACCCGTCGCGCCGGCCAGCGCGAGCAGGACCAGCGCGACCACCAGGCCCGGCCGCAGCGCGAAGGCCGCCAGCGCGGCCAGCGGCAGCGCGGCCAGCACCCCCAGCAGCTTCCGGCGGTGTTCCGTCGAGACGTACCGCGACAGCAGGAACGTGCCGACCACGAACCCCAGCGGGTCGGCGGCCAGCAGCCAGCCGACGGCCTGGTCGCCCGCCCCCAGCTGCGCCGCCAGCGGCGCCGCGAGGCCCTCCGGGATCACCGCCAGGCCGACCAGCCAGGACAGGTAGAGCAGCACCCGCAGCCGTTCGTCGCCGAAAACCTGCCGGACGGCGCCGAACCACGGGGTGCCCCCGTCCCCGGCCGCCGCGCGCCGGAGCACCAGCAGGCGCACAGCGACCGCGGCCACCAGGAACGTCACCGCGTCGATCGCCAGGGCCCACGACGTGCCGATCGTCGTCACCAGCAGGCCGCCGACGGCGAGGCCGCCCAGCATGGCCGTGTTGTTGGTGATCCCGCGCAGGTCCTGGCTCTGCAGGTAGACGTCGTCGTCGGTGAAGATCTCGCGGCCCAGCGCGTTCTGCGCGGCGTTGCCCGGCGCGTTCGCCAGCCGGGCGAGGACGAACAGCACGAAGAGCCAGGCCATCGGCATGCCGGGGATGGCCATCAGCCCGATCAGCACGGCCTGCGCGAGCGACCCGGCGGCCAGCACCGCCCGCCGCGGGAAGCGGTCGGCGAGCTGGGACAGGCCCAGGCCGCCGGCGAGCGCGGGCAGGAACGTCAGTGAGTAGACGACGGCCGAGAGCAGGGGCGAACCGGTCCGGTCGAACACGAGGATGGCCAGCGCGACGATGGTGAGCTGGTCGCCCAGCATCGACTGCGTTTCCGCGAACCACAGCGCGCGGAACTCCCGGTTGGCCAGGACGGCCCGGAGGCGGGGTGTCGCACGCGTCGTCACCTCGTCACCACCGTCCCCCGATCGAGTGAATATGGACCGCCCCGCATTGTGCCTCGCCAGTGACGACCCGGTCCGGGGGCGTCACATTCACGGCCCCGGCAGCACTAACAGTATGCCGCCGACTACGCGCCGATGTACCTGGAACGACGTACCACTGCACCCTTGAGCCGATCGGGTTACGCCGCCTGACCGGCGACGGACGGTGGCTTTGACCGGTGCGCGGGTATCTCCGGACTGATCGAACCCGACTCGTTCGGCGCAGAGCGGCGGCCGCTCGTCGGCTCCGCCGATGCCCCGTTGGGCCGAACGGGCCAAGACTGGACTCAGGACCGGCCGGGGTGGACGGGCCGCCGCGCCGACGGCGCCGCAGATCGGGGAGATGACGATGGACGACTTGATGCAGGGCAAGGCGGTCGTGGTGACCGGTGCCGGGCGGGGACTGGGTGAGGCGTTCGCGGTGCACGTCGCCCGCACGGGCGGGTCGGTGGTCGTCAACGACGTCGACGTCGAGCTCGCCGAGCGGACGGCCCGGACCATCCGGGAGCACGGCGGCCGGGCGGTGGCCAGCGGCCACAGCGTGGCCGAGGCGGGCGAGGCGCAGGAGATCGTCGACCTGTGCGTCAAGGAGTTCGGCGGGATCGACGGCCTGGTCAACAACGCCGGCCTGAACTACGAGGCGCTGCCCTGGGAGGACGACGCCGACCAGGCCCGCGAGCTGGTCCAGGTGAACGTCCTCGGCGTCGTCAACACCGGCCTGGCCGCGATCAAGGCGATGGTCGACGCGGGCACCGGCGGCTCGATCGTCAACATCTCCTCCGGCGCCTCGCTCGGCCAGCGCAAGCTCGGCGTGTACGCGGCGAGCAAGGGCGCGGTCGCGTCCCTGACCTACTCGTGGGCGCTGGACCTCGAGGACGTCGGCATCCGCGTCAACGCCGTCTGCCCGCTCGCGCACACCCGGATGGTGTGGAAGTCCGAACGCTCCCTGCGCGCCTGCCCGCCGGACCGCACGCCGTCGCGGATCGCGCCGGTGGTGCTGTTCCTGCTCGGCGAGGGTTCGCACGGGATCACCGGCCAGATGATCCGCTGCAACGGCCCGCAGCTGCACGTCATGGGCCAGCCGTTCCTCAAGCAGCCGATCCTCGAGCGCCCGGTGTGGGACACCGAGACGGTGCAGAAGGCGTTCGACGAGGTCTTCAGCGCGCACCTGGAGAACTACGGCCTGGAGAAGCGCGTCCCGCCGCGCCTGCGCAAGTGGACGGACACCACCTCGCCGCGCACCGCCTGACCCGCGGGCGTCACTTTCCCGGGGAAGTGACGCCCGCGAGGGTCAGGAGCCGGCGGTGGGGGCTGGGTCCCGGACGGCGGCGTAGAGCGCTTCGATGTCGGTCGAGTAGCGGTCGTTGATGATCCGGCGCTTGAGCTTCAGCGTCGGGGTCAGCTCGCCGGATTCGGGCGTCCACGCCTTCGGGAGCACGTGGTAGCGCTTGATCTGCTCGATCCGCGCCAGCCTGCTGTTGGCCGACTCGACCGCGCGCTCCAGCTCCGCGCGCACCGCCGGGTGCTCGGCCAGTTCCTCGGGTTTCGCGTCGACGCCGTTCGCGGCGGCCCAGCCCGGGGCGATCTCGTCGTCGAGGACGATCAGCGCCGTGACGTACGGCCGGTCGTCGCCGATCGCGACCGCCTGGCCGATCAGCGGGTGCTCCTTGAGCAGCCCTTCGATCCGGGTCGGGGCGATGTTCTTGCCGCTCGAGGTGATGATCAGTTCCTTCTTGCGGTCGGTGATCGTCACGAAGCCGTCTTCGTCGATCGTGCCGATGTCGCCGGTGGCGTACCAGCCCTCGGCGTCGGTGGCGTCGGCGATCGTGCCGTCCTCCTGCAGGTACCCGAGGAAGACGATCGGGCCGCGGACCAGCAGCTCGCCGTCTTCGGCCACGCGCACCTCGACGTCGGCGAGCGGCTTGCCGACCGTGCCCGCGCGGAACGCCGCGCCGGAGTTCGACGTCGCCGCGCCGGTCGTCTCCGACAGGCCCCAGACCTCGGCGATCTCGATGCCGAGGCCGGCCAGGAAGTAGATGATCTCCACCGGCAGCGCGGCCGCGCCGCTGGAGGCGACGAGCACCTTGTCCAGCCCGAGCAGCGCGCGGACGGGGGCGAGGGCGGCCGCGTCGGTCTGGGCGATCTGCTCGGCCAGCTCCGGCGGTACCGGCTGTCCGGCACTGCGCAGCTTGTAGCCCTTCTGCAGCAGCTCGTTCGCCGCGAGCAGCGCCGTGCGGCGGTCCTCCGGCACCCCGCCGAGCATGTTCTTCAGCCCGGCGACCATCTTCTCCCAGACGCGCGGGACGCCGAAGAAGCTCTGCGGGTGCACCTTGCCGAGCGCGCCGACCACGCCGGACGGGTCGGCGAGCGTGTGCACGTGCCCGGCCCAGACGATCGGCAGGTAGACCGACAGCTCCCGCTCGGCGATGTGCGCGAGCGGCAGGTACGCGATGTTCGTCGCGTGCATCGGCGGATGGTGCAGCTCCGTCACCGCGTACGCCTGGTGGATCGCGTTGCGGTGCGACAGCACGACGCCCTTCGGGTCACCGGTGGTGCCCGAGGTGTAGATCATCGACAACGGATCGTCCGGCTGGATGCCCTGCCACGACTTTTCGAAGGCCTCGGGGTCGGCGGCAAGCGCTTCCCGGCCGCGCGCCCGGAGGTCGTCCAGCGAGACGAACCGGTCGTCGCCGTCCGGGATCGCGCCGGCGTCCATCACGACGATGTGGCGCAGCGCCGGGAGGTCGTCGAGCACCGTCCGCCAGCGGGCCAGCTCGGTCTCCCCGCCGAGGATCACGACCGGCGCCGCGCTGTGCCGGGCGACGAACCGGATCTGGTCCGGGCTGAGCGTGGCGTAGGCGGTGCACGGGATCGCGGACAGGTGCGTCGCGGCGAGGTCGGCGACGATGTGGTCCGGGCAGCCGGGCGCCATGATCAGCATCCGGTCGCCCCGGGCGAGGCCGAGCCCGGCCAGGCCGCGGGACACCTCGGCGATGGCGGTGCGGAACTCCAGCCAGCTGAGCGTCGGCTGCCCCTCGATGTCGAGCGAGGTGATCGCCGGCAGGTCGGGGTACTCGACCGCGTTGCGGTGCAGCAGGCGCGGGATCGTCTGACCTTCGGTCTGCTCGGCGACGGACGGGGTGGTCAACACTGGCCTCCTGGTGGTCCGGATGGCCACACTTTAGGGGCTCCGCAGGCTGGTGGATAGAGAATCGCGGCCAGGTCAAATGTCTCCTTCATCCGGTTTCGGCCGGTCAGCTCCTCACGACCGTCCACAGTGCACCCGGGCGGCTTCGGACGGACTTCGCTTGAACGGGGTGATGACCCGACAGGCTCGCGAACTGCTCGACCGGATCCAGTCCGAGCTCGCGTCCCGCGACGACGACAACCGGCTGGTGCCGCTGATCACCGCCGGCCGGGCGCCGCGGCGGGTGTTCGCCGCGCTCGCCGCGGAGGAGATGCGGATCACGCTCAGTGGCTGAGGCTTGTTCTGGTCAGCCCGCCGCGCCCCGCGTGCAAGCCGCCGGTCCGCGCGGATGCCATGTGGCGGGCGACGGCTGAACAAGCCTCACTGGCGGAGCTTCCACGCGCCGGCCGCGCGGGGCCGACGAGCCGAACGCGCGCACGTTCTTCGGCGGTCTGGCGCCGGGGGAGCAGCAGGCGAACCTGATGCTCGACGCGCTGATCGCGGCGGCTGGTCCAGACCACGGGAAGAGCGCCCGCGCGCGGGCTGCCAGGCCTACCCGGCCTACGTGACGTGGCTGGCGCTGAACGGCGAGTCGTCGGCGGCCGTCGCCGGGATCTTCGCCAACTTCTCCGCCTTCGGCCGGTACTGCGCGGACGTCGCGGCCGGCATGCGGGCGCACTACGGCTTCGACGACGCGGCCTGCGTGTTCTTCGGCTTCTTCGCCGCGGACGTCCCGGAGATCGAAGCGCAGGCCCCCGCCGCGATCCAGGCCGGCATCGACGCGCACCGGCTCGACGTCCACGAGGCGCCGCTCTGCGCCCGGCTGTTCCAGAGCTACGAGCGGCAGTTCTGGAACACCCTCGCCGACGAGTTTCCGGGCTGAGAAATCCCTTGGCGGGCAAGGGTTTCCGGCGCCGACGACACCGTTCCCCGGCAGGGGAGGCGCCGGCGGCCGGTAATCGAATTCTTCGACGGCGTGCTATTCCGTTCGGACCAGCGTGCCCCGGAACCGGTTCCGGGGCTAGCGGAAGGCCGCTGCGTGCCCACTTCGCGGAATGGTGGGAATTCCGCCCCGCTCTCCGGTGAATCCGTGGTGCCGGTCGTGAATCGTGCGCATTTCCGCTATCCGGGAGCTCACCGGCCCGGACGAAGGAGAGGCGGGGCCCGGCCGTGTCGTGCCCGTGATGTTTCTCACCGAACGATTCGCCGCCGCCGTACGTAGCGACCCCCAGGTCGGCGGCCGGTTCGACCGGCACCGGTACCAGCGTGCACCCGTGGCGTGAAAGGGAAGCCGCCCTGGGGCGAACCTCACGACTTTCGGTGGTGGACTTTCCAAGCACGGGCAACGAGTGTGGATGGGTCACCGTTTTCAAGATCACGTTATCGCCACGGACTTGACGTGCCCTGAAGGGCTGCCTAACGTCGTCGCGGGCGAAGCAGACCACGGTGATGTTGATCCGGCTGGTCGGAATCCGGGTGTTGACCGCCTCGGGCGACCCGAAACCATGTACTGCCGGAAGGAAAACGGACCCAGGTGAAGCAGATTTCTCTTCGACGCAACCGGGGATCCTCGATTCGGAAGCGCGTCCTCACGATCGCGCTCATCCCCAGTGTCGCGCTGTTGCTCGTCGGCGTGGCACTCGCAGGTTACCTGATCTACGACGCCGTCACGGGCCGTGACTACGTCAACCGGATCCGGGGTTCGGAAGCCCCGTCGATCCCGTTCTTCGGCGCGCTGCAGCAGGAGCGCCTGGCGACCCTGAGTCTCCTCGCGGGGCAGGGCAACCAGCGCGCGGTGCTCGCGGCCGTCCGCCCGAAGACGGACCAGAACGCCGCGAAGACGATCGAGTACCTCAAGGACAACTTCGCGGGCTACGACGACACCCCGCCGAGCGTCCAGAAGAACATCGCCACGTTCTTCGCTCTCTACCAGCAGCTGCCGCAGACCCGCCAGGCGGTCGACAGCGGCCAGATCCAGATCAGCCAGGCCTTCACCTTCTACAACAAGATCATCGACCAGTTCACCGACGGCCTGGCCGGGCTGGCGCAGAACGCGCGAGGCGCGCAGAACGCGTTCGACCGGCTGACCGCCATCCCGATGTTCACCGCCGCGGAGGCGATGCAGCGCAGTGACGCGCTCGCCGCCGCGGGGCTGGCCGCGGGCGGGCTGACGAACGACGACTTCCGCACCTACGTCGGCCAGGTCGGTGCCTACCACGCGCAGCTCGACGCGTCGGCGCCGAAGATGATCCCCGACGTCAAGGCCAAGTACGACCAGCTGCTGGCGAGCCAGCCGTGGCAGATCGTGAACCAGGTCGAGACCGCGTTCCTGCGCGGTGACCTGACCAAGCTGCCGGTGCCGCAGGACCAGTGGCGCACCGCGGCGCGCCAGGTCGGTGACGCCCTGTCGGGCATCTTCGTCCTGCAGAGCTCGAACGCCAGCCAGGCCGCGATCAACGACGCCGACTCGACGTTCACCGAGTCGCTGATCGCCGGTGTGCTCGCGGTGCTGTTCGCGGTCTTCGTCGTCTTCGTCGCCGTCCGGCTGTCGAACCGGCTCATCGGCCGGCTGCACCGGCTGCGGGAGGACACCCTCGACGCGGCCGAGGTCCGGCTGCCCGAACTGGTCGCCAGGGTCCGGGCGGGTGAGCCCGTCGACCTCGAAGAGGGCGGGCACTTCCTCGACCACGGCACGGACGAGATCGGCCAGGTCGCCGACGCGTTCAACAAGGCGCAGCAGACGGCCATCGCGGCCGCCATCGACGAGGCCAAGACCCGTGAGGGCACCAAGACGGTGTTCCTCAACATCGCGCACCGCAGCCAGGTCATCGTGCACCGCCAGCTGAAGGTGCTCGACCAGGCCGAGCGCAAGCAGGAGGACCCGGAGCAGCTGGACACGCTGTTCCAGCTGGACCACCTCTCCACCCGCGCTCGCCGCAACGCCGAGAACCTGATCATCCTCGGCGGCGGGCAGCCGGGCCGGCAGTGGCGCAACCCGGTCGGGCTCGCCGAGCTGGTCCGCGGCGCGTCCGCCGAGACCGAGGACTTCGCCAGGGTGAAGACGGCGGCGCTGCCGCAGATCGCCATCCGCGGCCCGGTGGTCGGCGACCTCGTGCACCTGCTGGCCGAGCTGATCGACAACGCGACGTCGTTCTCGCCGCCGCAGTCGCGGGTCGAGGTCCGCGGCAACGTGGTCGGCAAGGGCGTCGTGATCGAGGTCGAGGACCAGGGCCTCGGGCTCGAGCCGGACCAGACCGAAGAGATCAACACGCTGCTGGCCGACCCGCCGGACTTCGGCATCATGGCGCTGTCCGACGAGCCGCGCCTGGGCCTGTTCGTGGTCGGGCGGCTGGCCGCCCGCCACGGCATCCAGGTGCACCTGCGCGAGTCGGCCTACGGCGGCACCCGGGCCATCGTCCTGGTCCGCACCGACCTGCTCGCCCCGCTCACCGAGCTCGAGCCGGAGCAGCCGATCACCCCGCCGAAGCCGGAGCTGGTGCCGAACCCGGCCGACGCGGAGGCGCCGAACGACGAGGTCCGGCAGCTCCGGCGGCAGCCGCGCCGCCCGGCTCGCCACCGCACCGAGCCGTCGGCCGCGCCGCCGATGCCCACCCAGCCGGCCCCGGTGCTCACGCCCGCCCCGGCCCAGCCGCCGTCCGCGCCGACGCCGGCCGGGACCCTCTCCGAGCCGGTCAGCCAGCCGACGCAGGTCCAGCCGGTGAGCCAGCCGGCCAGCCAGCCGACCCAGGCCCAGCCGGCCGCCGCGGCCCGCCCGCCCGCGCCGCCCGTCCGCGGCTCGCGCCCGGCCCGCCCGGCCGCGCAGCAGCCGGTGTGGCCGCCGCAGGAGCCCCGGCAGGAGCCCCGGCCCGCGGTGTCGGAATCCCGGCCGCAGCAGCCGCGGCGTCCGGAGGCACCCGGCCGCCCGCCGTTGCCGCAACGGCGACGCCAGCAGAGCCTGGTTCCCCAGTTGCGGGAGGATAGGCCCGCACAGCAGGAGCGCGAAGAGGTTCGGCTGGACTCCCCGGAGGCGGCCCGCAGCCGGTTGTCCGCCTTCCAGCAGGGCACCCGCCGGGGCCGTGACGAGGAACCAGCCGAGAACGACGACACGTACGGAGAGCGCGAGTAATGGCCAACTCAGGCGTCAGTGAGCTCGACTGGCTGCTGGACGACCTCGTCAAGCGGGTCGCCGGGGCGGACCGCGCGGTGGTCCTGTCCTCGGACGGCCTGCTCATCGGGCGGTCCGGGAACCTCTCCGAGGAGGACGCCGAGCACCTTTCGGCGGTGGCTTCGGCGTTCCAGAGCCTGGCGCGCGGCACCGGACGGCACTTCGGCGGCGGCAACGTCCGCCAGACGATGGTCGAGATGGACCACGCGTTCCTGTTCGTGACGGCGGCCGGACGGGGTGCCTGCCTGGCCCTGCTCGCCCGCGAGGACGCGGACATGGGCCTCGTGGCCTACGAAATGAACCTGATGGTGAAGCGGGTCGGCCAAGTGCTCACCTCCGCGCCGCGGACCGGTGCCGGCGTACTCCCGACGTCGCCGTGAGTGCCAAGCACGAAGCCTGGTTCGACGACGAGGCCGGCCCACTGGTCCGGTCCTACGCCGTCACGGGTGGGCGCACGCGGTCGGACACGCTGGGGCTCGACCTCATCACGCTGGTCGTCGCGCTGCGCACGGCGCACGAAGCGGGCATGCTCGAACCGGAGTACGCGCGGATCATCGCCCTGTGCCAGCGGCCGGTCTCGGTGGCCGAGGTCGCCGCGCGGGTGGACCTGCCGTTGCCCGTGGTGAAGGTGATGTTGAGCGATCTCATCGAGCAGAACCTGGTGCTGTTCCGTACCGCGGCGCCGGTCAACGAAACTCCCAACAAACACGTACTCCAGGCGGTTCTTGATGGCATCCGGAAACTCTGATCCCCGGCGGAACCTGACCGCGACCGCGGTCAAGGTACTGATCGCCGGCGGATTCGGAGTCGGCAAGACCACGATGGTCGGTTCGGTGAGCGAAGTGCCGCCGTTGCGCACCGAGGAAGTCATCACCACCGCGTCCGAGGGTGTCGACGACCTATCGGGCATCGAGCAGAAGACCACCACCACGGTCGCGCTCGACTTCGGCCGCATCACGATCAACCCCGACCTGATCCTGTACCTGTTCGGCACGCCAGGGCAGGACCGGTTCTGGTTCATGTGGGACGAGCTGGCGGAGGGCGCGCTCGGCGCCGTCGTGCTGGCCGACACCCGCCGGCTGGACAGCTGCTTCGCGGCGGTCGACTTCTTCGAGCGGCGCAACCTGCCGTTCGTCGTCGGCGTGAACTGCTTCGACGGCGCGTACCGCTACGGCACCGAGGAGGTCCGCCAGGCGCTCGACGTCGGTATGGACGTCCCGCTGCTGCTGTGCGACGCGCGGGAGCGGGAGTCGACGAAGCAGGTGCTGACCAGCCTGATGGAACACGTGATGGCGCGGTCCGACCTGGCGGCCGCCCAGGGCGGCTACTAGATCGGACCGCGCTCGCGGTTCCTCTAGCGGCGTCGCTTGACGAGCGTGTCGAGCGCGAAGGAGCCCGGGCCGACGACGGCGAAGAGCAGGAAGACCCAGGAGTAGACCGCGGCGGGCTCGCCCATGTTCTGCAGCGGCAGCAGGCCCATCGGCGCGTGCACGGTGAAGTAGGCGTACGCCATCACGCCGGACAGCAGCAGCGCCGCGGGCCGGCTGGCGAGCCCGGCCAGCAGCAGGACGGCGCCGGCCAGCTCGAGCGCGCTGCCCCACCAGCCGGGGAACGAACCGAACGGGACGCCGCCGCCCTGGCCGTCGATCCCGCCGAAGAACCCGAATCCCTGAAGGCCGTGGAAGCCGAACAGGAACGAGATCACGATCCGGCTGGCGGAGATGACCGCGCTGGTCAGCGGGCTGAACCGGGTACGCGGGGTCTCGGTCCGGGACGGCGTGGTCTCGGTGACGGTGGCGATCGTGTTCATGGCCGGGCCTTCCTCTTGTGGCGTTCTTCCCTGTTGCTGAAGCGTCGAGTGGGCTCCTCCCGGATCGACAACCCCTCGGGAAAAATCTCGACCGGGTTCTTCCCCGCCTCCGGCGGCCCGGCAGACTGGGTGGATGGCGGGCAAACGCAGTGCCGGGCTCCTGCTCTTCCGCGGGCGCGGCGAAGACGTCGAAGTGCTGCTCGGGCACATGGGCGGGCCGTTCTGGGCCAAGAAGGACGCGGCCGCGTGGTCGCTGCCGAAGGGGGAGCTCGACCCGGACGAGCCGCCGGAGAAGGCGGCGCGGCGCGAGTTCGAAGAGGAGCTGGGCCTGCCCGCGCCCGAGGGTGACTACGCCGAGCTGGGCGAGGTGAAGCAGTCGGGCGGCAAGGTCGTCACGGCCTGGGCGGTCGAGGCCGACCTCGATCCGGCGGCCGTCGTGCCCGGGACGTTCAGCATGGAGTGGCCCCCGCGGTCCGGGAAGCAGCAGGAGTTCCCCGAGCTGGACCGGGTGGAGTGGTTCGGGCTGGACGCCGCCCGCGAGAAGCTGCTCAAGGGCCAGCTGCCGTTCCTCGACCGGCTGATGGCGTTGCTCAACGGCTGAGCAGCGCCTCGAGCGGCTTGGCCGTGAAGGACGGCAGCACGACGTCCGCGGCGCCGAAGTCGAGGCTTTCGGTGATCGCGTTGGGCACCGCGACGCAGGTCAGCCCGGCGGCCTTGGCCGAGGTCACGCCGTGCGGGGTGTCCTCGAAGGCGATGGTCTCGCCGGCGTTCGTGCCGAGGGCGTCGAGCGCGGCGAGGTAGAGGTCGGGCCGGGGCTTGGCGGCGTGCCGGTCACCGGTGCAGACGGCGTCGAAGTAGCCCGCGATGCCGAGCCGTTCGAGGTGCGGGTTCACCCAGCGCCCGGACGAGCTGGACGCGACGGCCAGCTTCAGGCCGTGCTCCCGCGCGGCCTCGAGGTAGCCGAGGACGCCGTCGCGCGGCCCGAGCGTTTCGAGGAGCTCGAAGACCCGGGCCTTGGTGACCGGGCGCAGGGCCTCGGTGTCGATGCCGGGAACGTGCTCGGCGAGCAGGGCGAACATCGCGGGCGTGGTGTGCTGGGTGCCGATGACGGCGTACCAGGCTTCCAGCGGCAGCTCGAGCCCGTGGTCGCGGAAGGTCTCCTGCCAGGAGCGGAGGACGGCGGACTCGGTGTCGGCGAGCGTGCCGTCGAAGTCGAAGACCAGGGCGCGGGTGGGCACGTCTGCACCCTGCCCGCTCGGTGATCGCTCAGGCAAGGGACTTGTGACGCGCGCGAAAGGCCCGCATGGCTTCGTCGCCGCGGAGCGCGAAGACGATCTCCTCGACGTCGGTCTCTGCTTTGCTCACGGTGGCGAGTGCGATGCCGGCCGCCGACTCCAGCGGCCAGCGGTAGATCCCGGTGGAGATGGCCGGGAACGCGACGGTCCTGGCTCCGAGTTCGTCGGCGACCTTCAGCGCGTTCCGGTGGCAGTCGGCGAGAAGCGCGGACCGGTCTTCGGAGTTGGACCACACGGGCCCGACGGTGTGCACGACCCACTTCGCGGGCAGCTTCCCGGCGGTGGTGGCGACGGCCTGCCCGGTCGGCAGCCCGCGCCCGTAGTGCCCGGCCCGCAGCTTCCGGCACTCGGCGAGGATCTCGGGCCCGCCCTTCCGGTGGATCGCGCCGTCGACCCCACCCCCGCCGAGCAGGGAGGAGTTGGCGGCGTTGACCACGACGTCGACGTCGAGGGTGGTGATGTCGGCCTCGACGATCCGGATGGACGGGCTCATGGTGACCGTGTTCCCGGGGTCGTCCACCGGTAATCGCGGCGGTGGCAGACTTCCGGCGTGCTGCTGACGTGGATCGCCGAGCTGGGTGCCGAGGAGTTCTTGGTCGAGCCGTCGGATCCGCAGGCGGAGGCGAGGCACAACACGTGGTCGCTGAGCGCCGGACCGGTGGCGGTGACCCCCGGGGAGGTGGTCGCCGCCTTCGACGCGGTCGCCGGGGTCCTCGCCGGCCGCTTGACCGGCGTGACCCTGTACGCCTGGCACGACGAGCAGGTCGGCGCGCTCCGGGTGTCGGTCTCCTCGCTCGCCCCGGACGCGCTGCTGTTCGGCGCGGCATACCGGCCGACCGGCGACCTGGCCCCGATCGCCGAGGCGTTCCTCTCCGATCCGCATCCCGGCTTCGTTCCCTGGGAAGAGCTGGAGACCGGGGAGGCCGAAGAGGTCGAACCGCCGCCGTTCGCCGTCTGGGCGCGGGTGCTTCCTTAGCTGCGGAAGAAGGTCGTCAGCACCGGGGCCAGGGCCGCTGCCTTCACGATGTGCGTCTGGCCCGGCAGGGTCTCGTACCTCGCCGACGGCAGGGCCTTCGCCAGCGACGCCACCCCGTTGCGCATCCATTCCGGGCTCTTGCCGCCGTCCACGGCCAGCGTCGGGATCTTCACCTCCGGCCACGCCGCCGGCGGCAGCGGGTTGCCCGACTGGTGGTCGCCGACCACCGCCGTGTCGTACGGGATCGTGTGGGCCACCCGCTTGAGCTTCGACCAGAACGGCATGATCCGCATCAGCGCGACCGTCACGCCACCCAGGCCGACGCCTTCGGTCATGAACATCTTGACCGCCTTGCCGCGCTCGCCCGCCGCCACGGCCGCGTCGAGCCGGGTCGCGTAGTCGGCCTTCACCGGCTTGCGGGTGCGGTCGAGGATGAACGGCGGTTCGTACAACGCCAGCTTCGTCACCGGCAGCCCGCGGTCCACCGCCTCCAGCGCCAGCGCCGCACCCGACGAAATGCCGAACAGCAGCGCCGAGCCGCCCGCCTCCTTGACCAGCGCGTCGAGGTCCTCGACCTCGCGCTCGACGGTGTACGGCGCGGTGTCCGTGCTCTCGCCGCGGCCACGCCGGTCGTAGGTGTACACCGTGAAGTGCGCGGCCAGCTCCTTCGCCAGGTCGTCGTTGGGCGACGAGCCGCGGTAGCACATCGCGCCGTCCACCAGGACGAGCGCGGGGCCGGTGCCGGCCCGGGTGTAGGCGATCGTGGTGCCGTCGGCGGAAACCGTCGTGCTCATGGGAACTTCTCCTTGTCCGGTGGGGGTTTCAGCGCCGCGTCAGGTGGGCCGAGGTGGTCGCGAGCCAGGTCCAGGCGACGATCACGGCCGCCCAGAAGCCGAGCGTCACGGCCGGGCTCGTCGAACCGGACGCTACGCCCGCGAAGCCGATCAGGAAAAGCAAGCCACTGATCCGCGAGTACCAGGCCCGCCCGGGGCTGAGGTGGGAGCCGATCGCGAAGCACGCCGCGACCAGGCAGATGAACCCGATGCCACCGCTGACGAAGTGCAGCGTGCCGTGCCAGCTCACCGACGCCGGCGGCCCGGCGGGCGTGCCGAGCGGGAAGCCGTCCTGCGGGTCGGCCCGGAAGACGCCGGCGCAGATCAGGCCGACGCCGTAGACCGCGAGCAGTCCCGGCCCCCACCGGCCGGGCAGCGCCCGCCGGATCCCGGCGGCGGCCGCCAGCGTCAGCAGGCCGCTGACCACGAAGTTCGTGATCTGGATGAAGCCGAGCGAGCCGTCCGACAGCAGGCTCGCCGGGTGCCGCGTGAGGTCGAAGCCGGCCCGCGTCAGGCCCTGGACCAAGCCGGTCAGGACGTAGACGGGTCCGGCGAGGACACCGCAGGTGAGCAGGGCGCGGGTGCCGGACGCGGTGGCGGTGCGGGTGGGGCCGAGTGTCGTGGTCATGGCGCACAGACTGACATCCGAGTGTAAAAACTGTCAAGACAAAAAAATCTGTCGGTGACACCGGAGAGAGGCCGCCCCGGTGTTCGAGGCGGCCCGACTCAGGCGCGGCGCAGGGTGAGCAGCGTGATCTCGCTGGGCGCGAAGACCCGGAACGGCGGACCCCAGAACCCGGTGCCGCGGCTGTTGTACACCTGCGTCGCGCCGAACCGCTTGAGGCCGGACAGCATCGGCTGGTCGATCCGCACCAGGAAGTGGAACGGCCAGATCTGCCCGCCGTGCGTGTGCCCGGAGATCTGCAGGTCGATGCCCGCTTCCCGGGCCTGCACGACCTGCTTCGGCTGGTGCGCGAGCAGCACCACCGGCACCTCGGACGGCGCGCCGTCGAGCGCCGCGGGCAGGTCGGGGCCGTGGCCGGGCAGGCCGGACGACGCGCCCGTCGGGTCGTCGATGCCGGCGAACACGATCCGGTCGCCGCCGCGCTCCAGCAGCGTCGAGCGGTTGTGCAGCGGGTCCCAGCCGAGCCCCGCCATGTGGTCGAGCCACCCCTGCGCTTCGCCGAAGTACTCGTGGTTGCCGGTGATGTAGAACCGCCCGAGCTTGGCCTGGACGCCGCCGAGCGGGTCGACCTGCTTGCGGCGCCGCGCCACCGAGCCGTCCGCGAGGTCACCGGCGTGGCAGACGACGTCCGCGTCCAGCGCGTTCACCGCCGCGACGACCTTCTCCGACCACTTCGTCCGGTCGATCGGCCCGAAGTGGGTGTCGGTCAGCACCGCGACGCGCAGGCCGTCGAGCGCCGGGCCGAGCCGCGGGATGACGACGTCGGTCGCCTTCACCGGCGGCACGCGCATCGCGACGCGGTTGCCGTACACCAGCAACGAGACGGCCACGAGCGCCGCCGCGCCCGCGACGATCCGCGACCGCGCCGGGTCGTCGACGCCCAGGAGCGCGACGCGCAGCACCAGGCTCAGCACCGACCACGTGAACAGCACCCAGCAGACGGCGAGCAGCGTGTCGCCGAGGCGGGCGGCGCCGTCACGCTGGCGCTTGCCGTGGCCGAAGACCATCGCGACGGGCATCGTCACCAGGCCCAGCGCGAACAGGGCGGTACCCGCGACGAAGCCCGCGGTACCCCACTCCGGCGCGAGAACGAGCGTCCACCACGGGACGGTGAACAGCAGAAGCAGCGCCAGAATCGGCACCGCGAGGAAAGGGCCTCTCATCGAACCAGGTTACAGCCCATCGGGCTGTTAGCGCTTCGGCTACGCTGGAAGCGGAAGGAAGGGGACGGCCGCCGTGACCACGTTGCTCGAGCTGGCGTTCCCCGTGCTGATCAGCCCCACCGCGCTGGTCGCCTTCGCCTCCCTCGCCGCCGCGAGCCTCCTGGTCGTCCTGCTGGTCGGCAGCACGCAGCGCAGCGAACTCGCGCTCTGGTCGGTGCCGGCCCGCAGCCGCGTCGCCGCCCTGCGCCGCCGCGCCCGCCGGGCCGAGTCCATCCGGCTCCGCGATCCGGGAGCGCCTGGGCGCCGCAGGCCACGAGCACCCGGTTTCCGCAGCCTGGCTGCGTAGAGACCTCTTTCACGCAGCCATTCCGCGTACCCCCTTCCTTCTCACTCATGCGGAGTGCTGCCCATGTTCGGTTTTCTCGACGTGCCCGTCGCCGGCGCGTACCACCTGATCCACTGGCTGACCCCGCTCCCGGCGGTGCTCGCCATCGTGCTGTTCACCCTCTCCGTGCGGCTGCTGCTGCACCCGTTCGCCCGGGCGGCGGTGCGCGGCGAGCGCGCCCGGGCCGCCTTGATGCCCGAAATCAAGGCGCTGCAGACCAAGCACGGCCGCGACCGGGAGCGCCTGGCCGCGGAGATGACGAAGCTGCAGCAGGAGACCGGCACGTCGATGTTCGTCGGCTGCCTGCCGATGCTGGCGCAGCTGCCGTTCTTCACGGTCATGTACCGGCTCTTCACCACGGCGACGATCGGCGGCGAGCCCAACTCGCTGCTCGGCGCGACGTTGTTCGGCACGCCCCTGGGCGCGCACGGCCTGGCCGGCAGCCCGCTCGTCTTCGTGATCGCGGCCGGGCTCGCCGTCGTCGCGTGGTTCTCGGTGCGCCGGCAGGACCGGCAGCGCGAGGCCGGCGCGGCCGACGTGCCGGGCGGGAAACTGCTGCGGCTGCTGCCCTACGGCACGGTGCTCGCGACGCTCGTCGTGCCGCAGGCCGCCGGGATCTACCTGCTCACGACGACCGCGTGGAGCGCGGCCGAACGGGCGTTGTTACGGCGTGGCGCGTGAGCGGCGCCAGTCCTCGAGCGTCTCTTCGACGTCGACCAGCGCGACGGTGAGCGGCGGGCCGGAGAGATGGTTGCGGTAGGCCTGGCGGATCCGCTCGTTGAGGTCCTCGACGAGCTCCCGCACCCGCCGTTCGGTCCGCTCACCGGCGAGTTTGCCGGGCAGGTCCTGCACTTCGCGCTTGAGCGCCAGCGCGGGCGGCAGCAACGCCGCGGTGTCGTGGCCCTCGGCCCGGACCCGGCGCAGGACCCAGTCGGTCGCGGCGTCGTTGCCGGTGGGCGGCGGCAGCGGCTTGCCGGTGCCGGGCAGGTCGTCGAACTCGCCCCGGTCCTTCGCCTCGCTGATCTGGCGGTCGACCCACCAGCGGAAGGAGACCTTGGGCGGCTTGCGTCCGGTCATGGGGTCCAGGGTAGGCGGACGCGCGTGGCGGATTCACGGGACCAACGTCCTGAATGGCCAGGTGAGCGCGGTCGGGCGGGTAGGATTCGCGGGAGGAGCGAGGGGAGCGCATGACCGCCGAACGCAGTGGTGCCGAGAACATCGACCGCACGCTCGGACTGCTCTGGCGTGCCCGGGGCGGGGCCGCCGAACCGACGAGGGGCCGGCGTCCGACGCTGTCGGTCGAGCGGATCGTCGCGGCGGCGATCGCGGTCGCGGACGCCGACGGGCTGGCGGCCGCGTCGATGCACCGCGTGGCGAAGGAGCTCGGCGCCGGCACGATGACGCTCTACACGTACGTGCCCGGCAAGGCCGAGCTGGTGGACCTGATGGTCGACGACGTGCTCGTCGAGCGGCGGCTGCCGGGGCCGGGCGAGCCGCGCCCGGCCGACTGGCGCGAGCAGGTGGCGCTGTACGCGTCGCGGACCGGCGAGGCCTACCGGAACCACCCGTGGCTGTGCGAGGTCTCGCGGGTGCGGCCGCCGCTGGGTCCCGGCCAGCTGGCGGGCCAGGAGTACCTGCTGTCCATTGTGGACGCTCTGGGACTGCCGCCGCGCCAGGCCGTCGCCGCGGCCAACGGGATCGGCACGTACATCGACGCGAACGCGGCGCTGGGCGCGGAGAACACCCGCCTGGAACGCAGCACGGGCCAGTCGACCGAAGCGTGGTGGCACCAGCGGTCGTCGTTCTGGGAGAACTACTTCGCGGTCGACGCCCACCCGTCGATCAACCGCATCTGGCTGGGCGGCGGCTTCGACCGGACCGCGGAGGCCCAAGGCGAAGCGGCGTACGAGTTCGGGCTGCACCGCATGCTCGACGGCATCGAGGCCCTGGTCGACGGCCAGTAGGCACTTGGGACAGGGGTCAGCGGCGGGTGGCGCGCAGCCACCTCGAGCGGCGGCGTTCCTGGGCCGGCACCGTCGGCTCGGCCGGGGTGGTGTCGCCGCGGAGGATGTCGCGGCAGGTCGGGTCGAAGCGGCCCGGGGCCTCGATCATCGGGGCCGCCAGCACCACGTGGCCGCAGATCGCGCGGAAGCGGCCGTCGTGGCGGCCCGTCGCGAACTCGTCCTCGGTGACGGCATGGGTGTAGCCGTCGGTGTCGCAGCGGATGTGCACCAGGAACGGCTCCATCGGGCTCAGCCCGTCGGGCTGGTCGTGGTGGTGGTGCCGGTGGGCGTCTCCACCGAGCCGGCCGGGGTGGTCGGCGTCGTCGACGGCGGCGGGGTGGTCGTGGTGGTCGTCTCCGGCGGCGTGGTGGGCGTCGTCGGCGTGGTCGGGGTGGTCGGGGTGGTGGACGACGACGGGGAGGTCGACGTCGTCGGCGTGCCGGACGTCGGTGACGTCGAGGTGGTCGGGCTCGTCGAGGTGCCCGGCTCCGAGGGGAGCTGCTCCGGCGGGCCGGTGACCGCCGGCGGGGCCGGGGCGCCGACCGGGCTGCCGGCCGCGGCGCTGTCCGGGGCGTTCGGCGTGCCGATCGGGATGTCGCTGTCGGGCAGCTGCGCCACCCCGCCGCGGTAGGCCGTGGCCCACGCCAGCACCGTGTCCACATAGGACTGCGAGTTGTTGTAGCGGCGGACCGCGATGCGCTGGCCGGCGTCCGTCGAGAGGTCGAGCCCGCCCGAGCAGAGGTACCGCGCGCTGGCCAGGGTCTCGTCGTAGATGTTGTTCGGGTTCGAGACGCCGTCCCCGTTGCCGTCGGAGGCGTAACCGCGCCAGGTCCCCGGGATGAACTGCGTCGGGCCGACCGCGCGGTCCCAGACCGGGTCGCCGTCGTACTTGCCGCCGTCGGTGTCCGGGATCGCGGCGAACGCGCCCGCGCCGTTGAGCACCGGGCCGAGGATCGGCTCCAGCGTGTCACCGGCCGCGTTGACGTACCCGCCGCGGGCGTGGTTCGACTCGATCCGGCCGATGCTCGCGATCAGGGCCCAGTCGATGTGGCAGCCCGGCTGCTCCTTGTTCAGGATCTCGGCGGCGTTCTTGTACGCCTTGAGCATGCTCGCCGGGATGCCGAGCGGCCCGGAGATGCCCGCGGACCCGGCGTGCCCGCCGGGCACGACCAGCGGCATCGGCACCGGCGGCTGCGGCAGGCTGCCGTCCACGGCGATCGGCGGCATGACGACGTTCGGCGGCTGCAGCGGCGCGGCCTGGTCGGGCAGCGCGTCGCCGGACTTGGCGACCACGACCGGCGCGGGCAGGCCGCCGGCGGTCAGCGTGGGCAGCACGACGAGCGCGCCGCCGGCGAGCGCCGCGGCGGTCCGACGAACGGAACGCGCGCTCTTGCGACGTGGCCGGTGCTTCGGCATGGTCGTCCCCGCTTCCCTCGATCTTCGCTGATCGCCTCACCCGATCGGCCCCACCGCCGGTACTGGCCGGTAGGAGCAAGCTATCCGATGTAAGCAAACTTTGGCGAATGGCACAGCGAAATCCGGGTCTCCGGGAGAAGTTCGTCCTGTTGGCACAAAACTATCGTCGGAAATCTGTCACATTCACCAGGACTTAACGGGTCGCTCAGGAGAGTTTGTCCAGTAGCGGGGCCGGGACAGCGATCCCGCGGTGCCGCACGTCCGAACAAAACCGCCGGACGAGCGAATCCGACGGCGTTGCGGTGAACGTGACGACCTCGCGGTGCAGTGCGGGCTTCAGCCGCCGCAGCGCACCGGCGAACGTCCGGGTCAGCGCGGTCGTCGGGACCAGGGCCACGCCCAGGCCGGCCGCGGCCAGCTGCGCCGCCGTCGCCGCCTGCTTCGTCCGCATCACCGCGTCCAGCACCGTGCCGTGCTCCGCCGCCACCTCGTTGAGCCAGCCGCCGAGGCCGTTGTCCGGGTGGTAGTGGACCACCGGCAGGCCGGCCAGGTCCGCGATCGGCACCGACGCGCGGCCGGCGAGCGGGTGGTCGGCGGCCAGCGCCAGCACGACCTCCTCGCGCCCCACCACCTCGGTGTGCCCGGTCCACCGGCTCGGCCGCGGCCCGGCCGCGACGTCCGCTTCGCCCGTTTCCACGGCGGTGACCAGCGCGTCCGCGCTCGTCGTCTCGACGAGCGTGATCAGCACGCCCGGCCGCTGCCGGTGCCAGGCCCGCAGGACCGGCGCCAGCAGCCCGGCCGTCATGGTCTCCGCGCAGGCAATCCGGAGGGTGCCCTCACCCCCGCCCGCCACCGCGCGGCCGGTGCGGACCACCCGCTCGGCCGCGGCCAGCGCCGCCCGCGCGTCGGCCAGCACCGCCCGGCCCGCCGCGGTCGGCCGGACCCCGCGCGGCAGCCGTTCGAGCACCGGCGTGCCCAGTTCGCGTTCGAGCGCGCCGATCTGGTGGGACAGCGCGGGCTGCGAAAGGTGCAGCCGCGCGGCCGCTTCGGTGATCGAACCCGCGTCCAGCACCGCGACGAGGCACTCGAGGGCGCGCAGTGTAGGCATTCGCCGATTCTATCGCAGTCATCGAAAACCTTCGGATCACGACGGGATGGTTCCGGCGCCGCCAGACGCTGAACCCGGTGTGCGAGACGAAAGGAGCACGTGATGTCTTGGGAGAAAAAGCGACTGGTGATCGTCGGCGGCGGTTCGGGTATCGCGCGCCGGATAGCGGCGGACGCGGCCGAGCTGGGTGCGGAGGTGGTGTTCGCCGGGCGGAATCCGGCGGTGTTCACCGAACCCGGAATTCGCACCGCAATCGCGGATCTCGGTGACGAATCGTCCCTGAAAGCGCTTGCCGACGAGGTGGGTGAACTCGACTACCTGATCACCCTCGCGGCGGCCCCGGCGAACGGGCCGTTCACGACGCTGGCGCGTGACGCGGTCACCCGGGCCTTCGACGCCAAGGTGATCGGCCCGATGATGCTGGCCAAGCACTTCGCGCCGCGATTCCGTGAAGGCGGCGCCATCGTGCTGTTCTCCGGTGTCGCCGCGTGGCGCCCGATGCCGGAGCGGGCCGTGATGGCGACGACCAACGGTGCGGTCGCGTTCCTGGCGGAAGCGCTTGCGGTGGACCTCGCGCCGGTGCGCGTCAACGCGGTGTCGCCGGGCATCGTCGACTCGGGTGCGTGGGACAGGCTGGGCGCGGCCAAGGACGAATTCTTCCGCCGCACCGCGGAAACGAACCCGGCGCGCCGGGTCGGCACCACCGCGGACGTCTCCGCGGCCACCCTGTCGCTGCTGGCGAATCCGTTCGTCACGGGCACGACCCTGCACGTCGACGGCGGCGCCCGGTTGTCCTGAACCTGATCCTTTACACGGCCCGCCACTGTTCCTATGATCGCCCCGACCGGACGGCCGCCGCCGTTCGGTCGGCCCAGGGTGGAGGGTTGCATGGCACGTCGGGCTCCGCGCCGCGAACAGGTCAGCGTCGCCGAGTTGCTCGTCCGGTCCGCCGTCCGGGAGGACACGCCGGCGCGGCACCGGCAGCAGTCCACGGCGGCGCGCACGCTCGCCCGCGTCCGGGTGTTCTCGGTGGTCGCCGGAGCGCTCGCGCTGACCGGCGGGGTCGCCGCGGCGGTGACGCAGCCGTACGAACACGCCGCCGGGGCCGTGTGGCCGCCCGTCGGGCTCGACCCCGTGCCGGTCGCGCTGACGCCGACACCGGCGGACGCCGTCGTTTCCCCGAAAGCTCCGGAATCCGCGGTGCCGCCCCCTCGTTCGGGAGGAATTACTCCGGCTGTCGCCAAGCATGAAGCGAATTTCGGAAAAGCGCCCGGCAAAAAAGCCGCGCCGGTGAAGAAGGTGACGCCGGTGCGTCACGCGATCCCGGACGTCCCGTCCTGGTCACGCGGCCACACCGCGAAACCGGACCGGCACGCGGTCCGGGCCGCCGGCCATCGCGACAGCGGGCACGGCCGCCACCAGTGCGGTGGCCGGCACCGTCGTTAGGACCCCAGCGGTATCTGGTACTGCATGAACCCCTTGTCGAGCGCGACCTGGTCGTAGAGCCGGCGCGCGGTCGTGTTCGACGTCTGCGTGTGCCAGTAGACGCGGGCGCAGCCCCGGTCCCGCGCCCAGCCGGCGACGGCTTCGATCAGCGCCCGGCCGGCCCCGTGACCGCGGGCTTCGGGCGCGGTGAAGAGGTCCTGCAGGTAACAGACGTCGGCCGACGTCGTGCTGACGTGCGCGAAGAAGTGGACGATGCCGACGAGGCCGCCGTCGAGCCGCGCGCCCAGCGCGTGCATCCGCTCGCCGCTCGAGAACTCGCGCCACGCGCGGTCCACGAGATCCGGCGCGAGTGTCCTGCCGTAGAACGTGTTGTAGCCCGCGAAGAGGTTTTCCCAGGCCACGCGGTCGGTTTCGGTCAAAGCCCCAGTGATGATCATGCGTCAGGCTAACGCGCGGCCTGACCCGTTCGATGAATTCACTGGACACAACTGGTGAGTAAGGTGACGAACCCGAATTTGATTCATAGAATCAGCGCCATCCCGCCAGGCAGCTACTCCCGGAGGTTCCCGATGGCGCGCACGGCACCCCGTGCCAGTGGCAAGGCCGTCACGGTCAGCGAGCTGTACCTGCGGCCGGACGTCCACGGCAGACGCCGGCCCGAAGACCTCGAAGTGCTCGAACTCGCCTACCGCATGCGCCGCCGCATCGGCCCCGACGCGGTCGTCGCCCCGGCGCCGTCACCGCGTTCCCGTGCGCTGGCTGTGGTGACCGGGCTGCTGCGCCGCAAGCCCCGGTAAGCCGCCGGACGTTCGTCCCATCGCAGGCCACCCTCGCCGAGGGTGGCCTTTTTGCGGCCCGGCGCCGCGTGTCGGCGGATAGCCCGGGGCTGCGGGGGTCCGGGTCTCGTCTGCGCACGCCGCCACGTGCCCCAGGTGTCGGCGGGTCGGCTGGGTGGCGCCTGGTCTTGCCGCGCTCCCGCGCGCTGGCCGTGGTGACCGGGCTGCTGCGCCGCAAGCCCGGGTAAGCCGCCGGACGCTCGTCCCATCGCAGGCCACCCTCGCCGAGGGTGGCCTTTTTGCTGCCCTCTCGCGCACTTCTCTGCGCGGATGCTGTCCGAAGTTGCACGATACGACGATTGACGACGCACAAAACTGCACCTAACGTGACAGCTGTTGCGCACAACTGGCACGAACGGGGAGTTCATGAGCGGGACCTTCATGGCGGCGGAGATCGCGAGCCAGCCCGGCTGCTGGCGGGACGCGGGCGCGCTGGCCTCGGCGAACGCCGGGCTGCTGCCGGCGCCGGGGGCGCGGGTGGCGATCGTCGGCTGTGGGACGTCGTGGTTCGTCGGCCAGGCGTACGCGGTGCTGCGCGAAACCGCCGGGCTCGGGGAGACCGACGCGTTCGCCGCGTCCGAGTTCCCGGTCGGGCGGGCCTACGACCACGTGCTCGCGCTCAGCCGTTCGGGCACCACGACCGAGGTGCACAGCCTGCTTGCGCAGCTGCGCGGCCGCACCCCGACCACGGCCATCACCGGCGTGCCCGCCGAGATCGCCGGGGCCGCGGACACCGTTGTCGACCTGTCCGCGGTGGACGAGCGCTCGGTCGTGCAGACCCGCTTCGCCACCACCGCGCTCGCGATGCTGCGCGCGCACCTCGGCGAGGACCTGACCGGCGTCATCGCGCAGGCCGAGCGGGTGCTGGCCGAGCCGCTGCCGGAGTCGCTGGCCGGCGCCGGGCAGTTCAGCTTCCTCGGCACCGGCTGGTCGGTGGGCATCGCGAACGAGGCGGCGCTCAAGTTCCGCGAGGCGTGCCTGCTGTGGACGGAGTCGTACCCGGCCTGGGACTACCGGCACGGCCCGATCAGCATCGCCGAGCCGGGCCGGGTGACCTGGATGTTCGGCAGTGCGCCGGACGGGCTCGCCGAGGACGTCCGCCGCGCGGGCGGCACGTTCGTCGAGAGCGGCCTCGACCCGCTCGCCGACCTGGTGCGGGCCCAGCTCGTCGCGGGGGCGATCGCCCGGCGCAAGGGCCTCGACCCGGACAACCCGCGCAGCCTCACCCGCTCCGTCGTGCTGACGTGAGCCCGCCGTGATCGTCACGGTGACGCCGAACACCGCGCTCGACGTCACGTACACGGTGGACAGCCTGGTCCCGGACGGCGTGCACCGGGCGCGCGACGTCCGGCGGCGCGCGGGCGGCAAGGGCGTGAACGTCGCCCGCGTGCTGCACGCGCTCGGCGCGGACGTCGGCGCGATCGCCACGGCGGGTGGTGCGACCGGCGCCGCGGTCGCGGCGGAGCTGGGCGTGGCGGGACTGGCCGCGGAGCTGGTGACGATCGCCGGGGAGACCCGCCGGACCACGACCGTGCTGTCCGCCGTGGACGGTTCGGTCACCTTGATCAACGAGCCGGGCCCGGTCCTCAGCGGTCCGGAGTGGACGGCGCTGGCCGAGCGGGTGCGCCGGCGCGAGCCGGACGTCCTGGTCTGCTCCGGCAGCCTGCCGCCGGGTGCGCCGGAGGACGGGTACGCCCAGCTGATCGCCGGGACGACGGCGGTGCTGGACACGTCGGGACCGGCGCTGCTGGCCGGGTTGGCCGGGCGGCCGGCCGTGGTCAAGCCGAACGCCGAAGAACTGCGCGAGGTCACGGGCCTCGACGACCCGGTGGCCGCGGCCGGTGAGCTGCGGCGGGCCGGGGCGCGCGCGGTCGTCGTCTCCCTCGGTTCCGAGGGCCTGCTGGCGGTCACCGACGCGGGCGTCTGGCTGGCGACGCCGTCCACTGTGCTCAGTGGCAACAGCACCGGCGCGGGGGACGCGGTGGTCGCGGCCCTCGCGCTCGGGCTCAGCCGCCGCGAGCCGTGGCCGGACATCCTGCGCCGGGCCGTCGCGCTGTCCGGCGCGGCCGTGCTCGGGCCGCTCGCCGGGGACGTCGACCTCGCGCACTACCACCGGGAACTGGGGCTGGTCGCCGTGCGCGCCCGGCCGGAACAGGAGTGAACGATGCCTCTGGTGAGCACCGGGGAGATCGTCGGCGCCGCCGCGGCGGCGCGACGCGGCTGCGGGGCGTTCAACGCCATCCAGCTGGAACACATCACCGCGATCGTCGACGGCGCGGCCGCGGCGCGGGCGCCGGTGATCGTGCAGCTCAGCCAGAACGCCGTGCGCTACCACGGCGCGCTGGCGCCGATCGGCGGTGCCGCGCTCGCCGCGGCCCGCGAGGCCGGGCCGGACGTCGCCGTGCACCTCGACCACGCCGAGTCCGCCGATCTCGTGCGGGAGGCCGTCGGGCTCGGGTTCGGCTCGGTCATGTTCGACGCGTCCAAACTGGACTACGCCGACAACGTGCGCGCCACCCGGGAGATCACGGCGTTCTGCCACGACCACGGGGTCTGGGTCGAGGCCGAGCTGGGTGAGGTCGGCGGCAAGGACGGCGTCCACGCGCCGGGGGCGCGCACGGACCCGGACGAGGCGGCGGAGTTCGCCGCGGCCACCGGGGTCGACGCGCTCGCAGTCGCCGTCGGCAGCTCACACGCGATGCTGACCCGGGACGCCGCCTTGGACTTCGAGCTGATCGGGCGGCTCCGCGACCGCGTGCCCGTGCCGCTGGTGCTGCACGGTTCTTCCGGGGTGCCCGACGACGGGCTGGCCGCGGCGGTCCGGGCCGGGATGACGAAGATCAACATCGCCACCCAGCTCAACAAGGTGTTCACCGCGGCCGCCGCCGGCGACTGGCGCGCGCACCCGGACCGCGTCGACCCGCGCAAGTACCTGGGGGCCGGGCGGGACGCCGTCGCCGTCGAAGTGCGGCGGTTGCTCGGTGTGCTCATGCTGGTCACGGAGGGCGGACCCCAGTGACGGTTGAGCAGATTTTGTTCCTTTGAGTGTTGACAGATGCGTGAAAACTAACAAAACTGCGCAGCAACGCGCAGAAGTTGCGTGAAACTCGAGCTCTGGTGGTGGCGATGCGGCGAAGCAAGGTCATGGCGTGTGCGGTGGGGGCCTCTCTCCTGCTGGCCGGCTGCGGCGGGGGTTCGGACACGGACAGCGGCACCGGTGAGAACGCGCTGCCCGGCGTCGACCAGTACCTCAACGCGCCTTGCCCGGAGGCGGCGGTCAAACCCGCCACGGACAAGGAGTTCACCTACTGGGCGATGTGGACGGCCGACGAGCCCCAGGGCAAGGTCCTGCAGAAGGCCTTCAAGTGCTTCCAGGAGAAGACCGGCGTCAAGGTGAACGTGCAGTGGCTGGGGCGCAAGGCCTACACGCAGAACCTGGTGCCCGCGCTGAACACCGACGCGGTGCCGGACCTGTTCGACCAGGACGTCAGCAAGGTCGGCGCGGCGATCATGACGCCGGGCGGCACGCAGAGCGTCGACGACGTCTTCGCGATGAAGGTCGGCGAGGGTGACAAGACCGTCAAGGACGTGCTTTCGCCCAGCTCGTACGACTTCCCGCAGAACAAGGACCACGAGGGCCACAACTTCATGGTCCCCTACACCGTCCAGTCGAGCGCCTGGTGGTTCAACAAGGACGCCGCCGGTGACGTCCAGCAGCCGAAGACGATGGACGACCTGACCGCGCTGTTCGACAAGGCGAAGGCCGACGGCAAGGCCGCGATCAGCCAGGACGGCGACATCCCGTTCTACAACATGTACTTCTTCACCCAGCTCGCCGAGCGCTACGTCGGCTCGGGCGGGCTGAACAAGGCGGCGTCCGACAAGACCGGGCAGCTCTGGAAGACCGACCCCGGTTTCCTCAAGGCCGCCACCGAAACCGCGAAGCTGCCGAAGTACTTCATCGACGGCTGGGACGCGGCGAAGTTCCCGCAGGTGCAGCAGCGCTGGGCGGACGGCGACTCGCGCTACCTCTACGTCGGCACCTGGGCGCCGAGCGAGACGCGCGAGTACCTGGACAAGCAGGGCGCCGGGACGAAGATCAACTACGGCTCGTTCCAGTTCCCGATGCCGGCCGGCGCCACGCACGACACCGTCGAGCAGATGTCGATCGGCTTCGCCGTCACCAAGAAGGCCAGGCACGCCGAGGCGGCCAAGGCATTCATCGCCTACTTCCTCAACAAGGACATCCTCTCGGGCATCCCGGCGGTCGCCGACAACCTGGTGCCGCGTGCCGACCTCGCCGTGCCGGACGACCTCAAGCAGGTCAAGGCCGCGATGGACGACACGAAGAAGGAACACGTCCTGCAGTACGACGGAATCGACGGCATCGCCGGCGGCAAGTGGCAGACCGACGTCTTCGACCCGGCCGACACCTCGCTGCTCAAGGGGGAGCTGAACCCGCAGCAGTTCGTCGACCAGCTCGCGACCAAGGGCGCCGACTTCTGGAAGAACCAGAGCTGATGGCCACGGTCACGACGACGGCGGCGCGGGCCCGGGGGATCCGCGCCGCCGGCGGTGCGCACCTGCGCCGCAAGAAGCGGCTGTTCTGGCCGTTCGCGGCGCCGGCTTTGGTGCTGTACCTGGCTTTCCTGGTGCTGCCGACGCTCGCGACCGTCGTCCTGAGCTTCACCAGCTGGGCCGGCGCGGGGGACACGCCGAAGCCCAACGGCGTCACCAACTACACGCAGATGTGGGCGAGCGACTCGTTCCAGTACGCCTTCCGCAACACGCTGGTGTACGTCTTCCTCGGCGGCATCGGCACGTTCGCGCTGGCGTTCCTGTTCACCATGGTGCTGCGGGACATGCGCGGCGGCAAGGTCGTCCGGGCCATCCTGTTCTTCCCGAACATCGTCGCGCCGGTCGCGCTCGGCATGTTCCTCGGGTTCGTGTTCAAGTACCAGCCCGGCAAGCAGGGCCTGGCGAACTACGTGCTGGAGCACGTCGGCGCGGACGCGGCGAAGTTCCTGGCGCCGGCCAACGTCACCGGAGTCGTGACGGCGTCGCTGATCTGGGCCAGCTCGGGTTTCTACATCACCATCCTGATGGCGGCGGTCGACCGGATCCCGCCGTACCTCTACGAGGACGCCGAGCTGGGCGGCGCGTCGCCGTGGCAGAAGTTCCGCAACATCACGCTGCCGATGACGTGGGACGTCGTCGGCGTCGCCGGTGTCCTGTGGACGATCAACGCGCTGAAGATCTTCGAGCTGGTGTTCGTGCTGGCCGGGCCGGGCACCTACGCGCCGCCGAACCAGGCGTGGACACTCGGGATCTACGTGTTCGACCGGACCTTCGGCTCGAACGGCACCCCCGACTTCGGTGCCGCCTGCGCCTGCGCGGTGGCGATGATCGCGCTGGTGTCGATTCTCGTTGTCCTGCTGCGCCGGTTGATGCGCCGTGACGCGATCCAGTTCTGAGGGAGACCCGATGACCGTCACCGACGCCGCCGCGCCGGCGCGCCCGGCCGCGAAGCCGCCGCGCAAGGTGCCGCGCAAACCACGCCCGGCGCCCGGCTCGCGGAAGCTGAGCCCGTTGCGGCTGCTGGGTTCCGTGATCGTCTGGGCGTTCACCGCGGGCAACGTGCTGGTGCTGTACTGGCTGCTCACGGCGTCGTTCAAGACGCCGGTGGAGATCTTCACCAAGCCGTTCGCCCTGCCGTACCAGTGGTTCCACGTCGGCAAGCCGTTCCGGAACTTCATCTACGCCTGGAACAACGCGGGTTTCGGTGACGCCGTGCTGACGACGGTCGTCCTGGTCGGGCTGGCGACGGTCGCGACGGTCGCCGTGTCCGCGCCCTGCGCGTACGCGCTGACCCGGCTCGGCGTGCGCGGGTCCGGGCCGATGACGAACGTCGTCGCGATCGGCATGGGCGTGCCGTTCCAGACGGTGATCATCCCGCTGTTCGTGACCATGAGCAAAGCCCACCTGGACAACGAGTACGGCCTGTTCCTGCTCTACGTCGCCTTGTCGATCCCGTTCACGGTGTTCCTGCTGACCGGGTTCTTCCGCTCGCTGCCGGACGAGCTGGAGGAAGCGGCCTCTTTGGACGGTGCCTCGCCGACGCGGACGTTCTTCTCGGTCATGCTGCCGCTCGCGCGCGGCGGCCTGATCACGGCGTTGACGTTGAACGCCATCGGCCTGTGGAACGAGACGCTGCTCGCGATCGTGTTCCTCAAGGACCAGGCCCACTTCACGCTCTCGCGGGCGCTGTTCACCTTCTATGGCGCCGCGAGCTACCAGTCGGAGTACGGCGGCCTGATCGCCGGCGTGGCGATCGTCGTGCTCCCGATGCTCGTGCTCTACCTCGTGCTCGCCCGCCGGATCATCACCGGCCTGACGCTCGGCGCCGGAAAGTAGGACCTGATGGCCACCGTGAGTTTCCAGGACACGACCCGGTTCTACGCCGGGGTCGAGCGGCCCGCCGTCGACGGGCTCGACCTCGAGGTCGCCGACGGCGAGTTCCTCGTGCTGGTCGGACCGTCCGGCTGCGGCAAGTCGACCACGCTGCGGATGCTCGCCGGGCTGGAGGGGGTCGACGACGGCTCCATCCACATCGGCGACCGGGACGTCACCGAGCTGCCGCCGAAGGACCGGGACATCGCGATGGTGTTCCAGAACTACGCGCTCTACCCGCACATGTCGGTCGGCGAGAACATCGGCTTCCACCTGAAGCTGGCCAAGATGCCGAAGGCCGAACGCGAACGCCGGGTGCAGGAAGCCGCGAAGGTGCTCGATCTGACGGAGTACCTCGACCGCAAGCCCGCGAAGCTGTCCGGCGGGCAGCGCCAGCGCGTCGCGATGGGCCGGGCGATCGTGCGCGAGCCGAGTGTGTTCCTGATGGACGAGCCACTGTCCAACCTGGACGCCAAGCTGCGGGTGCAGACGCGCACGCAGATCGCGTCGCTGCAACGGCGGCTCGGCATCACCACGCTGTACGTCACGCACGACCAGGTCGAGGCGATGACGATGGGCGACCGGGTGGCGGTGCTCAAGGACGGCATCCTGCAGCAGGTCGACACGCCGATCGGGCTGTTCGCGCGGCCGGTGAACGTGTTCGTCGCCGGGTTCATCGGTTCGCCGGCGATGAACCTGCTGGAGACCACGGTGGACAGTGACGGTGCGGTCGTCGGCGGGACGCGGCTGCCCCTGACCCCGGCGCAGCGGTCGGCGCTGACCGGGCCCGGCATCGTCGTCGGCGTCCGGCCCGAGGGCTGGACGATCGGGGACGGCGGGTTCGACGCGATCGTCGAGGTCGTCGAGGAGCTGGGCAGCGACCAGTACCTGTACTGCCGCGACGGCGACCGGGTGCTGACCGTCCGCACGCCGGGCATGTCGCCGTGGCTGCGCGGCCAGGCGATCGCGCTGGCGCCGCAGGTCGGCTCGGTGCACCTGTTCGACGCGGCCACCGGTGACCGGCTGCCATGACCCGCCTGTACCGCACCGGGCTGGTCCTGCCCGCGGCCGAGCTGGGACCCGAGAACCCGTTGCCACCCTTGGTCAAGCCGGAGGCTGTCGCCTCCGTGTCCAATGTGGACGAGCTGCCGCCGGACCTGGCGGCCGGGCTGGCGTACGGGCGGCTGGACACGGTGCTGCCGTGCCGTCTTCAAGACGGGTACTCGCGCTCACGTGTGCCGCGGGAAATACCCGCTCTGGTACTGGAGAACGACCGGGTGCGGGCGACCATCCTGCCGACGCTGGGCGGACGCCTGTACTCGCTGGTCCACAACGGACGTGAGCTGCTCTACCGCAACCCGGTGTTCCAGCCCGCGAACCTCGCCCTGCGGGACGCCTGGTTCGCCGGCGGTGTCGAGTGGAACCTGGGCAGCACCGGGCACACGACGCTGACGTGCGCGCCGATGTTCGCCGCGTCCGTCGAAGGGCCGGATGGGACGCCGGTGCTGCGGCTGTGGGAGTGGGAACGCACCCGCGACCTGCCGTACCAGCTCGACTTCTGGTTGCCGGAGGACTCCGACTTCCTGCTGGTGGGCGTCCGGATCCGGAATCCGCACCCGCACGACGTCCCGGTGTACTGGTGGTCGAACATCGCGGTGCCGCAGACGGCGGACACGCGCGTGCTCGCGCCCGCGACGCAGGCCTGGCACTACGGTTATTCCGGGCGGCTGGACCTGGTCGACGTCCCGGGTGCGCTGACCTACCCGGCGCGGGCCGAGTCCGCCGCGGACTACTTCTTCGAGTGCTCGAAGCCGTGGATCGCCGCGGTCGACGGCGACGGGCGCGGCCTGCTGCAGACGTCGACCGAGCGGCTGCGCGGCCGGAAGCTGTTCCTGTGGGGCGAATCCGCGGGCGGCCGTCGCTGGCAGGAGTGGCTGGCGCCGGGGGCCGACGGCTACCTGGAGATCCAGGCCGGGCTGGCCCGCACGCAGCTGGAGCACCTGCGGCTCCCGGCGGGCGAGTCGTGGGACTGGCTGGAGGCGTACGGCCCGATCTCGGCCGACCCCGCGGTGGTCCACGGTGACGACTGGCCGGCCGCGACCGGCGCCGTCGTCGCGCCGGCGTTGGCCGGATACCACGGCGAGTGGCGGAAGATCCTTGACGTCGAGCCGGAGTCGCTGCTGGCTACGGGGTCCGGCTGGGGGGCGCTGGAGGCCCGCCGGATGCCGACGTGCCTGCCGGGCACGCCGTTTCCCGAGGAGTCGCTCGGGCCGGAGCAGGAGCCGTGGCTGTCCTTGCTGGACGGCACCCCGCCGGACGGGGACCCGGCCGCCGTGCCGCCGTCGACGCTGGTCAACCGCTACTGGACCGACCTGCTGGAGCACACGCCGGACAACTGGCTGACCTGGTACCACCGGGGTGTGGCGCGCTGGGCGGCCGGACGTCACGACGCGGCCCGCGAGGCGTGGACGTCTTCGGTGGCGGCGGCCGAGAACGCCTGGGCGTTGCGGTGTCTCGCGGTGGTGGCGGACGACCCGGTGGAGGCGGCGCAGCTGTACGAGCGGGCGGTGAAACTGGCTCCTGACGTGGAATCGCTGCAGGTGGAGGCGGTTACGGCGCAGCTCGCGGCCGGACGCACGCCGGAGTTGCCAACTGAACCGACGGGACGGCTGGCACTGCTGGCCGCGCAGGCCCGGCTCGCGGCGGGTGACGCCGAAGGGGCACGTGCGATCTTCGACGCCGGATTCGAGGTGGCGAACATCCGCGAGGGCGAGACGTCGTTGTCCGACACCTGGGCGGCGCTGTCGGCCGACCCGCTGCCGGGGCGTTATGACTTCCGGATGAAGTGAGTCGAGCGGCGTGCCGCGCACGAGCACCGGTGATTGTGCAGCATAATGCTCGAAACGGTGGTCAACAGCGCACCTCTTTGTGCACAGGAACCTAGGGAGGACCGCCGATGGCCCGGCACGAACGGCTGAGCACCCTGCTGGACATGCTGGGACAGCGGGAAAAGATCGACGTCGAGGACGTGGCCGAGGAGCTGAACGTCTCTGCGGCCACGATCCGCCGCGACCTCGACCACTTGGCGGAGCAGCAGCTGCTCACGCGCACGCGAGGTGGCGCGGTCGCGAACGACCTCGCCTACGACCTGCCGCTGCGCTACAAGACCGCCCGGCACGTCCCGGAGAAACAGCGGATCAGCGCCGCCGCGGCCGCGTTCGCCGCGAAGGGCATGGTGGTCGGCCTCAACGGCGGCACGACGACGGCCGGCGTCGCGCGGGCCCTGACGATGCGCTCCGACCTGTCCGGCCGCGGGGACGCGCCGGGCATCACGGTGGTGACGAACGCGCTGAACATCGCGCACGAGCTGGCGGTCCGCCCGAACGTCAAGATCGTGGTGACGGGCGGGGTGGCCCGGCCGCAGTCGTTCGAGCTCAGCGGGCCGCTGGCCACGCGGGTGCTCAGCGAGCTGACGATCGACCTGCTGTTCCTGGGCGTCGACGCGTTCGACCCGGAGGCGGGCGCGTTCGCCCACCACGAGGGCGAGGCGAGCATCAACCGCCTGATGGTGGAGCGCGCCGAGCGCGTGGTGGCGGTGGCGGACGGTTCGAAGCTGGGCCGCCGGGCGTTCGCGCGTATTTGCGAGACGACGCAGGTGCACGCGCTGGTGACGGACACCGACGCCGATCCGGAGATCGTGCGCGCGTTCGAGGCGGCCGGCGTCGAGGTGCAGGCCGTCTAGCGCGCCAAGGCGAGAGCCGCCGTCAGGACCCGGTGTCCGGCCGCCGTCGGGTGGACGTCACATCCGCCGGCCGGCAGCTTGATCAGCAGGCCCGCCGCGCACGGGTCGCCGCCTGTGCGGAGGGAAGCCAGGCGGAACGCCGTGAAGCCGTCGGCGATCTTTCCGTGGTAGCGGCGGGTCACCTGAGTCAGCGCCGCGTTGATCGCCTGCACCTGCTTGACCTGCGCGGGGTCGCGGTAGTCCAGCGAGTAGTACGACACGAGCACCACGTCGCCGCGGTAGTGGGCGCGGACCGCACCGAGGATCGCCGCGACGTTGCGGCTCACCTGGTTCAGCGCCGCCTGGAGTCCGTGCCGGTGCACCGGTCCGGGGTCGTCGCCTGGCAGACGAACATGTCGTTGGCGCCGATGTTCAGCGTCACCAGCTTGGTGTCCTGGTGCGTGCGCAGGTACCGCGTGGCGTAGTCGAGTTGCGTGCCCGCGTACGTGACGTGCAGCGGGAACGTCGTCCGGTAGCCGACCGGGGAGCCGACGGAGTTCTCGCAGCCGTTGCTCTGCGCGCCGGCCTTCAGGAAACTCCCGGTCGTTTCGCCGGGGCACGACGCGTTCGCGAGCCGCAGGCCGCGCAGGGACGCGTAGTTCTCCGCGTAGCCGCGGAAGTTCGCCGCGTTCAGGTAGTCCGAAACCGGTGTCACCGCGCCCGGCCGGTAGCCGAACGCCACGGAGTCACCGAGGGCGAGATAACTCCGGCCGCCCGCGTCCGCGGGCGCCGTGGCCAGCCCGGTCAGCGTGACCGCTATCGCCGTACTCGCGAGGAAAGTCCTGAACCGCATGACGGTCTCCTTTCCCCGCGACGCTGCGAGGCCGGAACCGATTGTGCCGGTTCCGGCCCCGCAGCGGAAGCGTCAGAAGCCGATCGCCGTCGGCGGCTTCGGCCCGGCGATCCGGGCCTGGGGCGCGTCCGGCTCCACCGCGGCGCAGTGCGTGCCCCGGGCGGGGAGCTTGCCGGTGATCAGGTAGTCGTCGGTCGCCTTGGTGACGCAGTCGCTCTTCTTGAAGTAGGCGCCGTGACCCCAGCCGTCGTAGGTGAGCAGCGTGTTGCCGCTCTGCCGGGCCACGGTCTGCGACCACGCGTACGGCGTCGCCGGGTCGAACTTGCTGCTCAGCACCAGCAGCGGCGGCGCGCCGTGCACCTGCAGCGGGTGCTGCGGGTTGCTCGCCTTCTCCGGCCAGCCGATGCAGCCGGTCACCGCCTGCCAGCCCAGCGAGTTGACCTTCACGTCCGGGGCGAACGCCGCCACCGCGCGGCGGTAGGTTTCGAGCTCGGCGTAGTTGTGCACCGGCAGGCGCCAGTCGTCGCAGAACACGCTCTGGAACACGGTGTTGACCGGCGTTTCGTCCCGCAGCTTCGCCGACGCGGCCGACGGCGTGCCGTCCGACAGCAGCTTCAGCTCCGTCGCGAGCCGGTTCCAGTCCGGGCCGTAGAAGGAGCCCTGGAAGAACCCCGCGAGCGTCAGCGGCGTGATCACCTCGCCGCTCTGCGGTTCCTTCAGCTCCCCGCGCGCGGCCTTGTCCTGCAGGGCTCGCGTCACCTTCGAGACGTCCTGGCCGTGCAACGCGCAGGACGGCGTCCGGCCGCACCACGCGGCGAACTCGCCGAACTCCGCCTGCACGGACTTGGTTTCGCTGAGCAGGAAGTCCCACGCGCCCTGCTGCGAGTGGTCCATGTTGCTGTCCAGCACGAGCGCGCGGACCTTGTCCGGGAACAGCTCGGCGTACTGCTGGCCCATCAGCGTGCCGTACGAAACGCCGTAGTAGGTCAGCTTCTTCTCACCGAGCGCGGCGCGGATCGCGTCCATGTCCCGCGCGACCGTCTTGGTGTCGGCGAAGCTCGCCAGCGGCCCGGTGAGCCGGGAGCAGCTCTCGCCGACCTTCCGGTTGTACTGCGCGAGCTGCTCGAACTCGGCCTGGTTCGCCGGCACCACCGGGTGGTCGGCGATGACCTCGTCGAGGCCGCACTTGATCTGCGTGCTGCCGCCGACGCCGCGCGGGTCGAAGCCCACGGTGTCGAACCGCTTCGTGACGTCGGCCGAGAGCGACCAGCCGGCCTTGACCTCGCCCGTGCCCGAGCCGCCGGGGCCGCCCGGGTCCATCAGGACCGCCCCGATGCGGGCCTGCGGATCGGTGGCCTTCCGCCGGGCGAGCGCGACGTTCGTGGTGCCCCTGTCCGGGTGGCCGTAGTCGATCGGCACGGTGACCGTGCCGCAGTCGACACCGGGCGCGTCGGCGCACGGCTGCCAGTCGATCGTTCCCGCTGTCGCGGCGGAAGCCGGCGCCGCGGCCAGCAGACTTCCGGTAACCGCTGTGACCGCAGCAGCGGTCAGCAGTCGCTTTCCTACCCCCAGCATAACCAGCCTTCCGTTACCGACAGTGGTTGATCGGCTCCAGGAAAGCACCAATCGGCTGTTCGCGCCAGGTTCGCAGGTGGGTCACGTCGCGGCGTCCACTGTGGACGATCGTTCCGCGTGCCGGAGCCAGGCCGTGGCGAAGGTGCCGAGCACGCAGAGCGCGCCCAGGACACCGAGCCGAAGCCGGTCGCCGGATTGATCGTGAGGCCACGGGACAAGACGATCACGCACAGCGCGCCGCCCACGCGCAGCACGAGGTTCACCAGCGCCGTCGGGTGGCCCAGCTCCCTCACGCCGACCGACGCGTACGCCGCCGTCGGCGCCGGCCTGATCGACGGCCCGGCCCGGCGCCGCGGATCAGCAGCAACGCCTGGATCGGCCACATCGGCGTCTCCGGGCCGAGCCAGGGCATCGGCACCGTGCTCACCGGTAAGCGAGACCGTGCCGCCGCCGTAGCGGTCGGTCAGCCGCCCGGGCGCCAGCACGAAGACGGTGGTGGCCAAGCCCATCGGCGCGAGCAGCACGCCGGCCTCGGCCGGGCCGGCGCCGAGGCGGACCTGGAACCACAGGGGTAGCAGCAGGACCGCGCCGAACATCCCGGCGCCCGCGAGCAGCACCGACGCCAGCGCGGCGCCCATGACCGGCCGCGAAGCCAGCCTCAGCCGCAGCACCGGGTGCGGCGCGCGCAGCGACCACCACGTGACCCCCGCGAGCGCGACGGCGCCGGTCACCGCCGGCACGACGTTCAGCGGGCCGGCGGACCCGGGCGCGCCGAGTTCGGTGAGCGCGTAGACGACCAGCGGCAGGCCGAGCGACACCAGGATCAGCCCGGGCCAGTCCATCGGCGGCGGCTGCCGCCGGTCGCCGAGCGGCACGAACCGCAGCGCCAGCCCGAACGCGACCAGCCCGATGGGCAGGTTCAGCCAGAACAGCACCGGCCACGAGAAGTGCGCGAGCAGGAAGCCACCGACGCTCGGCCCGACGACCGGCGCGAGCCCGACCACCAGACCCAGCGTGCCCATGGTCCGCCCGAGCCGTTCCGGCCCGACGGCCAGCCCGATCACGGTCTGCCCGGCCGTGACCATGACACCGGCGGCCATGCCCTGCACCGCACGCACCCCGATCAGCGTGGCCGCGTCGGGAGCGAGCGCGCACGCCGCCGACGTCAGCAGGAACGCGGCGAGGGCGCCGAGCCACAGCCGTCCCGCGCCGAACCTCCGGACGAGCCACGGGGTCAGCGGGAGGGCGGCGGAGAGGCCGAGCAGGTAGGCGGTGGCGACCCACTGGATCTCGACGAGCCCGACCCCCCAGGCTCAGCCGCAGCGACTCCAGCCCCACGGCGACGATCGAGCCGTCCATGGTGCCGAGGAAACCACCGAGCGCCATGACACCGGAGGCGACCCAGACGGCCCGGGGGATCGGCGGCAGCGCGGTCCGCTCGTGGAGATCACTCATGGGGATCGACGGTAAAAGCTCAAGAAAGGTCGAAGTCAACCTCGGCGCTCGGCGGGTGCTCGGCCTCGCTCGACGCACCCAATGTGGCGTTGGGTGCGGTGGATGCACCCAATGCCACATTGGGTGCGTTGTGAACGGGCTTGAAGTGGCCGGGGAGTGGGGGGTGGGCGTCGGCGGGCGGTGGGGAGGAGCCTGCCGGGAGTCAATGTGGCGTTGGGTGCGTCGGGCGCACCGAATGCCACTTTGGGTGCGTTGTGGTGGGTTTGAAGCAGTCGAGGGAGTTGTGACGGGCGCCGGCGGGGGAAGGGATCTGCCGGGAGTCAATGCGGCGTTGGGTGCGTTGGATGCACTCAATGCCACTTTGGGTGCGTTGTGGTGGGTTTGAAGCAGTCGAGGGAGTTGCGGCGGGCGCCGGCGGGGGAAGGGATCTGCCGGGAGTCAATGCGGCGTTGGGTGCGTTGGATGCACCCAATGCCACGTTGGGTGCGTTGTGGGTGGGCTCGAAGTGGCCGAGGGGCGCCGGCGGGCGGTGGGGGAGGAAGCTGCCGGGAGTGAATGTGACGGTTGGTGCGTTGGGTGCACCGAATGCCACATTGGGTGCGTGTGGGTGGGCCCGAAGCGGCCGAGGGGACCGGGCCGGGGCATCGGCGGGCGCTGGGAAGGAACCCAGGTTCGGCGAGTGGGACACAACCTGGGCCGTCTCGGGGGTCAGCGGGTCGAGCTGCCTCGGACGATGAGCTGCGCCGCCAGCGTCGTCGTGGTTGTCGGGTGGGTGCGGCCGGTGCCGATGCGGTCCAGCAGGAGCCGCGCCGCGAGCTGGCCCATCGCGTGCGCCGGCTGGGCCACCACCGTCAGGGCCGGCGAAATCAGCGTCGCCCACGGGGCGTCGTCGAACGAGACGATGCCGACGTCGTGCCCGGAACTCCGGCCCAGCTCGGCCATCGCCTGCAGCGCGCCGACCGACATCGTGCTGCTGGACACCAGGAACGCGTCCGCCGCTGTCAGAAGCTGTTTTGCCGCTTCGTATCCGCCGGTTTCGCGGAATTCGCAGCGGCGCACCAGCTCCGCGGAGTATTCCCGGCCCGCCTCGCGCAGGGCGTCACGGTAGCCGTCGAGGCGGTCGTCCGCGGTCGTGATGCCGGGCGGGCCCGCGATGCAGGCGATCCGTTGGTAACCGCCGTCGATCAGGTGCCGCACGGCGTCGCGAGCTGCGACGCGGGAGTCGACGAGCACGGCGTCGCAGTCCGCCGAGCCGAGGCGCCGGTCGACCGTCACGATCGGCGTGCCCTGGGCGAGCAGGGGGCCGACGTCGCTTTCGCCAGTGGTCGGCGACATGATCACACCCGCCCGCCGTTCCCGCGCCGCGACCTCGACGTACCGGCGCTCCTTCGCGGTGTTCTCGTCGGAGTTGCACAGCATCACCGAGAACCCGGCGGCCTGCGCGGTGTCCTCGACGCCGCGCGCGATCGCCGTGAAGAACGGGTTTTCGACGTCGGAGATGATCAGCGCCAGCACGGCCGTCTCGCGGCGGCGCAGGCTGCGCGCCAGCCCGTTCGGCGTGTACCCGAGCTCCGCCACGGCCCTGGCCACCCGCTCGGCCAGCGCCGGGTCCACAGTGGACTTGCCGTTGAGCGCACGGGAAACGGTCGCGGTGGAGACGCCGGCCAGGGCCGCCACGTCGGAGATCGTCGCCACGCGCGTCCTCGTTCAGCTGGGTTTGACAGTGCTCCTGGCACACCATAGCTTGGTGGTAATCGATTTCCGGCACAAGTGGTCCTGCGGAGGGGCGGATGACGGGGCTGCTGCTGGGGGTGGACATCGGCACGGCCGGCTCGAAAGGCGTGCTGGTGGACGCCGACGGCGTGGTGCTGGCCCGGTCCGTCCGTGAGCACGGCGTCTCGACCCCGCGGCCCGGCTGGGTGGAGCACGACGCCGAAACGGTCTGGTGGGCCGACTTCGCCGCCATCGTCGCGGACCTGCTGCGCGCCGCCGACGGCCGCGCTCTCGCCGGAATCGGGGTCAGCGGCATCGGCCCGTGCCTGCTGCCCGCCGACGAGCACGGCGACCCGCTGCGCCCGGCGATCCTCTACGGCGTCGACACCCGGGCGGGCGCCGAAATCGCTTCGCTGAAAGAAGAATTCGGCGCCGACGAGATCCTGGCGCGCTGCGGTTCGCCGCTGACCAGCCAGGCCGTCGGCCCGAAGGTGCGCTGGCTGGCCCGGCACGAGCCGGACGTCTACGCGCGCACGAAGAAACTCCTGATGGCGAGCTCGTTCCTGGTGCACCGGCTCACCGGCCGGTACGTCCTGGACCACCACTCGGCCAGCCAGTGCACGCCGCTGTACGACCTCGCGGCCGGCGAGTGGGCGAAGGACTGGGCCGAGCGCGTCGCGCCCGGGCTCGCGCTGCCGGATCTCCTGTGGCCGACCGAGATCGCGGGTGAGGTCACCGAGGCCGCGGCGTCGCGGACCGGGCTGCCTCGTGGCCTGCCGGTCACCGCCGGGACGGTCGACGCCTGGGCGGAGGCCGCCAGCGCCGGCGTCCGCGAGCCGGGTGACGTGATGGTCATGTACGGCAGCACGATGTTCCTCGTCCAGGTGCTCACCGAACCGCGCCCGCACCCCGGCCTGTGGGGCACCCGCGGCGTCGTCCCGGGCAGTTTCACGCTGGCCGCGGGCATGGCGACGTCCGGCGCGGTCACCGAGTGGCTGCGCCGGTTGGTGGGCGGCGGCTACGCGGAACTGGTCGCCGAGGCCGCGGAGGTCCCGGCGGGCAGCCGCGGGCTCCTGCTGCTGCCGTACTTCGCGGGAGAGCGGACGCCGCTGTTCGACCCGGACGCGCGGGGGGTGCTCGCCGGGCTGACGACGACGCACGGCCGCGCCGAGATCTACCGCGCGGCGCTCGAGGGCATCGCGTACGGGGTGCGGCACAACCTGGAGGCGATGGCCGCCGCGGGTGGCGCGGCCGGGCGGCTGGTCGCGGTCGGCGGTGGCACCCAGGGCGGGCTGTGGACGCGCATCGTCTCCGACGTCACCGGCCTGCCGCAGCAGCTCCCGGCCGAGACGATCGGTGCTTGCCTCGGGGACGCGCTCCTGGCGGCGGAGGCCACGGGCGGCGGGATCGATTCGGCCCGTGCCAACCCGGTCGTGACAACGGTGACACCGGACCCGGCGAATGTCACTCGGTACCAAGAGTTCTACGAGCACTACCGGTCGTTGTACGAGGCGACGGCGAAGACGGCGCACTTCCTGGCCGCTCAGCAGCGTGAGGCGGCCGGGTAGCCCGACGTGTCAACGTTGTCGGCCGACAGTCGTCACTCAGGTGGTGGTAACCGGCGTACGGCGGCGCCGTGCCAACGTTGTCGGTCGACACGGCTGCGGTAGTCCTCCAGCGCGGCCACCGACTCGGTGACCTGCTCGAAGGACGGCAGCGCGCGCACGTTCGCGACCAGCGTCATGTCCTTGCGCGGAATCTCGACGAAACACACGTCGACTCCGGAGCGTGACGCCCGCGCGGCCACCTCGGCCTGCCACGTCGGCAGATCGCCGTCGTCGCCGAGCCATTCGTGCAGGTACACGCACCACTTGCCGCGCAACAGCTCCTCGGCGATCGCGTCCTGTGCCACCAAGTACGGTTCTGTCACTCGGTCGGACACTGCTTGTCCTGGTTGAACCACGGCATGACATCCCTCCTGCACCCGGCGGCGACCCGACCGCCGGTAAGCGCTCTCTCGCCGGTCACCTCCCCGATCCCGTCGAGCAGCACGAGCCCCGATGGCCGATCCCCAGCCTTCGATGGGTTGTCAACGTACAGCGGAAAGTGTTTCACAGCAAGCACTTCACGACTTGCTGACAACTTGCGTGCACCGGCGTCGTGCGGATGCACGTGCTGCTGCACATCGAAGAAGGTGTATCGGAACCTGAAGTGTGGCAACGGGAAACGACGCGCGTAATCGTCCTGAGTGGACGGAGATATGCGATCTGCAAATTGCAGATAGGGTGAGCTCTAAGACGCCGTTCAAGTACTCTTTGTGACCACACCGACGGAAGTCGGGAGTGCGGCTCTCGGAACCGGTTCAGCGGGTGACTTTGCGCAAATCGTGCGCTATACAGAGGCCAACATGCGTGTTGATGCGCGAAAGGTGTCAGTAATGAACAGAGTTGCGCAGTCGCTCTGGTGTCTGGCGACAGTCGCCGTCCTCGGGCTCTCGCCCGCCACGGCGTACGCCGACCCGTCCGCGGCGCCCTCCGGGCGGCTCGGCGACCTGACCGGGATCTCCGTCGACGGCGCCACGGTGACGCTGGCGTCGGGGAGCGCGGCGGTGCGCGTGAGCTTCCCGGCCGACGGCGCCGTCCGGGTCTGGCTCGCCCCCGACGGGTCGTTCACCGACCCGGCCGGCAGCAGGATCGTCCTTCCGAAGAACACACCGCCGGCCACGCCGAAGCGCGTCGACAAGGGCGCCTACTGGGCCATCTCCACCCCGAAAGCGACATTGCGGGCGTACAAGTACCCGCTGAAGTTCGCCCTCTACGACGGCGCGGACCGCAAGCAGCTCTGGGCGGAGTCCGCGCCGCTGTCGTGGACCGGCTCGACGACCACGCAGAGCCTGACCCGGACCGGGTCGGAGCAGTTCGTCGGCGGCGGTGAGCAGAACGGCCGCTACAGCCACCGCGACCAGACGATCAAGATCTTCGCCGACGACAACTGGAACGACGGCGGCGCGCCCAACTCGCAGCCGTTCTACGCCTCGACCGCCGGGTACGGCGTCCTGCGGAACACCTTCGCGCCGGGCAGCTACTCGTTCACCGACCCGGTCGAGACCACGCACGACGAGCGCCGGTTCGACGCCACCTACGTCGTCGGGAGCACCCTCAAGGACGTCATCGGCGGGTACACCGACCTGGTGGGCAAGCCGTTCATGCCGCCGATCTACGGCCTGGAAACCGGCGATTCGGACTGCTACCTGCACAACGCCAACCGCGGCGAGCGGCACACGCTCGACGCCGTGAAGGTGGCGGACGGCTACGCCGCGAACAACATGCCGAACGGCTGGATGCTGGTCAACGACGGCTACGGCTGTGGTTACGAGAACCTGCAGCAGACCGGTGAGGGCCTGCGCAAGGACAACATGCAGCTCGGGCTCTGGACCGAGAACGGCGTCCCCAACCAGGCCGAAGAGGTCAAGGCCGGGGTGCGGGTGCGCAAGCTGGACGTCGCCTGGGTCGGCCCGGGCTACCAGTTCGCGCTCGACGCCTGCGACACCGCCTACAAGGGCATCGAGGACAACAGTGACGCGCGCGGGTTCGTCTGGCAGCCGGTGAGCTGGGCCGGCGCCCAGCGCTGCGGCGTGCTGTGGAGCGGCGACCAGTCCGGCTCCTACGACTACATCAAGTGGCAGATCCCGACGTACGCGGGCGCGACGACGTCCGGCATCGCGTACAACACCGGCGACATCGACGGCATCTTCGGCGGCAGCCCGCAGACCTACGTCCGCGACCTGCAGTGGAAGGCGTTCCTGCCGACGGCGATGACGATGGACGGCTGGGCGTCGGCGGACAAGCAGCCGTGGCAGCAGGGCGAACCGTACACCTCCATCAACCGCAAGTACCTCATGCTCAAGGAGCGCCTGCTGCCCTACACCTACAGCTACTCGGCGCAGGCGCACCAGACCGGCGTCGGCCAGGTGCGGCCGCTCGCGCTCGAGTACCCGAACGATCCGAACGTCTGGACGGACAAAGCGAAGTACGAGTTCCTCTCCGGCACGGACTTCCTCGTCGCGCCCGTGTACGAGAAGTCGAACGTGCGCAACGGCATCTACCTGCCCAAGGGCACCTGGGTGGACTACTGGAGCGGCAAGACCTACACCGGCCCGGCCACCATCGACGGCTACGACGCGCCGCTCGACACGCTCCCGCTGTTCGTCCGGGCCGGCGCGGTGGTGCCGATGTGGGCCGACGGCACGAAGTCGTGGCAGACGCGGGACAAGGGTGACCTCGACCTGGACGTCTACCCGCAGGCCAAGGGCAGCTTCACGCTCACCGAAGACGACGGCGTCACCCGTGGCTACCAGCGCGGGGAGCAGGCGAAGCAGACGTTCACCGTGGACGCGCCCCCGTCCGGGCCGGGCACGGTGACCGTCGGGATCGGCGCGAGCGCCGGGACGTACCCGGGCAAGCCGGCCGCGCGGAACTACCAGCTGTCCGTCCACACGGGAACGAAGCCGGCGCTCGTCCAGGCGGGCACCGGGGTCCTGCGCCAGTACGGCAGCAAGGCCGAGCTGGACAAGGCGGCGTCGGGCTGGTGGTACGACCCGGCCGCGCACGGTGTCGTGCGGGTGAAGACCGGACAGGTCGGGGCCGGTGACCGTCAGGACGTCCGCCTTTTCGGGGCGAGTGCGGTCGGCGGGTTCTTCCCCGAGGACGACAACGGCACGACGACGCTGACCGTGCCGTCGCTGGCCGCGCCGGGCCAGGCCACCGCGGCGACGGTGAGCTTCACCAACGGCACGCCGCTGCCGGTCCGGGACGTCGCGTTGTCGGTGCGGGGCAACGGGTTCCGGGCGGACGTCCCGGCGTTGCCGAAGCTCGTCCGGCCGGGGCAGACGGTGCAGGTGCCGGTGACGCTGACCCCCGACGCCGGGCTGAAGCCGGCGGACTACCAGGTCACCGCGTCCACGTCCTACCGCGCTCGGCTGGACACGCACCAGGCCGTGGACTCGTCGACCGTGACGGTGCCGTACGCGTCGCTGGCGGCGGCCGCGTCGAACGTCGGTGTCACCGACGCGGGCCACCTGACGGCCGGCGATCTCGACGGCGGGGGCAGCAGCTTCCGGGCCGAGGGCCTCGCCGAGGCCGGTCTCAAGCCGGGAGCGGCGTTCTCGGCTCTCGGTGCGTCGCTGACCTGGCCCGACGCTCTCGGCGAAAAGCCGGACAACGTCGTCGCGGCCGGTCAGACGGTGGCGGTGAAGGGAACCGGCTCGAAGCTGGTGCTGGCCGGCACGGGCACCGGGACCGCGAAGGGCACGGTCGTCGTCCAGTACGCCGACGGCAGCACCAGCCAGGCCGATCTCGGGTTCCCGAACTGGTGCTGCGCCGACCCCGCCCAGTACGGCGCGACGACCGTCGCGACCGTCCTGGGCAAGAACACCCACACCGGCGCGGCCTACCCGACCACGCCGTACCGGGTGTTCGCGAACTCCGTCCCGCTGACCGCGGGCAAGGAGGTCGTGGCGGTGACGCTGCCGTCGAACCCGGCGGTGCACGTGTTCGCCGCGAGCGTCGCCTGAAGCAGGTTCGGCGAACCGCCGAAGTAGGCGCCGTCCGTGACGAACAGCGTCTCGTCACGGACGGCGACCGCGGTCGGGTTGGCCAGACCGTCCTCAGTGGACAGAATGGTCCTGACGCCGTCGCGGCCGATCGTCACGACCCGGTTCTCCTGGTTGATGGCCGCGACGACGGTGTCGCCGTGGAAGGCGAAGTCGTCGACCGGGCCGAGACCCGACGTCACGACCCGGCCGGGGCCGCCGTGCAGGGGGAAGCGGACCAGCGTGCCGCGGTCCAGGTTGGACACCCAGAGCGCGCCGTCGTGGACCTTGACGCCGTTGGCGCCGAAGCCGCTCACCGGGGCGAGCAGCTCGCCGGTGGCCCAGGCGGTGACGTGGCCTCGTGAGACCCGCCAGACCGTGGCGCCGAACGAGTCGGCCACGTAGATGTCGCCGGTCGCCGGGTCGCGCGCGACGCCGTTCTGGAAGCCGGACGGCGGCAGTTTCGCCACCTGCACCGGCGGCGCCCCGGCCCTGACCCGGTAGAGGCCGGTGGCCGCGGTGCCGGTCGAGACGGCGACGTACAGGTCGCCACCGGGGGCGCGGACGATGCCGCCGAGGAACAGTCTCTTGTGGACGACCGGCACGTCGCCGTCGTCGGGTACCGGGATCCGTCCGACGGTGGTGACCTGGCCGTCGCGAGCGACCCGGCCGATCTCGCCGGTGTAGGCGAAGGTCAGGTCCGCGGCGCCGTCGGGTTCGAGGGTGATGTTCTCGGGTTGCTGGTCGAGGGGCACGATCCTGGGTGCCGCATCGGCGGTGTGCGCTGGCAGGGTGAAGAGGGCGGCCGCGGCCAGCGCGACGCCGATATGCTTGATGCGCAAGGGAAACTCCGTCTGGTTCGGGAGCGGCGGCCCGACCCTGGGCTCGCCGTGCCCTCGACGGTAAACCCGGTGCGTGCTCGCGGGCCAATAGCTCAGCCTCGCGGTGCCATCGGAAATCCGATTGCGGTCAGAGATCCCGGGCGAAGCAGCGCGAAATCGGCTCGCCGCGGTAAGGCCCGTAGGCCTCGATCGGTTCGTAGCCTTCGCGCTGGTAGAACCGCATCGCGTCCGGCTGGCCGGTGCCGGTTTCCAGCAGCAGCCGCGGAATCCCGAGTTCCCGCGCGTGGTCTTCGAGCGCGCGCAGCAGGGCGGTCGCGACGCCGGTGCCGCGAGCGGACGGGTCGACGTACATCCGCTTGATCTCGGCGGAGTCCGGTCCGAGCGGCCGGAGCCCACCGCAGCCGACGGCGGTACCGTCGCCGTCGCGCGCGACGAGGAACACGGCCATGGTCTCGGCGGTCGGGAGCGCGCCGGGCTCGTGGTCGTCGGTGCCGTAGCGAGCGTCAAGTTCGACGCGCTGGGCTTCGCGTAGCCGGACCGCGTCGGGATCGTCCCAGCTCACGGCGGTGATCGTGCTGATGCCGAGGTTGGCCATGGGGTGCACCTCCGTTTCGTAACAAGCGTTACCGTAGCACCTGTTACGCTACCGGGAAAGGAGGTTCCGGGTGCCGAGGCAGCGTGACGTGGGGGCGCAGCGGGAGCTGCTGTCGAACGCGGTGTGGCAGGTGCTCGCCGAAGCGGGGCTGCCGGGCCTGACGCTGCGCGCGGTCGCCGAGCGCGCGGGCTGCACGACGGGCCTGGTGCTGCACGCGTTCCCGACGAAGAAGGCCCTGCTGCTGCACGCACGCGACCTGCTGTACGAGCGCACGGCGATCCGCGCGGACGCGGCCGAGGCCGCCGCGGCGTCGCCGGCCGGTGCCCTGACGGCGGTGCTCGGCTGCGCGGCGGACCTCACCCAGGGCCACCAGGAGGAGTCCCGCGTCTGGGTGGGTTTCCTGGCCGCGGCCCTGGCCGACGACGACCTCGCGGAACGCCACCGGGCGGCGAACCACTCGTTCCTGGCCCGGGTCCGGCGCTTGATCGCGGCCTGCCGTCCGGAGTGGACGGACGAACGGCTGGACCTGACGACAAAAAGCCTGGTGGCGCTGGTGGAGGGCCTCAACGTCCTGGCCGCGGCCGACCCACGGGCCTATCCGGCGCGGCTGCAAGAGGACGCGCTGGCCAAGGCGCTCCAAGACGTGGTGAGTGGTAATTCGGGTTAGGGCGCACCAATACTTGGTCACCCACTGGCCCGGGGTCCGCGGCTTGGTTGCGGCGAGGTCGGCACCTGCGGACCGCAACGGCCAACACAACGACCGCAACGGCCAACACGCAGGCAAAACCGGGTGTGTTGGCCACTGCGGTCAGCGTGATGGCCACTGCGCGGCGGGTCGGCTTTCTCCCGCACGGGCTGCGACCAGCACGAGGCGTAGGTCGGCAAATGCAGCTCCGCCAGAAACCCTCGTTACAACTCATGAGGGCCCGGTGGGAGCGGCGGCGGTAGTGCACGAACTTGGGCTTGCGCGGCGGCGCCCCAGTCAGGTGGGTTTCGATCCTGAACCTGCTATGCCGCCGGGCCGAAGCGGCGGCGGTAGGCGCTCGGGCTCAGGCCGGTGTGCCGCCTCAGCTGCAGCCGCAGGTTCGCCGCCGTGCCGAAGCCGCTTGCCTCCGCCACGCGGTCCAGCCGCAGCTCGCCGCGCTCGATCAGGCGGCAGGCCAGCGTCACCCGCTCCGTGGTCAGCCACGCCAGCGGCGTTGTCCCCAGCTCCGCGCGGAACCGGCGGTGCAGCGTCGCCGGGCTGGTCGCCGCGCGCACCGCCAGGTCGGCCACCGTCAGGGGGCGGTCCAAACGGGCCAGGGCCCAGGCCAGCACCGGCGCCAGCGAGGTGTCCGGCACCTCCGGCACCGGCCGGGTGATGAACTGCCGCTGCCCGCCGTCGCGGTGGCCGGTGAAGACCAGGCGGCGGCTGACCGCGTTGACGACCTCCGCGCCGTGGTCGCGGTGGATCAGGTGGAGGCCGAGGTCGAGCGAGGCCGCGCTGCCCGCCGCCGTGAGGACGTCGCCCTCGTCGACGAACAGGACGTCCGGCTCCCAGCGCACCGCCGGGAAGCGCTCGGCGAACTCCGCGGCCCACTGCCAGTGCGTGGTCGCGCGCCGGCCGTCCAGGACGCCCGCCTCGGCGAGGGCGAACGCGCCGGTGCAGAAACTGACCAGCCGGGCGCCGCGGTCCGCGGCCCGGCGGATCGCCGCGATGATCGCCGGGTCGGTCGGCACGCCGGTGTCCGGGCGGGCCGGGGCGATGAGCGTGTCCGCCGTGTCGGCGGCCTCGAGCCCGGCGACCCCGGTGAGCGTGAACAAGCCCAGGTTCATCCGCACGTCCGGGGTCGCGGCGCAGAGCGTGAAGTCGTACCAGGGCCGGTCCAGCTCGGGCCGCCGCAGCCCGAACAGCTCGGTCGCCACGCCCATCTCGAACGGGTTCGACTCGGCCGTCACGATCGCCACGACCCGGTGAGAGAATTCTTGCGGCATGTGCGATTCCTAGCACTCGTCCGCGCGGAACACCAAGCGCAGGATCGGCGCATGAACCCGATCGACCTGACCGAAGTCCTGGCGAGCTTCGACGCCGCCTGGAGCCCGCGGATCGTCACCCGCGTCAACGACTACGACATCCGCCTCGCGCGGTTCGCCGGCGAGCACGTCTGGCACGTCCACGAGGACACCGACGAGTTCTTCCTCGTGCTCGACGGCGAGATCGAGATCGGCCTGCGCGACCCGGCGGAACGCGTGGTGACGCTCAAGAGCGGCCAGGTCTTCGTCGTCCCGAAGGGCACGTTCCACAAGCCGTCCTCGCAGGCCGGCGCGAGCGTGCTCCTGGTCGAACCGGCGGGCACGCTCTCGGTCGGCGACGAGCACGACGAGGTCCCGGACCACGTCGACGTCACGACGGGACACCTGATCAGCTGAGCGCCGTCTGAAGCGTCTCCCGCAGCCAGCGCTGCGCCGGGTCGGCGTCGAGGCGCGCGTGCCAGCGCAGGACCACCTCGACCGACGGCAGCGGCGCGGGGATCGGGAACCAGCGCAGGCCGAGGGCCTCGCCGTACTGCTCGGCGAGCCGCTGCGGGACGAGCCCGACGTACTCGCTCGACGACACCAGCAGCGCGGCGACCGCGGACGTGGGCACGACGGCGGCGACGTGCCGGTGCAGGCCTTCGGCTTCGAGGACTTCGTCGAGCGGCCCGCGGGCGAGACCCCGGCGCGACGCCGAGACGTGCGGGTGCCGGCACAGCTGCGCGAGCGTCGGCCGCCGTCCCAGCGAGCTGCCGGCGCGGACGATGCCCACCACCCGTTCGCGGTAGAGCCCGGCGGTCCGGATGTCCGGCGCCGGGGCGTCGCCCGCGCCGATGTCCAGGTCGATCGAGCCGTCGCGGAGGGCTTCGGAACTTTCGGTGCCTTCCGCGACGAACCGCAGGACGACACCCGGCGCGACCGCGGCCGTGGCCGCCACCGCCGCGGTCGCCAGGGTCGCCGCGACGCCGTCGTTGATCCGGATCGTGAAAGTGCGTTCCAGCTCGGCGACACGCAGTTCGCGGCCGGCGCCGGCCAGCGCGGCCGCCTCGTCGAGCAGGGAACGCACCCGCGGCGCGGTCCGCAGCGCGAACGGCGTCGGCGCCATCCCACGGCCCGCGCGCACCAGGATCGGGTCGTCCATCGCCCGCCGCAGCCGGCCCAGCGCCCGGCTCGTCGCCGGGATCGAGAGGTGCAGCCGCTCGGCCGCGGCCGTCACGCTGTTCTCCTGCAGCAGCGCGTCGAACACGCGCAGCAGGTTCAGGTCCAGTAGGTCGGCCACAGTTGCATGGTACGCAAAGAGTTATTGTCAATCTTGCGTGGCACGACTGGTCCCGGGCTCCCTACCGTCAGTCATATGACAACCACCTCGACCCGCGGCCCCGCCGTCACGCACCGCGGCCTCCTCACCGTCATGTGCGCCTGCGTGGTGCTCGTCGTCGGGATGGTCGCCGCGATCAACCTCGCCGTCCCGATGCTCGCCGCGAGCGCGCTGCACCCGTCCGCGCCGGCGCTGGTCTGGATCGTCGACACCTACGTGATCTTCTTCGCCTGCCTGGTGATCCCCGGCGGCGGCGCGGGCGATCGCTTCGGCCGCAAGGGTGTCCTGCTGGCCGGCCTGGCGCTGTTCGCGGCGGGCGCGCTCGTGTCGGCGGTCGCGCCGGACGTCGTCGTCCTGCTCGCCGGCCGGGCGCTCACCGGGGTCGGCGCCGCCGCCGTGCTGCCCAACACGCTCGCCGTGCTGCTGCACGCCGTCCCGGGCGAACGCCGGGGCGCGACCATCGCGACCTGGGCGTCGATGACCGGCATCGGCGGGGTGATCGGCAACGTCGGCGGCGGTGCCGTCCTGACCGGCGGGTCGTGGCGGTGGCTGTTCGTCGCCGCCGTGCCGATTGCGCTGGGCCTCGCCGCGCTCGTGGCACGCGTCGCGCCGGTGTCGTCACGTCACGACCGCCGGCTCGACCCGCTCGCCGCGGCGCTGCTCGTCGGCGCGTCGGTCGCCCTGCTCCTCGGGATCGTCCAAGGCCCGGAAGCGGGCTGGGGCAGCCCGCTCGTGATCGGCGGGTTCGCCTGCGCCGCGGTGCTTTTCACCGCCTGGGTGCTCGTCGAACTGCGCTCCGAGCACCCGCTGCTCGATCCGCGGCTGTTCCGCATCGCGGGCTTGCGCAGTGCCTGCCTCGGCATGACGGCGATCTTCTTCGGGATGTTCGCGCTGTTCTACGTCAACGCGTCGTTCCTGCAGTACGCCAAGGGGTTCAGCGTCCTGGGGACCGGGCTCGGGATCCTTCCGCTGACCGTCCCGATCATCGTCGGCGGCCGGCACGTCGGCCTCCTGACCCGGCGCGTCGGCCTCGACGCCACGATCGCCCTCGCGTTCGCCTTCGTCGGCGGCGGGCTGCTCGGCCTGTCGACGACCGACGCGCAGACGCCGTACGCCGGGTACGCGGCGTGGCTCGTGGTGACCGGCGTCGGCGTGACGCTCTCGCTGCCGACGCTGTCCGGTGTCATCGCGGGTTCGCTGCCCCCGGCCCAGGCCGGGGTCGGCACCGGGCTGCAGTCCACCACCCGCGAGTTCGGCAGCGCGCTGGGGGTCGCCGTCATCGGCACGGTGTTCACCGGCCGGTTCGCCGACGCGCTGCCGTCGGACGTCCCCGCGCACACCGTGGCCCAAGCCCTGGCCATCGCCCCCGGCCGCGCGCACGACGTCGTCACGGCGTTCGTTTCGGCCACCAGTCTCGGATTGCGGGTGATCGGCGTGACCGTGCTCGTCCTCGGCGGTCTTGTCGTCCTGGAGTCCCTGTTCGCCCGCGGCCGCAAGCCGCGGACCACCAAGTAGAAGGAGCAACACCATGCACGTGTTCGTCACCGGAGCCACCGGGTGGATCGGCTCGGCCGTCGTCGACCAGCTGCTCGACGCCGGGCACGAGGTCACCGGGCTCGCCCGCTCGGACGCCGCCGCCGAAATCCTCGAGAAGAAGGGCGCCGGAGTGCGGCGTGGCGACCTCGACGACCTCGACGGCATCCGAGCCGGGGCCGACAGCGCCGACGCCGTCGTCCACCTCGCCAACAAGCACGACTTCGCGCACCCGGAGGTGAGCAACCGGGCCGAGCGGGACGCGGTGCGGGCCATCGGCGAAACCCTCGCGGGCTCACGACGGCCGTTCGCCGTCGCGGCCGGGCTCGCGTTCCTCGCCCCCGGCCGGGTGGCCACCGAGCAGGACCGGTCCCCGTTCCACGGCCTCGACTCCCTGCGCGGCGGCAGCGAAAACCTCGCGCTGGAGTTCGCGGACCGCGGTGTCGGCACGGTCGTCGTGCGGTTCGCGCCGACCGTGCACGGCGAGGGGGACCACGGCTTCCTGCCCGGTCTGGTCGCGACCGCCCGCGCCAAGGGTCTCGCGGGGTACGTCGGCGACGGCGCCAACCGCTGGGCCGCGATCCACCGCGACGACGCCGGCGCCGTCGTGCGGCTCGCGCTGGAGAAGCAGCTTCCGGCGGGCACCGTCCTGCACGCCACCGCCGAAACCGGCATCCCGATGCGCGAAATCGCCGAAGCCATCGGCCGCGGGCTGGATGTGCCCGCCGCTTCCGTGCCGGAAGATCAGGCCGGTGCGCACTTCGGCTGGCTGAGCAAGTTCGCCGGGGCCGACATGGCCGCGGCGAGCGACACCACCCGTTCGCTGCTCGGCTGGACACCCAGTGGCCCGACCCTCGCCGAAGACCTCGGCAGCTATCTCTGAAAGCAGCTACCTCTGAAGGGAGAACCCGTGACCGACTACCCGCGTCCCGGCGACCGGCTGGCGGTGGTCGACCAGAGCGGCTCCACCGTCACCCTGCTCGACGCCGTCGACCACCGCGTCCAGACGGTGCTGCCGGTGCCCGCCGAACCGCACGAGCTGTGCTTCGACCCCGCGCACCGGCTGCTGTACTGCACCAGCGCGTACCACCACGGCCACTACGACGAGAACGACGGCCGCAACCACCAGGTCACCGTGATCGACCCGGGCGCCGGGGAGATCGTCGAAGTGCTCGACATCGCGCCGGAGCACGGTCCGCACGGGATGGCCCTCGACGCCGGACGCGGCCTGCTCTACGTCAGCGTCGAAGCCGGCCCGGCGGGCCCGGGTGGTGTCGTCGTCCTGGACACCGCCACCCGGAAGGTGCTCCGCCGCGTCGACACCGAAGCGCCCGGACCGCACTGGTTCGTCACGGACCCCGACGGCGTCCACGGTTACGCGGCCAACAAGGAGGCGCCGTTCGTCTCCGTGGTCGACCTGGTGACCGGTGAGCTGGTCGCCAAGGTCGCCGTGCCCGGGAGCGAGGGGATCGCGGCCGCTCCGGACGGCTCGGTCGTGGCCGTCGCCGCGCCGAAGGCCGACGGCCGGTCGGCCGCGCAGCCCGGGGTACGGCTGATCGACACCCGGACCGCCGAGGTCGTCCGGACCCTGCCGACCGGGTTTCCCGTGGTCCCGGTGCACTGGACGGCGACCGGCCTGCTGCTGGTGGGGGAACTGCTCGACGGCGCCGGCCGCCTCTCGGTGTGGGCGGGGACGTCGCCGGTCTCGGTGGAGCTGGTGGGGCAGGCGGACGTCGGCGCCTTCCCCCTCACGATCCGGTCGTCGCCGGACGGCACCCGGGTGTACGTCGCGGCGGTGTTCGGCTCGACGGTGACCGTGCTCGACGTCGGGAACCCGGCGCGGCCGGCGGTTCTCGACACCCTCGAGATCCCCCACGCCCACGGCCTGGCCTACATCCCGGCCTAGAACGTGGTGGTCAGCCCGCCGTCCACGGCGATCGTCTGGCCGGTGACGTAGGACGCCGATTCGCCGGCGAGGAAGACGACCGCGCCCGCGATCTCCTCCGGCCGGCCCCAGCGGCCGAGGGCCGTCCGCCGTCCCAGCCAGGCGGTCCACTCGGGATCCTCGGTCATCGCCGCGTTGACGTCCGTGGCGAACGTGCCGGGCGCGACGGCGTTCACCGTGACGCCGTCGCGCCCGAGGGTCGCGGCCAGCGACCGGGTCAGGCCCTCCAGCCCGGCCTTGGCGGTGCTGTAGGCGACGTCGTTGGCGCGGCCGACCTGGCCGAGCACCGAGGAGATGTTGACGATCCGCCCGGGACGGCCGCTCCGGACGAGGTCCGCGGCGACCAGGCGGCTCAGCGTGTAGGCGGACACGAGATCGGTGTCGAGCAGCCGCAGGAAGTCGCCGCTCGTCGTGACGGCGAAATCCCGCCGGTCGCGGTGGCCGACGTTGTTGACCAGGACGTCGACCACCGGGTCCAGCGCTTCGAGCGTCGCTTCGGCGGCGGCGCGGTCGGTGACGTCGAAGGGCAGCGCGGTCGCGGAAAGCCCGTCCGCGCGCAGGGCTTCCGTGACCGTGTCCAGGGTGGCGGGGTCGCGGCCGTTGACGTACACGTGCGCCCCGGCGCGAGCGAGGCCGCGGGCGATCTCGAGGCCCAGCCCGCGGGCCGAGCCGGTGACGAGCGCGGTGCGGCCGGTCAGTTCGGGCATCGGCCCACCTCCGGGTAGAGTCCACTGAAACGACTGTTTCAGTCTCGCCGTCCGGGGCGGCAGGCGCAAGGGAGTGACCGTGATCGACGAACCCGGGTCACCCCGGCGGGCCGAGCTGCTGGACGCGGCCTACGCGTACGTGGTCGAACACGGCCTGGCCACGCTCTCGCTGCGGCCACTCGCCAAGGCCACCGCGACCAGCCCGCGCGTGCTGCTCTACCTGTTCGGCTCGAAGGACGGCCTGGTCGCGGAGATCCTCGCCCGCGCCCGCCGGACCCAGCTCGACCTGGTGGCCGGGCTGGTCGCCGACGGGCGGCCGCGGTCGCTCGACGAGGTCGTCCTGCAGCTGTGGGACTGGGCGTGCGTGCCGGAGCGACGTGGCGCGTTGAAGCTGTTCTTCACCGCGTACGGGCTTTCGCTGGAGGGCGAGCCGGGGCCGTGGGCCGGGTTCGCCGAGCAGTCGCTGGCGGAATGGCTCCCGGTCCTGGCCGGCGTCCAGCGCGGCGTCCCGTCCGCGGAGGCGGCGGTCCGGGCCACGCGGGCGCTGGCCCTGCTGCGCGGACTGCTGCTCCAGCTGGTCGCCGGCGGCGATCCCGACGTCCTACGCGCCGCCCTGACCTGCTGAGTCCTTCGTCGAAACGGCGTATCCTCGGCCCCATGAAACGGACCTCGTTCGCGCAGTGGCCGTGCTCGATCGCGCGCACCATGGATCTGCTGGGCGACTGGTGGACCCCGCTGGTGCTGCGTGACGCCTTTTACGGCGTCCGCCGCTTCGACGAGTTCCAGCAGGCGCTGGGCATCGCGCGCAACACCCTCGCCGACCGGCTCAAGCGGCTGGTCGACGAAGGGCTGCTGGAGAAGGTGGCCTACCAGACCGAGCCGGTGCGCTACGACTACGTGCTCACCGAAAAGGGCCGCGACTTCTACCCGGTGCTGCTCGCGATGACCCGCTGGGGCGACCGGTGGCTCGCGGGCGAGGCCGGGCCGCCGATCACCGTGCACCACCTGGCCTGCGGGCACGACACGCACGCCGAAATCGTCTGCGCCGAATGCGCGCAGCCGATGACGCCGGACGACACCCGGATGCGCCGCGGTCCCGGTTTCCCGCCGCGGCTGGCGCAGCGCCCGGACGTCGAAGAGCGGTTCGCGCGGCAGGAGTGAGATTGACAGGGTAGGTCTATCTACGCAACTATCGTGGTCAGAGGCTCACCGAGGGGAGAGGCGACCACGATGGAGTGGACAGGCGCGCGGTACGCGGACAAGCCGACGGCGGAGGTCTCGACCTGGATCGACGCCGCGCCGGAGGTCGTCTGGCCGGTCGTCTCCGACATCGGGCTGATGCCCTCCCTGAGCGCCGAACTCCAGTCCGTCGAATGGTGCGAGGTCGGTCGTACCTTCGTGGGCAAGAGCAAGCACGACGCGTTCGGCGAGTGGGAGACGACCTCGTACGTCGTCGAGTGCGAGGAACCGCGGGTGTTCGCCTGGGCGGTGCAGGATCCCGCCGAGCCGAGCTCGGTCTGGAGGTTCACCCTCGAACCCGACAGCGGCGGCACCCGCCTCTCGCAGTGGATGCAGATGGGTCCGGGCCGGTCCGGCCTGTCGTTCGCCATCGACCGGATGCCCGACAAGGAACAGAAGATCGTCTTCGTCCGGCTGCGGGAGTTCGAAGCCGCGATGACCGGCAACCTCGCCGCGATCAAGGACCGGATCGAAGGCTCGTGAAGACCGCGACGACCGTCGAGTTCTCGAAGGACACGCGCACGACGCTGGACTTCGTGCTGGAGGCGGAAAAACTCGGCCTCGACGTCTGCTGGGTCGCCGAGGCGTGGGGCTCGGACGCGCCGTCCGCGCTCGGTTACCTCGCCGCCCGCACCGAGCGGATCCGGCTCGGCTCCGGCATCATCCAGCTCGGCACGCGCACGCCGGTCGCGATCGCGCAGGCCGCGCTGACGCTCGCCGACCTGTCCGGCGGCCGGTTCGCCCTCGGCCTCGGCGCGTCCGGGCCGCAGGTGATCGAGGGCCTGCACGGCGTGCCGTTCGCCAAGCCGCTGACCCGGATGCGCGAGACCGTCGAGATCATCCGCCGGGCGTTCGCGGGGGAGAAGATCTCCTTCTCCGGCCAGGCTTTCGAGATCCCGCTGCCCGGCGAAGCGCGTCCGATGCGGCTGTCGGCCGAGCCGAACCCGGACATCCCGATCTACCTGGCCACGCTCTCGCCGAAGCTCCTCGAGCTCACCGGTGAGGTCGCGGACGGCTGGCTCGGCACCAGCTTCGTCCCCGAAGGCGCCGACGCGTACTTCTCCCATCTCGACGCCGGGCTCGCGAAGTCGGGCCGCACGCGGGCGGACATCGACGTCTGCCAGGGCGCCGAAGTCGCCTTCGCCGCCGACGAGGACGAGCTGCGCACGATGGTCGGCGGCCGCAAGAAGGAACTGGCCTTCAGCCTCGGCGGGATGGGCTCGGCCACCACGAACTTCTACAACAACGCCTACAGCCGCCAGGGCTGGGCGGACGTCGCCGCCGAGGTCCGCGAACGCTGGCAGGCGGGCGACCGCGACGGCGCCACCGCGCTCGTCACCGACGAGATGGTGCTCGGCACCACGCTGATCGGCACCGAAGAGATGGTCCGCGAACGCTTGCGCGTCTGGCGCGACACCGGAATCGACACCGTCCGGCTGTACCCGGCCGGCGAAACGCTCGAAGCGCGGCTCACCACCTTGGGGCGCGCGCTGGACCTGCTCTGAAGGGGAACGCCATGGCCGACTGGCACCGCACCGCGTGCAGCCTCTGCTACCTCAACTGCGGGCTGGAGGTGCAGCTCGACGGCCGGAAGATCACCCGCGTCCGCGGCGACAAGGAGCACCCGCGCTCGGCCGGGTACCTCTGCCAGAAAGCCCAGCGCCTGACCTGGTACGGCGACCACGAAGACCGCCTGACCACCCCGCTGCGCCGGCGTCCCGACGGCACGCACGAGCCGATCGACTGGGAGACCGCGCTCACCGAGATCGCCGCGAAGCTGCACGAGGTCCGTGCCGCCGACACCGCGGCCGGACGTCCCGGCTCCTTCGCCTACGTCGGCGGAGGCGGCCAGGGCAACCACTCCGGCGGTGCGTACGGCGCGTCGCTGCTGAAGTGGATGAACTCGACCCGGCACTTCAACGCGCTCTCGCAGGAGAAGACCGGCGACTTCTGGGTCAACGGGCAAATGTTCGGCTCGACGTCCGTGCACACCGCCGAGGACGTCGAACACTGCGACCTGCTGGTCGTGCTCGGCTGCAACCCCTGGCAGGCCCACGGGTTCAGCAACGCGCGGCACGCGCTCAACACGATCAAGAACGACCCCTCGCGCAAGATGCTCGTCATCGATCCCCGGCGCACCGAAACGGCGGAGATCGCCGACCTGCACCTGCCGCTGCGCCCGGGCACCGACGCCTACCTGCTGGGCGCGATCCTGGCCCTGCTGCTGGAGCGGGGTGGTGCCGACGCGGAGTTCCTCGCCGCGCGCACCGAAGGCTTCGGCGAAGTCGCCGCCGTGCTGGCGAAAGTGCCGGTGGACGAGTGGATCGCGCACGCCGAAGTGTCCCGTGTGGACGTCGAGCGGGCGGTGGACCTGATGCTCGAAGCACGGGCCATGGTGGTGCGGGTCGAGCTGGGCATCCAGCAGGGGCGGCACTCGACGTTGAACAGCTACCTCGAGAAACTGCTGTACCTGCTCACCGGCCACTTCGGCCGCCAGGGCACGAACAACCTGCACTCGTGGCTGCTGCCGCTGTGGGGTTCGACGACCGGGCAGCGGTCCGAAGTCACCGGGTTCGAGTACATCGGCGGCCTGCTCCCGGCGAACACCCTGGCCGAGGAGATCCTCACCGAGCACCCGAACCGTGTCCGCGCGTTGTGGGTCGAGTCGTCCAACCCCGCCAACACCTTCGCGGGCACGAAGGACGTCGAACGCGCGATCCGCGCCGCCGAGCTGTCCGTCGTCGTGGACATCGCCTACACCGAGACGGCCGCGCTGGCGGACTACGTCCTGCCCGCCGCGTCCCAGCACGAGAAGTGGGAGTTCACGCTCTTCACCTTCGAGTGGCCGACGAACTACTTCCAGCTCCGGCGGCCGCTGCTCGACCCGCTGCCGGGCACGCTCGTCGAGGCCGAGATCTACACCCGGCTGTTCGACGCGCTCGGCGTGCTGCCCGCGTCCGACGTCCTCGCTTCGCTGGCCGCCGGACCGCGTGAGGACCTGCAAGCCGGGCTCGGGGCACTGGTCCAGGCGATGCCGGAGCGCGCCGCCATCCTGCCGGTGCTGCTCTACCGCACGCTGGGCGCGTCGCTACCCGACGGCGCGGCGTCGATCGCGCCGCTGTGGGCGGGTTGCCAGCGGGCCGCGAAGTCGATGACCGTGCCGGTGCAGCGCGCGCTGGGCAGCTCCGCCACCGGGCCGGCGCTCGGCGAGGAGCTCTTCGACCGGATCCTGGCCGGCCCGACCGCGTTCTCCGCCCACCAGCAGGACGAAGTGTGGAGCCTGATGCGCCGCGAGCGCGTCCGGCTGGCCGTGCCGGAACTGCTCGACTGGTTCGCCGCGCTCGACCCGGACGCCGAACGCCCGGATCCGGCGTTCCCGTTCTCCCTGCTCAACGGGCAGCGCCGGGCGCACAACGCGAACCAGATCCTGCGGGACCCGCGCTGGCGCCGCACCGACCCGGACGGCGCCTTGCGCGCGCGTCCGGAGGAACTCGCTTCGATCGGCGCGGCAGCCGGCGACTGGGTGGCGGTGGTGACCGCGGCCGGCCGGGTGGTCGTCCGCGCCGAGGAAGATCCCGGACTGCGGCCGGGCCAGCTCGCGCTGCCGCACGGTTACGGCATGGCCCACCCCGACGGCCACGGCGGCCGCGTGGTCAGCGGCCCGCGGATCAACCTGCTCACCGACGCGCTCGACCGCGACCCGATCGCGGGCACCCCGCACCACAAGGACGTCCCGGCGCGGCTCGAACCGGCGACGGACGAGGAGCGCGCGCGGGCGGAGGCGGACAGCACGCGGGTGCGCGAAACCGTCGTTAGTGGACGGTAGCCGGCTGCACCGCGGCCGCCTTTCGGTCATAGTGGGATGCCGACCGAAGGGAAGTCCATGCGCAAGATCGTGTCGAACCTTCTCATTTCGCTGGACGGCGTGGTCGAGGCGCCCGACAAGTGGTCACTGCGGTACTGGAACGACGAAATCGGCCGTGCGATCGGCAGCGGGATGGCCGCGGCCGACGCGATGCTGCTCGGCCGCGTCACCTACGAAGGCTTCGCGGAGTCCTGGCCCGGTAAGGACGACGAAGGCGCAGAATTCATGAACAGCGTCCGCAAGTACGTGCTGTCGTCGACGTTGTCCGACGTGAGCTGGAACAACTCGGTCCTGCTGACCGGCGACCCGGTCGAAGCCGTCCGGGAGCTGAAGGCCGGGCCCGGCGGCGACATCATGACCAGCGGCAGCACCGTCGCCGTGCGCTGGCTGCTGGCCGAAGGCCTGGTCGACGAGCTCAACCTGCTGCTGTACCCGGTCGTCGTGGGCCGCGGGAAGCGGCTGTTCCCCGGGGAGGGGCCGGGTTTCCCGTTGGTGCTCAAGAAGTCGGCCACCTTCGGCAACGGGGTCGTCCAGCTGACCTACCTCCCGGCATGAATACTGGGCGTTCGGGGCGGGCGTGTCGTCCGTTCCGGTGCGCGTGTTCGCCTCCTGGGTACGCGTGTCGTCCGTTCGCGTACCTGCCTCGGCGCGGAAGCCGCTCGGGTGCGTCCGAGCCCGCGTCGAAGAAGAACCTCAATTCACCCCTCGCCCCTGGTCCTTCCAGAACGGCTCCCGCAGCTTGAACTTCTGGATCTTTCCCGTCGCCGTCCGGGGCAGCTCGTCGAGGAACTCCACGCGCTTCGGGCACTTGTACCCCGCCAAGTACGAACGGCAGTGCTTGATCAGCTCCTCGGACGTGACGGTCTCGGAGGTGACCACCAAAGCCGTGACCAGCTCGCCCCACTTCTCGTCCGGGATGCCGATCACCGCCGCCTCGCGGACCGCCGGGTGCGAGCTGAGCGCGTCCTCCACCTCGATCGACGACACGTTCTCGCCGCCCGAGATGATCACGTCCTTCTTGCGGTCGGCGATCGTCAGGTAACCGTCCTCGAACGTGCCGCCGTCGCCGGTGTGGAACCAGTTGCCCTCCTGCACCCGCGCGGTCTCGTCGGGGTTCTCCCAGTAGCCGTCGAGGTTGTGGTTCGACTGCGCGAGCACCTCGCCGTCGGTGTCGACGGAGATCCGGACACCCAGCGCGGGCGTGCCGGCACGGCCCAGCAGCTTCGCCTGCTCGTGCGGGTCGAGGCCGGCCCACTCGCTGCGCATCCGGTTGACCGTGAGCAGCGGCGCCGTCTCGGTGAGCCCGTAGATCTGGATGAACTCCCAGCCCAGCTCGGCCCGCACCCGCTCGATCGTGCGGGTCGGCGGCGGCGCGCCGGCCACGACGATCCGGACGCGGTCGCGGCCGGGGATCTCACCCTCCCAGGCGGCGGCGCCGTCCAGGGCCGCCGAGACCACCGCGGGCGCTGCGCAGAGGATCGTGACGCCGTGCTCCTCGATGCGCCGCAGGATCTCGGTGCCGTCGACCTTCCGCAGCACGATGTGCCGCCCGCCGAGCCCGGTCACCGCGTACGGCATGCCCCAGCCGTTGCAGTGGAACATCGGCAGCGTGTGCAGCAGGACGTCGTTGTCGCTCAACGTCGTGTGCAGCCCGAAGACGGCCGCGTTGAGCCAGATGTTGCGCTGGGTCAGCTGCACGCCCTTGGGCCGCGCCGTCGTGCCCGACGTGTAGTTGATCGTCGCGGTGGCCGATTCGTCACCCGCCCACGGCCGCGGGTCGCCGTCGCCGCCCCAGAGCGTCTCGTCGTCGCGGCCCAGCACGAAGACGTGCTTCGCGGTGACGGTGTCGAGCAGGTGCTCCAGCTCGGGGTCGACGATCAGCACCTCCGCGCCGGAGTGCTCCACGATGTACTTCACCTCGGCCGGCGCGAGGCGGAAGTTCACCGGCACCAGCACCCGGCCCCAGCCGGAGACGCCGAAGAACGACACGAGCAGGCGGGCGGCGTTGTGCGACACCATCGCGACACGCCCGCCGACCGGCACGCCCAGCGCGTCGAGGTGGGCCGCCTGCGCGCGGGCCCGACGCGCCACCTCCCGGTAGGTGAGCGAACCCCAGCTCGGCGCGGGCTGGTTCGGCTCGTCGACCACCGCGACGCGGTCCGGGTACACCGCCTCCGCGCGGTCGAGGAAGTCCCGGACACCCAGATCGAAGAACACGCGCCTTCCCTTCGTCGCCCCTGCCCCGATGATGACTGTTCGCAGGTGCTCGCACCAGTCCGATGTGGTTGGCTGGCCGGTGATGGACTTCGACACGGTGGCCGGTGAGCTCTACGGGGGTGACCTCGCGGAGTTCGTCAGCGCGCGCAACGCGGCGGCGAAGGCGGCGAAGGCCGACGGGGACCCCGACCTCGCGGCGAAGATCAAGGAGCTGCGGAAGCCGACCACGGCCGCCGCGATCGTCAACCGGCTGGCCCGGGACGACCCCGACGAGCTGCGTGAGCTGGCCGAACTCGGCGACGAGCTGCGGGACGCCCACACCCGCCTGGCCGGCGACGACCTGCGTGCGCTGACCCGGAGCCGCGGCGAGCTGGTGCGGCGGATCGTGCGCGGCCTGGCCAAGATGAGCGACACGGTCGCGCGGGAGGTCGAGGCGACGCTCGAAGCCGTCGCGGCCGACCCGGACACGGCCGCCCTCGCGCTGGCCGGGCGCCTGACGTCGGTGGCCCACCAGGACGCCGACCAGTGGTTCACCCTCGCCGCGAGCGCACCGGCTGCGTCGACCGGCAAGCGCCCGGCGAAGCTGGTGGAAAAGGCCGAACCGGCGCGGCCGAAGCGGTCGTCCCGGACCGGGAAGACCGAAGAGGACCGTCGGCGCGAAGAGGAGGAACGCGCCGAGCGGGAGCGCGTCCGCGCGGAACGCGAGCGCCTGCGCAAGGAGGCCGCCGAGCTGGCCAAGGAGCGGGCGGTCGTCGAGCGTGATCTGGTCCGCACCGAACGCGCGGCCGAGCAGGCCACGGCCCGCGTCGAAGACCTCCGCACCCGCTTGGCGGAGGCCGAAGAACGCGCCGAGCGCGCGACGGCGGAGTTCGAAGCGGCGAAGGAAGCCTACGAGCAGGCCGACGAGGCCGCGAACGAAGCGCAGAAAGCCGCCGACGCCGCGCGCTGATTCCGTGCTACCGTGGGAATGCGCCCCGGATGGGCCTACGCACGGAGGTAGTGGCTACTCAGCCCCCTTGAGATCGACACGTCGGTGTCTCTCCTCTTTTCCCTGCCGTGGGACAAGTGTGCCTCCGTCGTGCCCTCTCACGCCTCCGATCACTCCACATCGGAAGGACCACGCGAGTTTGATCCAGCTCACCACGACCGGTGCCCGCACCGGCCGGAAACACCGCGTCACCTTGGGAGCCCTGCACATCGACGGACAGCTGGTGGTCGTCGCCTCGGCGATGGGCCTGCCCAAGCACCCCGCCTGGTACCACAACATCCGCAAAAACCCTTGGGTGACCGTGGAAGCCGGCACCGAGACGTTCGAGGCGATGGCGGCCATCGCCCCCGACCGCGACGCCTTGTTCGCCAAGGTCGTCGAGCAGCAGCCGGGCTTCGCGGACTACCAGGCCCGGACGACCCGGGTGCTGCCGGTGATCGTGCTGCACCGGCTGAGCTGAGCGAGCGCCCGTCGTCGTAACGCGGTTCTGCCGGCGGCTGATCAGAGCAGCACGTCGGCGAGGATCCGGTGGTGCTCGGCCTCCGCCTCCGGCGTGGGGCCGAGCACCTGAACGGCGACATGGTCGGCCCCGGCGTCCACATGGGACCGCAGGCGCTTCGCGATGCTCTCGGACGTGCCGTGCAGGACGAGGTCGTCGATCAGGCGGTCACTGCCGTCATCGGCGACGTCCGCCTCGGTGTATCCGTGGCGCCGTAGGTTGTTCACGTAGTTGCGCAGCCCGAGGTACGGCTCGCGCACGAACGGGCGGCCGATCGCGCGCGCCGCCACCGGGTCCTCGCCGACGACCACTTTCTGTTCCGGTGTCAGCAGTTTGCCGGGGCCCAGCACCGACCGCGCGTGCCGCGTGTGCGCGACCGGCACGAGGTAGGGGACCGCGCCGGCGGTGCGTTCGGCGGCGAGCTTCAGCACACGATCGCCGAGCGCGGCCAGGATCCGGGCGTCGACGGGGACACCGGCCGCGTCCAGCCGGTCGAGGTAGCCGACGATCTTGTCGTACGGGCTCTGGTACGCCGCGACCGACTCCGGGTGGCCGACGCCGATGCCCAGGAGCAAGCGCTTTCCGTACCGGCCGGCCAGCCGGTGGTACGACTCGGCCAGGGTTTCCGGCTCGTCGGCCCACATGTTCACGATGGCCGTCGCCACGGTGATCCGCTCGGTCGAGGCCAGCACGTCCTCGACGAACGCCAGGTCGCCGACCGACGCGCTGCCGGTGCCGAACCAGACCGTGCCGTACCCGAGCTCGTCGGCCGCGACGGCGTGCGCCTTGCGGGTCGCGTCGTCGCGGTGCGGGGCCAGGAACACGCCGAACTCGTTCACTACATTCGCCATAGGCGTGAATGTAGCAAATGTAGCGTCAGCTGGCGAGGCGGTGGAGCCACTCGCGCAGCAGCTGCCGCTCGGTGGTCGTCAGTGCGTCGACGTCGTCCTCGAGCGCGGTCGACAAAGCGACCGCGAGGGCGCCCGTCGACGACCCCGCGGCCGGGCCGTCGGTGAGCAGCCCGGCCAGCACGGAGTCCCGGACCTGCGCGGACATCGCCAGGTCACGGGCACCTTCGGGCTGGGCGATCAGGCTGAGGGTGACCCCGCTGTTCGCCGCCGCGAACTGCCGCGCGGCCTCCGTCGCCTCGACCCGCAGCCGCCCGGCGCGGGCGAGCGGCGTGAACAGCTCCAGCAGCATCGCCTCGGCGCTGCTGGTGAGGTTGCACGGCACACCGGGCTCGATCTGGCCGTAGAGCAGCACGTAGAACGCGGGGTTCTCCAGGCCGTACGCGACGTGCCGGTCCCAGCCCTCGCGGATCCGCGCCACCGGGTCGCCGCCGGTCTCCGGCGCCTGGACGTACTGGGTGAAGCCGTAGTTCACGACGGCGTCGAGCAGGCCCTGCTTGCTGCCGAAGTGGTGGTAGAGCGTCGGGGCCTGGACGCCGGCGCGCTCGCAGATCGCCCGCGTCGACACCGCCCCGCCGTCCGCTTCGTGCAGGAGCTGCCCGGCGGCCAGCAGGAGGCGGTCGCGGGTGGAGGTGGCGTTGCTCGATCGTCCGGCCATGTAGCAATTGTAGCGGCGAGTTGTAACGTCAGGGGTGACCGTCGAGCTCGCGCAGCCGCAGCTGAACCCGGCGAAGGCCGACGAAGGCGTTCAGCACGGCCGGGTCGGTCGCGAACGTCGCCGGGCGCACCGACCGGTACCCGTCCAGCAGCGCCTCCCGCAGCTCCGCGTGCTGCGGGAGGTGGGCAAACGCGTCGACGGTCACCGCCAGGTCGTAGGCGTAGTGGCCGAACCCGCAGTCGTCGAAGTCGACCACCCGCACCCGGCCGCGGTGGAACAGGTAGTTCTCCTGGTGCAGGCCGCCGTGGACGAGCCCGAACACGTCGGCGCCGAACCCGAGCGCGGACCGCACGGCCCGGACCCGCCCCAGCGCGGCGCGGGCGCCCTCGTCGCCCCCGGCCAGTGCGACCGCCCGATCGACGACGGTGTCCGAGAAGCCGTCCACCTGCGCCCGGCCGAACGCCGTGAGGTCGTCGGCCCGGCCGCGGTCGAGGCCGTTCATCCGGGCGCCGTGCCGGTGCAGCCGCGCGGTGAACTCGCCCAGCCGGTACAGCTGCGGCGCGCTCAGCCGCTCGTCGAGGAACCGGCCCTCGAGCCAGCGGTACAGCGCGCAGGTGCGCGGTTCGGGCACCGCCGGGTCGGCGACGACGGTGGCCGCGTGCCGCTCCCGCGTCGGGACCGGCCGCGGCACCGCCAGGTCCGTCTCGCGGCACAGCGCGGCGAGCCAGGCCATCTCGGCCCGCACCTGCGCGACGCTCGGGCCGTCCGGCCGTTCGATCCGCAGCACGTACCGGTGGCCGTCCGCACCGTCGACCCGGAACGCCGTGTTGCGCCCGCGGGGCAGCGGCGTCAGCCTCGCCACCGGGACGTCGTACTCGGTCAGTGCCGCTTCGGCCAGCCTCCGCAGCCGCCGGGTGCGCCCCGCGCGGTCGAGCTCGGCGAACGGCCGGGTGTTCGCCTGGAAGTCGGCCATCGACCACGTGGTCAGCTGATCGACCGTTCGGGTTCGCGGGCGTGCGAGACGAGCTCGATGGTCGGCGTGTGGCGCCCGCCGCCGAGCCGCTCCACCCCGCGCAGTCCCTCGACCAGCCGCTCGACCTCGGTGTCCGGCCGCACTCCGAAGCGCATGAACTGGCTGGTCATGCCGATCTTGTTGCCGCACTGGCGCACCAGCAGGTGGTGCTCGGCGAGCAGGTAGTCGCAGAGCTCGGCGCCGTCGACCGAGCCGGGCAGCTTCACGAGCAGGAAGTTCGCCTGCGACGGGTACACCGTCAGCTCCTGGAACTGCCCGAGCTGCGAGTTCATCATGAACCGGTCGAGCGCCAGCCGCTTGAGGCTCTCCTCGTACTCCGCGCGGCGCTCGGCGAGCATGAAGATCACCGTCTCGGCCAGGGCGTTCAGGTTCCACTTCGGCAGCGCGGCCGACAGCCGGCGGGTCAGCGCCGGGTTCGACACCTGGTAGCCGAACCGGATCCCGTGCAGCCCGAAGTTCTTCCCGAGGCTCTTCAGCACGATGACGTTCGGCCGCACGACGGCTTCGGCGGCCACCGACGGCGCCATCTCGACCTCGACGAAGTCGATGAACGACTCGTCGATCACCACGAGGTCGAGGTCTTCGAGGGCGTCCATGAACCGGATGACCTCGCGCCGCGGCAGGTACCCGCCGTCGGGGTTGTTCGGGTTGCACAGCACCGCGACGCGCGAGCCGCGGCGCTTGATGAACTCGATGTACTCGTCGACGCGCAGCTCGAAGTGGTTCGCTTCCTTGAGCAGGAACATGTCGACGCGCTTGCCGGTCTCCAGCGGCTGGTCGGTCCAGCGGCCGAACGTCGGGATCGGCACCGCGACGCTGGAGTCCACCAGCAGCTGGTCGATCCAGGTGATCAGCTCGGTGGAGCCGTTGGCCAGGGAGATCGTCGACGGGTTCAGCCGGAGCACGTGTGCCAGCTGCGCGGTGATCGCGCCGGCGTCGCTCGGGTAGAACTTGAGGATCGTGCGGAGGTTGCGCTCCAGCTCCCCGAACATCTCGTCGGTCGGGAAGTACGGGTTGCACGGGATGCAGAAGTCCGCGAGATCGTCGCCGTGCCGGCCCATGGCCCGCATGACGGAGAAGAACGACGGGCTGTGTGCCTGGCTCTGCTGGAAAAGGCCGCTCGTGGTCATGCCGTGCCGCACGTGGTCTCCGTCCGCCGTTTTACCGGCCCCTTGCCTTCCCATCGGAGATACGTACGAATCGGATTCCCGGTTCAATGCCACTCAGCGCGTAGAGGCCGGTGCCGGCCAGCGCGGCCGCCGACACGGCGGACAGCGCGAGCACCGGCAGCGGCGCGCCGAACGGCGACACGCCGGTGAACGACTCGACGCCGATCACGGCGGTGAGCACCGCGTCGGCTGTGACCGCGAGCTTGACGACGCGCATCCGGTGGGCCTCGGGCCAGCGGGTGAAGGTGAGCAGCCACGCCAGCCCGGGCAGCACGAGGATCGCGTGCATCGCGACCGCGTGCAGCGGCTTGAGCGAGCCGGCGGTGGTGTAGGCCAGCTGCGGGTCGCCGCCGCGGGCCGCCACGACCCCGCGGGCGATCATCACCGCGCCGGTGGCCAGCGCGACCACCAGCACGACCAGGCCGGCCCGGATGGCGAGACGCAGGCTCGGCGCGTCCGGACCGGGCGCCACGAGCGCGGCGGCGGTGAAGCCGATGACGGTCAGGATGAGCACCCCGCCACCGGCGGCGAGCGTCATCGACACGACGTTGTCGAACGGCGTCTCGAAGTTGAAGTGCGACGGCACGCCGCGCCAGGCCTGCATGCTGACCAGCGCGACCTCGACGACGCTGGCGACGCTGAACGCGCCCAGCAGCACTGAGCGCCACCGCGGCCGGACGGTGAGGAACGACGTCGCCCAGGCGACCGAGGCCAGCGTCAGCCCGAACGAGAGGCCGAAGGTGACGGCCTTGCGCATCGACAACGGCCCCAGCCACGAGCCGCCGGTGCCGAGGAGCACGATCGCGTGCCCGAGGCCGCTCACGAAGAGGACCGCGCCGACGACGTAGGCGGCGCGTTCGGCGGGCCGGCCGTCGTGCCAGATCCGGGTCAGTGCGTTCATGCACCGAGTCTCGCGTGCCGGACGGCCCCGCCGCGTCGGCCCGGCGTCGACTCCCCGTCGTACGCCGAGCTACGTACGGTGGATTCCGAAAGCCGTCGTAAAGAATTGTGGCGATTCTTGACCGGAATATTGCCGAATGCGGTGCGCGGCGCCACTCGGCAGGCGGATGCGGGGCGGGCCGGGGAGTTCTACTATTGAATCATGTACATCGCCTTGCTGACCTACACGGCACCCGAAACAGAAGTCGACTACGCGCTCCCGGACCATTCGGACTGGGTGCGCACCCAATTCACGAGAGGGCTTTTCCTCGTTTCCGGAAAGGGAAGAGGTGCGGCCGACCAGGTGATCCTCACCCGCCCGATCCTGCGCGGCAAACTCGACGCGGTCCTCGCCAGCGACCCGTTCGTGGTCCAGCGCCTCGCCCGCTACGACGTCATCGAATTCACCGCCACCCGCACCGCCCAGGAACTGGCGGCGATCAACGAGGCCCTGGCCTCCTGAGAGAAGCACGCCCCGGCCAGGTGGCCCGCAACGCAGCCCGCCACCTACCGGCGAAAAACGACGCCCTCATGGGCTTGTTCGCCGTTCGACTTTGCTGCTGCCCGGACTGGCTTTCTCCTTGACTCGCTGCCACCCGGCTCGCCCGCTGCGCCGCGGTTTTGCGCGCCGCCTCACCCGCTGTCCGGTCCTGCTCGCCATGCCGCGATTTGCCTGCCATGGCGCCACCTGCCTCCATCTGCCGTCCGATCTTGCTGGCTATGTCGCGGTTTGCCTGCCGTGGCGCGACCCGGCTCGTTCGCTGTGTCGCCTAGTCTGTCGTCCGGTCGTGCTCGCTATGCCGCGGTTTGCCTGTCATGGCGCCTCTCCTGGCGCCCGGTCTTACCTGTAGCGCCGGATTTTGCCGCCTGCGCCGCCTCGAACGCCGCCCAGCCTTCTTGTCACTGTGCCACCTCGCCTGCCGCATCGGGCTTGCGCTCAGCCCCCGTCCCGGTCCTTTCCGTTGCGCCGCGTTTGGCCGCCTCGCCGCCTCGCTTGCCATGTGCCGCCTCGCGCACCGCGCTCCTTCCTGCCGCGCAGCCTCGCCCACCGCCGAGCCTCGCCTGTAGTCCGGGTCCTGTCAGCCACGCCGGATTTTGCTCGCCGCCGACCCTGGCTGGCGCCCAGCTGCCCGCCGTACCGCGATTTGCCCGCCGCTCAACCTTGGTCCCGCTCGGCCACGCCCGCCGCACCTCTGTTTCTGTCGGTGCCTTCCGGTAGCATGGAAACCGGGGGCAGCGCCCATCAAATTCCCGAAATTCCCCTTGCGCCACAACAGAAACCGCACGCGGAACCCCACCGTCAACATCACCCGATTCAGCGATGATCTTCGCACGTGTGTTCGGGTAACGTCAGTGCTGTGACCAGATCGATCCGCCTGCCGGGCAGAGGCAGGCTACGAAGACAGCAGCCGGCGAAAGTGCTTCGGCAGCTCCAAAGCGCGTGCCTCCGCCGGGGTCAGCCACGCGAAGTCGTCGTGCTCTTCCGGATTGAGTACCACGTCGCCCGTGCCCGTTTCCTCGGCCGTGTAGACGATCGCGTGGATGTGCAGCGGCCTTCCCGTGATGTCCGGCCAGGAATCGCGGCTGCGCTCGCCTTTGATCCGGACCGTCAGCCCGGTTTCCTCCGCCGCTTCGCGCACCGCTGTGGCCTCGAATGGTTCACCCGGTTCGGCCGTCCCGCCCGGCAGTTCCCAGCGCCCGCCGAGGAAGACGCCGGGCGCGCGGCGCAGGAACAGCACCTCGTCACCGCGGGCGATCCAGCAGTAGGCGAGGTGCTTGTGCTCGGTCATGCGCGCGATTCTCGCTCAGTTGGTCTTCGACGTCGGCAGGTGGGCACCCAGGTACCCGACGTAGACCGTCCCCGTGCCGTCGGTGTCGTCGAGGAAGTGCAGCCGCGGGGCCGGCGACTTGAAGCGCTCCAGCGCGATGTGGGCGCCGAAGTAGTCGCGGCCCGCCGGATTGGTCCGCGGGTCGACGCGGAAGGTGCGGGCCTGGCGCAGCCGTTCGTTCGTGGTGACGGTGTCCGACTCGGCCAGCGCGATGATGTTGGCGCTGATCAGCGAACCCGGCTGGCCGGTGCGCGCGAACGCGAGCACGTCCGACAGCTCGGGCCCGGGATCCTGCCCCGCGTCGAGCAGCGAGCGGCGAGCCCCCGCGTAGGCGTCGAGCGTGCGGAGCGCGTCCCACGCCTTGCGGCGCCAGGCAGCGGCCTTCGGGTGGTGGTCGAGGATCGCCGTCGGCGCGGGTTCGGCCGTGATCGCGAGGTGCTTGAGCGTCGCGGTGGCCGCGCCGATCAGGTCCGCGAAGCTCGGGAAGTCGGTGGGCGGGCACTCGGCGTCGGCGACCTCGGCACCCGCGTCGTGGTAGCGGGTCAGCGTGCCGGCCAGCAACCCGTTGGCGCGCCTGAGTTCGTCGCGTTCGGCCTCCATTTCATCGAAGGCGCGCGCGTAATCATCCACCTCCTCCTGCAACCGCGCCAGCTGCTCCTGCAGGCAGGCGACGTCGATCGCCGACAGCTCCTCGAGCCGGCGCCGGAGCGCCTTCACCTCGCACGTCGCGCGATCCCGCTCTTCCGCGCCCGCCTTGGCCTTCTTGCGCAGAATGGTGATCACGCCGCGTGCCTCCGCCAGTTCGCGCTCGACGCGATCCAGCTTTTCGGTCAGCCCGGCATCGGGTTCCTCGTCCGGCGGCGCGAACGGATCCGCCGCGTACCAGGCCCGCACACTCGGCACCTCCGCCCACTCGTCGGGCAGCGGCGTCCGGCTCCGCGTCTGGATGAACCGCGTGATCGCACCCTCGAGAGCCTGGTGCGAGAGCGGGCTGGCCGGGTCGACGAAGTCCGGCAGTTCGTCGCACGGCGGCACGAACAGCCGCGCGCCCAGCGGCACCGCGCAACCGAGGGGGAGGTGGCTGTTGAGGGTACGGCGGAAACGGTCGTCGACGTCGAACACGTTCACCAGCCCCGGCCAGCCCTCGACCGGCTCCGTCGGCGGCTCGGTGAGCACCAGCACCGCCGACGTCCGCCACGGCGCCGCAAGCGCCTCGGCGAGCAGATCCGCGACACGGTCGCACTCCTCGCGGGACCAGCCGCGCATCGACAGCACCGGCCCCTCGATCGGGATCTCGTCGCTGCCGCTGGCGCCCAGCTCCTCCAAGCCGATCCGTCGCGCCGGTGCTTCGTGGCAGCTGCGCCACGGCCGCGTGCACGCCGCCGCCAGCAACCACGCCACGCGGTCTTCGCCGGCGCGGTAGCACAGCGAAAGCAATACCTGAACGGAGTAGCGGCCTTCGTGGCCCGGCCACGCGAACTTGAGGTCGCACCGGCGCGATCCGCCGTCGTCGGACGAGCCGAGATCGGTGACGGTGTAGTCGTCGTGCTGCCGCTGGCGGGTGATCAGCCTGCTGCGCAAGGCGTCCAGGGGGCGCTTTCCCTCGACGGGTACCAGTCCGTGGTGCCAGATCCGGTGCACCCCCACAGGACTCACTCCGTTCGCCAGGAACCGGTACCTCAAGCGAACATAGCGGATCCTGTGACCGGGCGAACGCGGGGCGTCACGTCATTCGCGCGTCCAGAGACAGAACGGATGCCCGGCCGGATCGAGGTACACGCGGACCTTCTCCTGGGGCTGGAACGCGGCCAGCCCGGCGCCTGCGTCGATGGCGGCCGCGCCGGCCGCATCGAGGTCGTCGACCTCGATGTCCAGGTGCATCTGCATCTGCTGGACTCCGTTCGCGTGCGGCCACTCCGGCGGCACGTGGTCGGGCTCCAGCTGGAACGAGAGGCCGGGGCCGCCGTCGTCGGGGTGGAGCGTCACCCGCTCCGGCTCGTCGGTCTTGATCGACCAGCCGAGCAGGGTCGCGTAGAACACGGCGAGCGCACGGGGATCCCGTGCGCCGAGCACGGTCGAAGTCAGCTTCATGAGCGGTGGCTACCCGCCGGCGGCGGTGATCTACCCTCAGCGTCCGGTCTGGGTGTCGAAATAGGCGTACGGCGGGCCGGCGTCGCCGAACGACGACGTCGCGAACACCGCGGCGCCGGACAACGCGAGCAAGATCGTGAGCACGCCGAGGGTCGCGCCGATCCGGCCCGGTCCCGGGGTGGTGCGCGCGCCGGCGTACACGCCGAAGACCAGTGCCAGCACGCTGATCGGCAGCAGCGCGAACCACAGCGCGCCGAGCACCAGTACGAACGCGTGCACGACCCATGAGTACGCCCACGCGGCCACGACCTGCGGCCGGACGATCAGCCAGGCCGCCCAGGTCGCCACCGCCAGCGTCAGGCCGGACGCGCCGATCGCGACCGCCGAGATCCCGAGGCCGCGGCTTCGTGGCTTGGTTTCCGTGGACTCGGTGTCGTAGTCAGGTTCCCCCATGGCCGGAGTATCACCTCCGCACGGCTCCGTGTTACCCGGAATACCCCGGCGCCGCACCGGCTTGCACCTTGGCGCAGGCGTAATGATCACTGAGGGAGCCGCCATGTCGTCCGAGCACATCCAGGGAACCGTCGCCGACGGGTACGAGTCCGTCCGGGAGGAGTTCGCCTCCGTCGCGACCGGCGAGGGCGGGGACTACGCCGCCCAGCTCGTCGCCCACGTCGACGGCGAGCGCGTCGTCGACCTGTGGACCGGGCCGGAAATCACCGCCGACTCGCTGACCGGGGTGTTCTCCTCCACCAAGGGCGCCGCGCACCTGGTGGTCGCGCTGCTGGTGCAGGACGGCGTGCTGGACCTCGACGAGCGGGTCAGTCACTACTGGCCGGAGTTCGGTGCCGCGGGCAAGGCCGGGATCACGCTGCGGGACCTCCTGGCGCACCGCGCCGGCGTCGTCGGCGCCGACGACGGGTTCACGGCCGAAGAACTCGCCGACGACCGGGTCATCGCCGAGCGTCTCGCGCCACAGAAGCCCTACTGGCGCCCGGGAACGGCGTTCGGCTACCACGCTCTGGTGATCGGCGCGCTGACCGGCGAGGTCGTCCGGCGCGTCACGGGCCGCAGCATCCAGGAGCACTACGAGGAGCGCGTCCGCGAGCCGTACGCGCTGGACTTCTACCTGGGCTTGCCCGAGGAGCTGGAGCCGCGGTTCCTGACGACGTTGCCGATGCTGCCGACGCCCGAGCAGCTGGCCGAGCTGGCGGCGAACGCGACGGGGCCAGACAGCATCACGGCGATCGCGTTCAACCGCAACCACCCGAAGGCGCCGGAGCTCTGGGACCTGCCGAACATCAAGACGATCCGCCGGCTGAGCCCGGCCTCGGTCGGCGGCGTCGCCTCCGCACGCGGCCTGGCGGGCATGTACGCGGCGGCGATCAGCGGCCCGGAACCCCTCCTGGCCAAGGAAACCGCGGCGGACTTCGCCCAGATCCACTCGATCGGCGACGACCTTTCGACCCGAGGGGGCAACGCGTTCGGGCTGGGTTTCTCGGCCGTGGGGTACGACTACCCGGTGCTGGGCCAGGGAGCGTTCGGCCACAGCGGCGCGGCCGGTTCCCAGGCGTTCGCGGACCCGCGCAGCGGCCTCGCGTACGGCTACAACCGCCGCCGGTTCGCCTTCCCCGGCGGCGCGGCCCCGGAGAACACCCGCCTCGTCCGGGCGGTCCACACGGCGGTGGTGACCCATCGCGGCTGACCCTGCAACGGCACACAAGAGCGAAGTGGCCACGCGGCAGAGGCCGGGATGGGAGCTTTCCCTTCCCGGCCTCAGTGCCTTGGGTGACGATCCGTATCCGGACGTACACGTGGCCCCGCATGGTCCCGAGCGCCGTAACCCACTCGGCGGCGATGCACGTCCTGATGAACGCCGTTACAGGGTTCACTCTTTAGGACGTTTCGGCCGGCGCATCTGGCCTGTTCACGCCGGTCGATCTGACTTTCTGTAGTAAAAACTCTCCCGATCAATGCTTTGTTGTGCAACTATTGGGCCGTTCGCGGGGAGAGGGCCCCGCGATGGGGACTCACCGTCACCGGTCAGCGTCCCCATGCAGATCCCCAGGGGAGAGGAGATCGACCATGTCGACGCCCACGGACACCAAGCCCGAAGAGACTCCGGAACCGACCGAGGAGCCGACCACGCCGTTGGTCCAGTGGACCGACGAGGACGGCAAGGTCCACGACGGCCACCCGGCCCACACGGAGTGCAGCGGCAACTGCTATCAGGTCATCAAGGGCTGAGCTCGCTCGGCTTCGTCGCCCGCCTGCTGATCTTCGACCAGTAGGCGGGCTTCTTTCTGCCATCGGCTGTGCTGTCATAGGAGAGTGCCTGTGACAAACCTGGACCCGTCCGAACTCATCGCCAGGGTCCGCGATCTCCAGCGAGCGGCGACCGACGCCTCGTGCGTGGCCCGCTTCCACGAGGGCGTCCGGCTGCTTCGACGGGGGATGGCGCTGCTCGACTCGATCCACCCGGTGGAGGCCGGCTACCGCACCGAGTGGCTCGTCGCACGCATCAGACTCGCTTCCACGCTGGCCGCGATGTCGTCGGAGATCACCGGGGACGTCGCCGCCGGTCTGGCCGGGCTGGACGACGTCCGGCTCCTGATCAACGCCATCGAGGACCCCGTGCTGCAGGCGGAACTCAACGGCGCGCTCAACCACAACTACGGGCTGCGGCTGATGACGGTCGGGCGCAACGAGGACAGCATCGAGCACTTCAGCCAGTCGCTGGCCGACAAGGAGTTCCGGCTGGCGAACGGTCCCGACCCGCACGCCTGGATGGGCGCGTTCGTGCAGACGCTGTCGACGCGGGGCTGGGCGCACACCCGGCTCGGCAACGTCGTCGAAGCCCAGGGGGACCTGACCCGGTCGATCGAGATCGCCGAGCGGCACGAGCTGCACGCCGAGGCCGCGGACGTCCGCCGGATCCTCGGCACCCTGGCGCTGCGGACCGGCGACGTCCCGGAGGCCCTGCGCCTCTACGACGAAGGCGAACGCACGTACCGGGACCTGGAGATGGACGTTCCGCCGCCGCTGCGGCTCGAGCGCGCCCAGGCGCTGATGGCCGCCGGGCTGGCCGACGAGGCGAGTGATCACCTCGACGAGGCCATGGCGGCGATGCTGAAGGACAACAGCGTCGGCCGGGAGCTGGCGCAGGCCGAGCTCCAGCGCGCCTCGGCCGCGCTCATGAACGACGAGGTCGACCTGGCCCGGCAGATGGCCGCGTCGGCGCGCCGGCGCATGCTGCGCGCGGGCTGCCGGACCTGCGTCGCCAACGCGACGATCATCGGGCTGCGGGCCGACACCCGCGAGGCGCTGAGCACCGGCGTCGTCGCCGCCGGTCTGTCGGCGCGGGCGATCCGGATCGCCGAGAAGATGCCGCTGCCCCGGCTCGCCGAGCAGGCCGCGACCGCGCGGATGCTGGCCGTCCGGCTCGACATCCGGCGCGGGAACCTCAAGCGCGCCGCCGAAACCCTCGCTCTCGTGCCGCGGCCCGGGCAGCTCACCCCGGTCGACTACCGGATGCTGCGCCGGCTCTGCCGGGCCGAACTGGCCGTCGCACAGGGGAACCGGGCCAAGGCGCTCACCGAGATCCGGTCCGGGCTGACCGAGCTCGACGCCGTCCGCGACCGGATGGGCGGCCTGGACCTCGTGTCCGGGACCGCGCTACACGGCCAGGAGCTCGCCGACCTCGCCGTCAAGCTCGTGCTCGAACGCAGCGACGCCCGGCGGCTGTTCGTCTGGCTGGAACGGACGCGAGCGCAGACCTACCGCTACGAGCCGCTGTCCGCCGGGACCGCCCCCGAGCTGGCCGCGCGGGTGGCCGAGGTCCGCGGTCTCGGGCAGGCCATCCAGGAGGCCCAGCACGACGGGCACCCGAGCGCGAGCCTGCGCGCCAAGTACAACGAACGGCTCCGGGAGGCGCAGCGCCTCGGGTGGCACACCGGGCGCTGGGGCCGGCCGCGGCCGGTCGCCGGACTGAACGAGGTCGTCGCGCGGCTGTGCGAGCGGGCCATGGTCAGCTTCGCCGCTTCCGGTGACGAGCTGGTCGCCGTGGTCATCGCCGGCGGTGAGTGCCGGCTGGTGCGGCTCGGCTCGGCCGGGGACGCCGCCGAGTCGGCGCGGGTGCTGAACGTCGACCTCGACGCGCTGGCGCCCGACAACCTGCCCGAACGGCTGGCCGAGGTCGTCATGGCTTCGGCACGCAAGCAGGCCGACCGGCTCGACGCGCAGCTGATCCAGCCCCTCGAAGAGCTGTTAGATGATCGTGACCTGGTCATCGTCCCCACCGGGCCGTTGTACGCGGTGCCGTGGGGCGTGCTGCCGGGCCTGCGGGGCCGGCCGACGGTCGTCGCGCCGTCGGCGACCGCGTGGCTCGCCGCCGAGCTGACTAAGTCGACTCGGGCGCGCAAGATCGTGCTCGTCCGCGGCCCGGGGCTGGCCGGCGCCCGCGGTGAGCTCGAGAAGCTGACCACGCACTACCGCACCGCGACGACGATGACGGGCGCGAAGGCCACGGTGAAGTCGGTGCTGCGCGCGATGGACGGCGCGAAGCTGGCCCACTTCGCCGCCCACGGCGCGCACGAGCCGGAGAACGCCCTGTTCTCCCGCCTCGAGCTGGCCGACGGCTCGATGTTCGGGCACGAGATGGCCGGGCTGCGGCAGCCACCGCGGCAGGTCGTGTTCGCCGCGTGCGAGCTCGCGCTGAACCGGATCCGCCCGGGCGACGAGGCGCTCGGATTCGCCAGCGCGCTGCTGGCGAGCGGCTCCCGGACGGTGATCGCCCCGCTGTCCCGGGTCGGCGACCTCGCCTCGGCCGCCGCGATGGACGACTACTACCGGGCCCTCGCGGTCCGCGACAGCCCGGCGCTGGCCCTGGCCGACGCGATCGCGGTCGACCCGTTCCGCCGCCCCTTCGTCTGCCTGGGCGCCGGCTAACCGGTGTCCGGTGGAAGGCCGACACGCGTGGTGGGAAGGTCGACACGCCGGTTGAGGGGCCGACACGCGTGCTGGAGAGGTCGACGCGCGTGTTTGAAGGGTCGACTCGCGTGGTGGGGCTGTCGACACGCGGCCGACTCCCGTGAAGGGGAAGCCGACTCGCGTGACGGAAGGGGCGACGCGTGTGGTGGGGAAGCCGACCCGTGTGATTGAAGGGCCGACACGGCGAGCGTGGGGAACTCGTTTCGACTCGGCCATCACCTGCGCTGGCGCTCTGATCACGTGTCGGTGGGGTCGGCGGCTTCCAGGCGGGCCACCATGTCGTCCAGGGTGAGGCGGGCGGGCTTCGTCTCCGTGACGAACTCGTTCAGCAGCAGGCAGAACCGGTCCGGGTCGGCCACGTGGGGGAAGTGCTTCGTGTTCTCCAGGACCGTCAAGCGGCTGTCCGGCAGGACCTCGGCCGTCCGGTGGCCGTGGGCGACCGGGATGAGCGGGTCGCGCTCACCCCAGATCAGCAGCATCGGCACGTCCGCCGCCAGGTAGAGCTTCTCGACGGCGCTGGCCCGTTGACCGCGCAGGTCCAGCAGGCCGCGGGCGATGGACAGGAACGCGCGCCGCCGCGCCGGGTCGGCGAGCGAGCCGAAATGGCGGGCCAGCTCCCGGGTTTCGGTCTTCGGCGACACGCCCAGGAGCCGTGCGACGCGGGTCGCGGCCCGGGCGGCGGCCACCGTCGCCGGGTTGATCGTCAGGGCCAGGGTGAGCTGGGCGCCGGGCAGCGTCGCGGCCCGCAGCACCGGGCTCACCTCGCGGCCGAGCCCGCCGCTGTCCACCAGCACCAGCCGGTCGCACATCTCCGGGAACTGGTAGGCGAACTGCAGCGCGATGCCCCCGCCGAGCGAGTGCCCGACGACGGTCGCGTGCCGGACGCCGGACACCGCCAGCACGTCCCGCACGACGCTGGCCATCGAGCCGAGCCCGTAGTCCGCGCGCGGCGCGTCGGACTCGCCGTGCCCGGGCAGGTCGAGGGCCAGCACCCGGCGGTTCAGCGTGGCGCACCGCTCGAGGACCGGCCGCCACGTCTCGGCGCTGCCCGCGATCCCGTGCAGCAGCACGATCGCCTCGTCGGTCTCGGCCGCCGGCTGCTCGTGCAGCAGAATCCGGCGGCCGTGCAGGGTGATGTGGCGGGTCTGGAGGGTCATCGGCGGCCTTTCTCGCGAACCCGGAACCAGGTCACGAATCCTGGCCCACGTGACAAGAACCGGCCGGGAAAGGTGTTCCCCGGTACTGGTTTTCCCGGGGTACCCGTTGTTCGTGTCGACATACCTCCGGTACCCCGGTATCCCTCGAAGGCATGTCGTGCCGCGCGAGTTTCCACTTCGTCCACCAGGAGCCCCGCCCGCGCCGCCACGCGCGCCGTCCGTGGCGGCGGATGCTGGGCAGGCGGCTCCCGGTCCGGGTGGACCGGTCCGGGCACCCCGGATCGGCGCTGGGGACGGGGGACCGTCCGCTCTAGGCTGCCGGGCATGACCGGGGTGCTCACCGTGCGGGTCATGCGCGCCGCCTATTGGGTGGCGACGCTCACACTGACGACCGTCACCGGCTTCTCTCGGCACACGGTGAGCTCCGGCCTGTAGTCGCCCAGTAGGGTGACCCCCGTACACGGCCGGGCCGACAGGTGGAGGTCTTCCGATGGCACGCACGGGCGGTGAGGGCGAACTCCCCTCGGTCGCCGAACTGGTGAACCTTTCGCAGACGAAGCCGCTGATGATCCGCGGTGAACTCGACGCGAGACTCGCCGAGGAGCTTGCCGCGGAACCCGAACCCGATCCCAGGCCGGACCCGCTCGCGATCCTCGACGCCGAGCTGGCCGCCGCCGACGAGCCCGATGACAAGCGCCCGCTCGACGCACCTCCCGCCGACCCGCCGCGGCGCACGCAGCCGTTCGTCGTCGGCGCGGTCGCGGCCGTCGCGCTCGGGCTGGCCGCCGTGGTGCTCTTCCAGCCGCACGAGGTCGGGGGCACGGCCGTGCCGCCGCCGGGTGCGGCCGCGCCGCCCCCGCCGGTGACCTCGAGTGAGGCCGTCGCGACGTTCAGCGCCTCGGCGGCGCCGCCCCCGCTGACCGCCGGGCTGCAGGACACCCCCGTCAAGACGACGAGCCGCCCCGTCGCGGGGCGCAAGCCCGCGAACCCCGTGACGACGTCGTCGACCCCGGCGCCCGAGGACCAGTGGCGCGCCATGGTGAGCTCGGCGATCAGCTCCTGGCAGCACGGCCACGGCAGGCCCGGCCGCTGACCGGCGGCTCGGCCGAAGTGATCACACCACGGTGGCCGGGGTTCGCCTCCGCCCGGTGACTGTCGGGTCCCGGTCACCCTCGGTCCACGACCGGGACCACGCGTTGCCCGTCCTCAGCGGCGGTGTGACCGCGAAGAACAGTGGCCTCCGTTGTTCTGAATGGTGTTAAGCGCACGCCGGGAGAAGCGTTACCCAACGCGGGTCTGGTAACACGCCGATGTTCCGGATGAAACCGTCCGGAAATGGTTCGCCGGTGCACTGATCGGCATGAACTTCGAGCTCGACGGCCTGCATCGGCCGGTGATCGTGGTCGGCGGTGGCCAGGCGGGACTGTCGATGTCCCATTGCCTGACCTCCGCCGGGGTCGGGCACCTCGTGCTCGAGCGCGAGCGCGCGGGGCACGAGTGGCGGACCCGCCGCTGGGACAGTTTCTGCCTGGTCACGCCGAATTGGCAGTGCCGGCTCCCCGGTTTCCCCTATCCGGGTGATGACCCGGACGGGTTCATGGTCCGGGACGAGATCGTCACCTACCTCGAGTCGTACGTGAAGGCGTTCGACGTCCCGCTGTGCGAGGGCGTCGAAGCGAAGCGGCTGCGGCAGCTGCCCGGTGGTGGGTTCCGGCTGACGACGTCGGCCGGCGAGCTGACCGCCGACCACGTCGTGCTGGCCACCGGCCCCTACCAGGTGCCGCTGAAGCCGCGGCTGGCCGAGCGGCTGCCGGACCACGTCGTCCAGCTGCACTCGGCCGAGTACCGCAACCCGGACCAGCTGCCGGACGGCGACGTCCTGGTCGTCGGCACCGGGCAGTCCGGCTGCCAGATCGCCGAGGACCTGCACCTGGCCGGGCGGCGGGTGCACCTGGCCGTCGGGTCGGCGCCGCGGGTGGCCCGGCGCTACCGCGGCCGGGACGTCGTCGCCTGGCTCGACGAAATGGGTTACTACGCCAGGGGAATCGACGAGTTCGCCGACGCGGACGCCGTGCGGTTCCGGGCCAACCACTACGTCACCGGGCGCGACGGCGGCCACGACATCGACCTGCGCGCGTTCGCCGCCCAGGGCATGCAGCTCTACGGCCGGCTCAAGAACGTCCGAAGTGGACAGTTGGCGTTCGCCGACGACCTGCGCCGCAACCTCGACGCGGCGGACGCCGTGTCCGAGGGCATCAAGGACTCCATCGACGCCTACATCGCGAAACGCGGGGTGGCCGCGCCGAAGGAGGAGCGCTACAAGCCGGTGTGGGAGCCACAGGACGGTCAACGCGCCCTCGACGCGGAAGCGCTTTCCGCCGTCGTCTGGAGCACCGGCTTCGGCCGCGACCACCGCTGGATCGACGTCCCGGTGTTCGACGGCAAGGGCTACCCGACGCACCACCGCGGCGTCACGAGCTGCCCCGGCCTGTACTTCCTCGGCCTGCCCTGGCAGCACACCTGGGGCTCCGGGCGGTTCTGCGGCGTGGCCGCGGACGCCGAGTACCTGGCCCGGCGGATCACCGACGTCGGCCGCGGCGGCGACGTCCGCTGGCTGTCGGGCACGCCGGTCAGCACCTATCCGGCCGACGACGACTGGGTCGCGCCGCGGACGGTGGCCTGATGCGCTGGACGAACGACGCCCACCGCCACCTCGGCGTGCTCCCGGCCTACCCGTTCTACGGCGGCCCGCCGGTCGCACCCGCGATCGGCAGCCGCGCGACGATCGGCGAGCTCCTGTCCGATTTGGACCGTGAGGGCACCGAACGTGCTTTGGTGATCCCGAACTACGGCATCCCCGATCCGGCGGTCGCGTTCTCCTTCAACGAACTCTGCGTCGAGGCGGCGGGCAAGGACGACCGGATCAGCGCCGCCCTGTGGGTGTCGCCGCGGGCCGAAGACGCCGGCCGGACCGACAGTGCGCTGAAGCTGGCCGGCGAACCAGGCGTGCGGGCGCTCAAGCTCAGCTTCCTGCTGGGCGGCAAGGCCTCCGACCCCGCGTGCCAGCCGCAGCTCGACAAGATCTTCGCCACGGCGAGGGAACACGACCTCGTGGTGCACGTCCACACCTCGCCGGGCGCGGCGTCGGACATCGACGAGGTCGGCAAGCTCGTCGACGCCTACGCCGGCGACGTCAAGCTGCACCTCGTGCACTTCGGCGGCGGGATGAGCGGGCACATCAAGCTCGTCGGCGGCCGCTTCTTCGACTGGATCGCCGCCGGGAAGCAGGTCTACACGGACCTGTCCTGGGCGATCGGCTTCACGCCCCGCTGGCTCGTCGAGGAGATCTCACGCCGGGGCCTCGGCCACGACCGCGTGCTGTTCGCCTCCGACGAGCCGTGGGGCGATCACGCGGGCGAACTCGCCAAGCTGGCCGCCGCGGCCGGCGACGGCGAGCTCGCCGACCTGGTTTTCCGCGGCACGTTCGATGTGCTGTACGGACCGAAGAAAGGGAAATAGACCGATGGCAGAGCTGACCGAGACCGAGAAGACCAGCCTCGACGAGATCCCGCACCCGTCGCTGCCGCAGGGGTCCAACCTGTACGGCGGGACCAAGGTCTTCCCGGACTACCAGGCCGAACCCGGCCAGAGCTACTTCACGCTCGTGCACGGCATCGCGCACGAGTCGTCGGTGAGCTTCGTCGCGATCCTGCAGGCGACCCGCGCGCTGCGGAAGGGCTTCGAAGCCGCGATCTACTTCTACGGCCCGGGTTCGCTGAACTGCCTGGCCACGCGCGGCTTTCCGACCACCGGCAACGCCGCGTTCCCGGGTGAGCTGAATATCAACGACCAGCTCAAGACGTTCATCAGCGAGGGCGGCAAGGCCTACTGCTGCCGCTTCGGCCTGTCGCTGCACGGCGCGCGCGAGGAGGACCTCATCGAGGGGGTCATCCCGACGCACCCGCTGGACGTCCAGGACGCGCTGATCCACTACGCGCGCAAGGGCGCGATCATCAACTCCACCTACATGTTCTAGGAGCCGGTGTGCGCGTTGGCATCGAAGAGGATTTGGAAACCCGCGCCGACATCGCCGTCCGCGGGGTGCGCGCAGACGCACCCGTACAGCGCAGCAAGGGCGCCGGGCCGAGCGACGACGGCCACCTGGTGGTCGACGGTGCCAACGCCACGCTGCCGCTGAACCCCGAGAGCCCGTACGTCGTCCGCGACGGCCGGATCTTCCGCGAGACGATCGACCTCGGCCTGAGTGTCGCCCCGGTCGGCCGGCCGCGGTTCTACGATCTGTCCACAGCAGACGGTGTGCCGTACCGGAAGATCGCGCTGCTGCACGGCAAGGACGTCCTCGCGACGACGGTCGTGCAGACGTGCATCCGGTACACCGAGGACCAGCGCTGCCGGTTCTGCACCATCGAGGAGTCGCTGCGGGCGGGGTCCACGGTGGCCGCGAAGACCCCGCAGCAGCTCGCGGAGGTCGCCGAGGCGGCGGTGCGGCTCGACGGTGTCCGGCAGATGGTGATGACCACCGGCACGACGTCCGGTCCCGACCGCGGCGCCCGGCACCTCGTGCGCTGCGTCCGCGCGGTGCTCGACGCCGTGCCGGGCCTGCCGATCCAGGTGCAGATCGAGCCGCCGGGCGACCTCGGCGTCCTCCAGGACCTGCGCGACGCCGGGGCGACGTCGATCGGCATCCACGTCGAGTCCCTGGACGACGACGTCCGGCGGCGCTGGATGCCGGGCAAGTCGACCGTGCCGCTGGCGGAGTACGAAGCCGCGTGGGCGGAAGCGGTCCGCGTCTTCGGCCGCAACCGCGTCTCGACGTACTTGCTGATCGGACTCGGCGAGGATCCGGACTCCCTGGTGGAGGGTGCCGGACGGCTGATCGACCTGGGCGTCTACCCGTTCGCCGTGCCGATGCGGCCGATGGCCGGCACGCTGGCCCGACGGGACGGCGCGACCGCGCCTTCGCCCGCGCTGGTCGCCGACGTCACCGGTCGGATCGCCGCGCTGCTGCGGGCGGCCGGGATGACCGGCGCCGACCAGGGCGCGGGCTGCGCCGCGTGCGGTGCCTGCGGCCTGCTCAGCGCGGCGGGTGGCTGAGATGGACCACGACATCCTCGCGTTGCTGGGTGACGTCCGCAGTGTCGCGGCGCGCCCGGCGTTCGGCATCGGCGAAGCCGACCACAGTGGACTGACCGCGTACCGCACGTTGCGTCACGAAGCTTTCGTGGCGCGGCAGGGACTTTTCGCCGGGCACGACCTCGACGACCACGACGCCGACCCGCGCACCGTCGTCCTGGTCGCTCGCGACAACCAGAACACCGTGCTCGGCGGCGTCCGCCTCGGCCCGGCGACCGACGGACCCGACATCGGGTGGTGGAAGGGCGGCCGCCTGGTCGTCGCCCCCGGCTCACCGGCCGGGATCGGCTCCGCGCTGGTCCGCGCGGCCTGCGCGCGGGCCGAGGCCGAAGGCGCGCTGCGGTTCGAGGCGACGGTGCAGACGCGCACCGAGCGGCTGTTCACCCGGCTCGGCTGGCAGCGGGTGCGGCCGGTGACCGTCGCCGGCCACGACCACGTGCTGATGCGCTGGCCGATCGGCCGGATCGCCGCGCTGGCGCGCTCGACCAAGGCCGCGCTCGGCCCGCTGCTGCAAGGAATGACCGGGGTACCGGGCTTCGTCGGCGACGACGGCGTCCCGCTGCCCGGCACCGACGTCGTCGCGGCCTGCGACGCGATCATCCCGTCCATGGTCGAGCGCGACCCGGAGTGGGCGGGCTGGTGCTCGGTCCTGGTCAACCTCAACGACCTCGCCGCGATGGGAGCGACCCCGACCGGCCTGCTCGACGCGCTCGGTGCGCGGGACGCGTCGTTCGCCGCGCGAGTCCTCAGTGGACTGAGGAAGGCCAGCGAGGCGTACGGCGTCCCGGTGCTCGGCGGGCACACCCAGTTCGGCGTCCCGGCCTCGCTGTCGGTGACGGCGTTGGGGCGCACCGAAGACCCGGTGCCCGGTGGCGGTGGCAAGCCGGGTGAGCGCGTCTGGCTCACCGCCGACCTCGGCGGCAGCTGGCGGCCGGGCTACACCGGACGCCAGTGGGATTCGACGAGCTTCCGCCGCACGCCCGAGCTGCGTGACCTGATCGGCTCGGTCGCGAAGGCGCGGCCGAAAGCGGCCAAGGACGTCTCGATGGCCGGGATCGCGGGCACCCTCGGCATGCTCGCCGAGGCGTCCGGCTGCGGCGCGGTCCTGGACGTCGAAAAGGTGCCACGGCCGCGCGGAGCGTCCACAGGGGACTGGCTGACCTGCTTCCCCGGCTTCGCGATGCTCACCACCGGCACACCCGCGCCCGCCGGACCGGCGGTCACCGCGGACTGCGGCGAGCTGGTCGCGGGCCGTGGCGTCACGCTGCGCTGGCCCGACGGCGAATCGACGCCCGCCATCGACGGCGGCGTCACCGGATTGGGGAACTCATGACGACGCTCAGGATGGCCGCGGTCGCCGCGCCGTTCGACCGCGACCTCGAAGGCGACTTCGCGCGCATCGAGAAGCTGATCGGCGAGGCGAAAGCCGAAGGCGTGCGGCTGCTGGCCTTGCCGGAAGCGGCCCTCGGCGGTTACCTCGCCAACCTCGACGGCGGCGCCGAAGGCCCGCCCGCACTGGCCGTCGACGGCCCGGAGGTCCAGCGGCTGGCCGCGCTGGCCGGAGACCTCGTCGTCACGGCGGGGTACTGCGAAATCGCCGGCGGCCGCCGCTACAACTCCGCGGTCTGCGTGACCGGCCACGGCGTCCTCGGCCACCACCGCAAGGTCCACCAGCCGCTGGCCGAAAACGCCAGTTACGGCGCCGGCCGCGGGTTCGCCGCCTTCGACACGCCGGTCGGGCGCCTCGGCATGATGATCTGCTACGACAAGGCTTTCCCCGAATCCGCCCGGGCGCTGGCCCTCGACGGCGCCGAGATCGTCGTCTGCATGAGCGCGTGGCCCGGCAGCCGCACCAACGCGGCGGCGGACCTGGCACAGGACCGCTGGAAACGCCGGTTCGACCTCTTCGACCGGGCCCGCGCGCTGGAGAACCAGATCGTCTGGGTCTCGGCCAACCAGTCCGGCACCTTCGGCGACCTGCGGTTCGTCGCCGGCGCCAAGATCGTCGACCCCGGCGGCGAGATCGTCGCCGACACCGGCGTCGCGGAGGGGATGGCGATCGCCGAGTTCGACGTCCAGGCCGCGCTGGCGACGGCGCGGCGGTCGATGGGACACCTGGCGGACAGACGGCCCGACGCCTACCCGGTTAGTGTCCCGTGAATGGGGCAGATCCGGATCGCCGCCGTCGCCGCGCACTTCGGCCGCGACCTCGACTTCGACCTGCAGCGCATCGCGACGCTGATCGACCACGCGCGCTCGTCCGGCGCGGCGTTGCTGGTGCTGCCGGACGCCGCCCTCGGCGGTTACCTCGCCGACCTGCGCCATCCGGACCCGGAGGCGCTCCCGCCGGCCCTCGACCCCGACGGCCCGGAGCTGAAGACCGTCCGGTCGCTGGCCGGGGAGATGGTCGTCTGCGTCGGGTACTGCGAGGCGGACGGGCCGCGCCGCTACAACTCGGCGGTGTGCGTCACCGGTGACGGCGTGCTCGGCCGGCACCGCAAGGTCCACCAGCCGCCGGGGGAGAGCATCGCGTACGAGCCGGGCGCCGAGTTCGCCGCTTTCGACACGCCGGTCGGGCGGCTGGGCATGCTGATCGACTACGACAAGACGTTCCCCGAGTCGGCCCGCTCGCTCGCAGTGGACGGCGCGGACATCGTCGCCTGCCTCAGCGCGTGGCCGACCAGCATCACCAACCGCGCGCCGCGGATGGCGCAGGACCGCCAGTCGCGGCTGTTCGACCTCTACGACCAAGCGCGGGCGGCGGAGAACCAGGTGGTGCTCGTGTCGTCCAACCAGACCGGCGCGATGGGCGGCATGCGGTTCCTCGGGCAGGCCAAGGTCGTCGGGCCGGGCGGCGAGATCCTGGCGCGGACCTGGTCCAAGGCCGGTATCGCGGTCGCCGAACTGGACGTCGAGCAGGAGCTCGCGAACGCCCGCCGGGTGCTGCACCACCTGGGGGAACGGAAACCCGAGGTCTACCGGGAGGCCTGATGCGCATCGCCCTGCTGAGCTACTCGACCAAACCCCGCGGCGGGGTCGTGCACACGCTCGCGCTCGCCGAAGCCCTCGCGGCCCTCGGCGAGGACGTCACGGTGTGGACGCTCGGCCGCGGGGGCGACGCCGGCTTCTTCCGGCCGGTGGACCCGGCTGTGCGGCTGGCGATCGTGCCCTTCCCGGACGACCCCGGCGAGAGCGTCGGCGAGCGGATCCTGCGCTCGATCGCGGTGCTGCGCGCGGCGTTCACCCCGGACGCCTACGACATCGTCCACGCGCAGGACTGCATCAGCGCGAACGCCGTCGACCACTGCGTCCGGACGATCCACCACCTCGACACCTTCACCACGCCCGAACTCGCGGCCTGCCACGAACGCGCGATCGTCCGGCCGTACGCGCACCTCTGCGTCTCGGAGTCCGTCGCGGCGGAGGTCCGCGACGGCTGGGGCATCGAGGCGACGGTCATCCCGAACGGCGTCGACCACGACCGTTTCGCCAACGCTCGCCGGGATACCGGCCGAGGACGTTATGTGCTGGCGGTGGGCGGGATCGAGCCGCGCAAGGGCTCGCTGGACCTGCTCGAGGCGTACGCGCTGCTGGCCGAACCGGACGTCCGCCTGGTCATCGCCGGCGGCGAGACGCTCTTCGACTACCGCGACTACCGCACCCGCTGGGAGAAACGCGCCGCCGAGCTGGGCGTCGAGCCGGACGTCCTGGGCCCGGTCGCGCACGACGAGCTGCCGTCGCTGATGGCGTCCGCGGCGGTGTTCGCCTTCCCCTCCACCAAGGAGGGCTTCGGGCTGGCCGCGATGGAGGCGCTGGCCGCCGGGGTGCCGGTGGTGACCCGCGACCTGCCGGTGCTGCGCGAGGTCTTCGGCGGCGTGGCCCGGTTCGCGGCCGACCCGCCCGGATTCGCGCGTGAGCTGCGCGCCGCGATGGCCGGCGTCGACCCGGCGCCCGGGCGGGCGCTGGCGCGGCGGTACACCTGGCCGGCGGCCGCCGAGGCGCACCGGCGGTTCTACCGCGCACTGTGCTCAGCGGCGCCGGGCGAAGTACGGGACGGCGTCCGTGCGGAACATCAGCGTGAAACCCGCCAGCGACAGGCCCAGCGCGAGCAGGAACGCCAGGCCCCGCACCAGTTCGCCGGGACCGTGGGTGGACGAGGCGACGACGGCGAACAGCTGCAGCACCAGGTCGAAGATGCCCACGGCGCCGGCGATCGCGAGCACGACGCGCGCCCAGCCCACGCCGCTGTGGACGCCGTACACCAGTGACGCCCACAAGCCGGCCGCGATCACGAAGGCGAGCACCGCAACCGGGGCCGGCAGGGTCGCCGCCAGCAGGGCGTCGCGGTCGCCGGCCCCGCTCGTCCCCAGCGCCGGCGTGGCGTGCCCGCCGAGCAGCCGGCCGAGGAGCGAGCCGAGGAACCAGCACGCCGTCGCACCCCACCACGCGAAGGCCGCGCGCCGGACCGGAACGGGCGGCTCGGACATAAAGGGAGCGTAGGCGCGGAAACCCGGGTAACGGGACTGCGGCGAGCCGAACCGTTATGCACCGGGTGGGACATCGGAGTGCTATAAATCGCTACCCCTGCCGGGGCCGTGCGGTCGTAGGCGGCCGCGACCGGTGCCGCTAGGGTGATCGTCTGCAAGGTGCCGCTGAACGGGAGAAACCGGTGACCGCCGACTCATCGTGGGATCCCAGCACCCGCTTGCGCGTGCTGCTGATCGAGGACGACGACGGCGACGCGCTGCTGGTCGACGAAATGCTCGCCGACACCTCCGTGCCGGTCGCCCTCGAACGCGTCGAGACCCTCACCGCCGCCCTCGCGGCTCCGCTGACCGCCGACTGCGTGCTGCTCGACCTCCAGCTGCCCGACACGATGGGGCTCGGCGGGCTCACCCGGCTCGCCCAGCACGCGCCCGGCGTCGCGGTCGTCGTGCTGACCGGCCAGCACGACCAGGCCACCGGCGTCGCCGCGGTCGCCGCCGGCGCGCAGGACTACCTCGTCAAGGACCAGGTCGACGGGCCGCTGCTGGTGAAGGCCCTGCGCTTCGCCCGCGAGCGCAAGCGCGCCGAGCAGGTCGAGCAGGTCGAGCAGCAGTTCCTCCAGCAGCAGCTGCTCGCCCGCGAGAACGCGCGGCTCGAGCGCGGCCTGCTGCCCAGCCCGCTGCTGCACGACCCGCACCTCGAACTGGCCTCCCGCTACCGGCCCGGCCGCAACGGATCCCTGCTCGGCGGCGACTTCTACGACGCCATCGAGCTGGCCGACGGCAGCCTCCACATGATGATCGGCGACGTCTGCGGCCACGGCCCGGACGAGGCCGCGCTCGGTGTCGCGCTGCGGATCGCGTGGCGCTCGCTGGTGATGGCCGGCCTGCCGATGGCCGACGTGCTGAGCATGGTCGAGCGGGTCCTGGTGCACGAACGGATCGAGCCGCTGTTCGCCACCGTCTGCATGGTCGTCGTCGCGCCGGACCGAAGATCCCTGCGCCTGTCGCTGGCGGGGCACCTGCCGCCACTGCTGCTCACCCCCGGCGACGGGCACCTGCTCTCCGGGAGGTGCCTCGGCGTCCCGCTCGGCGTCGTCGAAGGCACGAAGTGGGAGGCCCTCGACGTGCCGCTGGAACCGGGCTGGTCCCTGCTGCTCTACACCGACGGCGTGTTCGAGGGCCGCGTCGGCGCCGGCTCCGAACGCCTCGGCCACGAGCGGATGGCCGACCTCGTGCTCGCCATCCGCCACCAGGACGGTCTCGGTGGCCGCGCCCTCCTCGACGAACTGATCGCCCGCGCCGAACGCCTCAACTCCGGCCCGCTGGACGACGACGTCGCCCTCGCTCTGCTCAATCACATCCCTGGGGAGACCGGCCGATGACCGGCACTGTGCGTGGCTGGCCGATCCGCCGCTGGCTGACCCTGCTCGCCGTGGCGGAGGCGGTGCTGCTGCTCGCGGCCCTGGCCGGCGGCGCGATCGCGATGAACAACCTCACCGACGCCCGCAACCGCCTGCTCGACGTCATCGGCGCCCAGCGGCTCGCCGCCATCCAGCTGTCGACGGCGCTGCTGAACCAGGAGACCGGCGTCCGCGGTTACCAGCTGGGCCGGCAGCCGGACTTCCTCGCGCCGTACCACGACGGCGTCCGCTCGCAGGCCGACGCCGTCAACCAGCTGCGGCAGCTCGGCGCGACCCCCGGCACGCAGATCGGCGACGACCTCGACCGCGTGCTGGCGGCCGCGTCGGCCTGGCAGGTGACGATCGCGCCGACCATCACCCCGGGCGCGCCGGCCGTTACCCCGGCGCAGGCCGACCGCAGCCGGAACCAGTTCGACGCCGTGCGCGCCGCCCTCGACGCCCAGGCCGGCCACCTCGCGACGCTGCGCACCGAGGGGCGGGCCGAGCTCGACGGCGCGGCGAGTTTCCTGACCGCGATGCTCGTCGCCGTCGCGGTGCTCATCGTGCTGCTGTTCGTGCTGCTGTTCCTCGGCCTGCGGCGCGTCATCACGCGGCCCATCCTGCGGCTGGCCGGCGAGGTCCGGCAGGTCGCCGACCAGGACATCCACCGCCCGGTCCGGGGTGACGGGCCGAGTGAGCTGGTCCAGCTCGGCAGCGACGTCGAAGCCATGCGCCAGCGGATCCTCGACGAGGTCGCCGAGCTGGAGCGGGCGCACACGCTCCTGGACCGGCGGACGCACGAGCTCGAGCGGTCCAACGCCGACCTGGAGCAGTTCGCGTACGTCGCTTCGCACGACCTGCAGGAACCGCTGCGCAAGGTGGCCAGCTTCTGCCAGCTGCTGCAGAAGCGCTACCAGGGCCTGCTCGACGAGCGCGGCGAGCAGTACATCGAGTACGCCGTCGACGGCGCCAAGCGGATGCAGGTGCTGATCAACGACCTCCTGGCGTTCTCCCGCGTCGGCCGGAACCCGGGGGAGCACGTGGTGGTCCCCGCGGGCGAGCTGGTCGACGGCGCGCTCGCGAACCTCGAGGTCGCGCTCTCGCTCAGCGGCGGCCGGGTCGTCCACGACGACCTGCCGAAGGTCCGGGCCGAGCCGGCGCTGCTGACGGCCGTGTTCCAGAACCTCGTCGGCAACGCGCTGAAGTTCCACGGCGAAGCGCCGGCGGAGGTGCGGGTCACCGCGGAGCGCGACGGCGACGACTGGGTGTTCTCGGTGCGGGACAACGGGATCGGCATCGAAGCGGAGTACGCCGAACGGATCTTCGCGCTGTTCCAGCGGCTGCACAGCCGCAGCGCGTACCCGGGCACGGGGATCGGGCTGGCCATGTGCCGCCGGATCGTCGAGTACCACGGTGGCCGGATCTGGCTCGACACCGACGGCGCGGAGCAGGGCGCCACTTTCCGGTTCACCCTGCCCGCTCGGCTCGAGCGCGGCGACGAAGAAGGGGGCGACGCGTGAGCGAGGCGCTGGCACCGATCGACATCCTGCTCGTCGAGGACGACCCCGGCGACGTGCTGATGACGCAGGAAGCGTTCGAGCACCACAAGATCCGCAACACGCTGCACATCGCGAGCGACGGCGTCGAGGCGCTGCGGTTCCTGCGCCGCGAGGGGCCCTTCGCCGACGCGCCGCGGCCGGGGCTGGTCCTGCTCGACCTCAACCTGCCCCGCAAGGACGGCCGTGAGGTCCTCGGCGAGATCAAGCAGGACCCGGCGCTGCGGACCATCCCGGTGGTCGTGCTGACGACGTCGGAGGCGGAGGAGGACATCCTGCGCAGCTACGACCTGCACTGCAACGCCTACGTCACCAAGCCGGTCGACTTCGAGAAGTTCGTCGAGGTCGTCCGGCAGATCGACGACTTCTGGGTCACCGTGGTGCAGCTCCCGCACCGGTGACGTCCGGCGTGGCGCGGTGGCGGTGATTGGGGCACGATAAGGGGCCGTGAGCCCAACTTCGCGGGACCTCCCCGAGACCGAGCTGGCGGCCACGCTCGACTGGCGGGGTGAATGCGCCGTGCTGTCCGTGGCGGGCGAGATCGACCTGCTCAGCGCCCCGGAGTTCGAGGAGGTCGTCGGCAGCGTGCTCGCCGGCGCACCCGAAGTGCTGGTGGTCGACCTGCGCGAGGTGACGTTCTTCTGCTCGGCCGGCCTGCAGGTGCTCGCGGCCGCGCACCGCAAGCTGGCGGAGCGCGCACTGCGGGTGGTGAGTGATTCGCCGGTGACGTCGGGCCCGCTGACGACCACCGGGCTCGACACGTGGATCGGCGTCCACCCGACCGTCGACGAAGCGCTCCGGAAGTGACGGCCCCGGGGCAGGGAAGAAAGGCGAACCCGATGCACGAATCCGCCGGGTCGGCGGCCCCGTTCCGCCGTCACGGCGTCGCGGCCGCGCCCGCGGCCCTCCGGCGCCTGCGGCACGACCTGACGGCGTGGGTCCTGGCGGCGGGCGTCGAGCCGGACCGGGCCCAGGACATCGTGCTGGCGAGCTACGAAGCACTGGCGAACGTGGCCGACCACGCCTACCACGGCTCGGGTTCGGGCTCGGTGGACCTCGACGCGGCGATCCACGAGGACCGCGTCGAGGTGGTGATCACCGACCACGGCCAGTGGCGCACCCCGGTCCCCGACCCCCGCCCGGTTTCCCTGCGGGGCCGTGGATTGATGTTGCTGCGGGCGAGCGCGGACCGGGCGGACATCTCGTCCGGCGAGGAGGGCACGGTGGTCACGCTGGCCTGGGACCTGGACCCGTTGCGACGCTGAGGCCGCGCACGAGACAGGCCCGCAGCCAACCGGCTGCGGGCCCGTCCGGCTTCGAAAAGGGTTACCGGTGCGCCACGGCCCCGGTCTTCGGGTCGAGCGCCAGCTTCGACGCCTCGGGCCACCAGAAGTTGAACATCCCCGACAGCGAGTTCGCCCGTGAGTCGAACGAGCTGTCGCCGATCCGGCCCGCGAACCAGTTGTCCTCGATGAACTTCAGCACCGAGGTCTGGTCCGTCGGCGTGTGGTCGACGTGGTTCACCTTGCTGTACGGCGAGATCACCAGCAGCGGCAGCCGCGGGCCGTACCCGCAGCGGTCGGCGTAGCTGCCCACCTTCGTCGGCTTCGCCGTGCAGACCGCCTGGTCCTGCGCGGCGTCGTGCGAGCCGTTGATCACCGGGGACGCCTGGTGGTCGTACCAGCCGTCCGAGTCGTCGTAGGCCAGGACGATGGCCGTCGAGCGCCAGTCCGGGGACTGCTGGATCTTGTTGACCTCGCTGACCACGAACTGCTGCTCGTCCAGCGGGTCCGAGTACCCCGCGTGGCCGTCCTGGTACTCCGGCGCCTTCAGGAAGCTCACCGCGGGCATCGAGCCGGCCTGCAGCGAGTCGTTGAAGTCCGAGACGTCGTACTGGTGGTTCGCGCGGTCGGTCTGGCCGATCGCCTGCACCGAGGACGGCGGCAGGTGCTTCGGGTTCGCCGTCGACTGGTAGTACTGGAACGGCTCGTGGTGCGGGCTGTAGTCGACCGCGGCCGCGCCGCCCACGTTCGTGTGCTTGGCGCCGCAGACCGCGAAACCGCCGGCCGACCCCGTCGGGCGGAAGCCGCCCTGGAACCAGCCCCACGTCACGTGGCGCTGGTTGAGCAGGTCACCGACGTTGCGGCCGCTCAACGAGGCCAGGTTGTCCGTGCTCGTGTGGTTCTTGTCCGAGCAGTCGTCCCACGCCGGGTCCGGGTCGTTGATGACCGTGCCGACGCCCTTCGCGTCCGGCGAAACCACGGCGTAGGCGTCGGTCGTCGGCTCGTGCGTCACCGACGTGACCGCCTGCGCGCCGTGCGTCTGGCCCGAGATGAGGTTCAGCGCGCCGGGCGTCGACGGCCCGAACGTCGTGTTGTACGAGTTGTCGTTCAGCGCGTAGTGCTGCGCGTAGTTCCACATGCCCGTGACGGTGTTGCCGTCGTAGTAGTCCATCACCAGGCCGGGCTCACCGAACAGCACCGGCTGGCCGGTGCACTTGTCCGTCTCGGTCTTCTCGACGAACTTGTCCATCTTGCCGCCGTTGAAGGCGGCCTGCTCCGCACCGTAGTTGTGGTTCTGGTCGCAGGTCATCGCCTGCTCGTGCGTGAGCCGCTTCGGGTCGTACGCGTTGGGGTTGTTCGTCAGCAGCTTGTGGTCCAGGCCGTTGATCTTCGGGGTGTTGCGCGCGGCCTGGAACGGGGTGCCGTCCGTGTTCGCCGCGTTCGGGTAGGTGCCGAAGTAGTGGTCGAACGAGATGTTCTCGCCGAAGATGACCACGACGTGCTTGATCGGCGTCGCGGTCGGGATCCACTGCGCCGGGAACGGGTGCAGCGGCTGGGCTTCCGCGGTGCTCGCCGCGGATCCGGTGACGACGGCCAGCGCGGCCACCGAGGCGAGTGCCCCGGCGCCGATCAGCCCGCGCCGCCGGCGGCGGGATCTGGTGTCCACTGAGGATTCCTCCTGGATTTTCGGGGTGGGAGTTGCGTCAGGTGAGCAGGGAGTGCCCGTAGTGGTCCTGCGGGCCGGTGACGCCTGGCAGCGCGAAGAAGTAGCCGCCGCCGAACGGGGAGATGTAGTCGGTCAGGGGTTCGTCGGCCAGCCGGGTCTGGACCGCCTCGAACTGGCGTTCCAGGTCCTGCTGGTAGCAGACGAACACCAGGCCCATGTCGAGGTTTCCGTTGCTGTCGACGCCGCGGTCGTAGTTCACCGCGCGCCGCAGGATCCGGCTGTTGCCGGTCTCGGGGGTGCGCGGGTTGGCTTTGCGGATGTGGCTGGTCAGCGGGATGACCGTGCCGATCGGGTCGTCGGCGTAGCGCGGGACGTCCTTCTCGTCGGTGCCGTCGAGCGGGGCGCCGGTGTCGCGGCGGCGGCCGAACATGTTCTCCTGCTCGGTCAGGGAAACCCGGTCCCAGAACTCCACCAGCATCCGGATCAGCCGGATCACCTGGTAGCTGCCGCCCGCCGTCCACGCGGGCTCACCGCCACCCGAGGTCCACAAGAGACTGTCCAGTTCGGACCCTTCCGGGTTCGCGGTGCCGTCCTTGAAGCCCATCAGGTTCCGCGGGGTGCCGGACGGGCGCGGCGGCGAGCTGAACCCGTTCATCCGCCAGCGCAGCTGCATGCCGCCGCGGGTGGCGCGGGTGATGTCGCGCAGGGCGTGCAGCACCGTGTCGTTCGCGTTCGCCGACAGGGTGAGGCTCAGGTCGCCGTGGCACTGGGCCGGGTCCAGCGCGTCGTTCGGGAACGTCCGCATCGGCTTCAGCTTGGCGGGTTTGAGCTTCGCCAGGCCGAACCGGTCGTCGAACAGGGACGCGCCGGCGCCGAGGATCACGCCGAGGTCGCCACCCGGCACGACCGGGCCGAGCACCCCCGAGTCGGCGGGCGGCCCGGTGATCCCGAGGGCCGCGGGCGCGCCGCCGCCGGTGAGGAACCGCGCCCGGTCGGTGATGGTGCGGAAGAGCTCGGTCAGCTCGGCCTTCGACTCCGCGACGACGTCGAAGGAGGCGACGATCGTCTGGGTCGGCGGCTGCCGCAGGATCGCGGCTTGGTTCGCGCCGTGGAAGGGCACCGGCGACGTGCTGCCGGTGACCCCGGCGGACGCCCCGAGCCCGGCCCCGGCGGCGACGGTCAGCCCGGCACCCATCGCGGCCCGGCGCAGGAAGGAGCGGCGAGGCAGGCCGGCGGCCGGGTGCGGCACGGGACAGCGAGGCTGGTCGCTCACGAGACCCCCCTCGTAACGCCCCGATGTGGCGTCGGGTGCATCCGACGCACCCAATGTGGCGTTCGGTGCGTCCAACGCACCCAACGCCACATTGGGGCGCTCGGGGCCGGGGCGAGCCGGGGCCTCGGCTCGGCGGTGGTGACGATCGGGGCCGGCAGGTCGGTTCCCGCGCGGTCTGTGAGGTGGGGCGCCGAAATCCGGCGAGGCTGGTCGGTCACGAGACCCTCCCCGGTGCGGCGGCGGTGGGTGCGAGGGTGGTGGCTCACGGCGCTCTTTCCCGGTGTGGCGGTGATCGGGGCCGGCACGGGGCAGGGAGGCTGGTCGGTCACGAGACCCTCCTCGGCTCGGCGATCGCCGCGATCGGGGCCAGCAGCTCGGTCAGCTCGCTCACGTCCGCGTTGAGCTTCTGCCGCTGCTTCGGGTCCAGCTGCGCCAGCGGGGTCCACGAGCCGTCCGGGCGGTGGGCGGCGTCCAGCGCCGTCTGCGTGCGGGTCAGCCAGGTGTCCAGCTTCGGCAGCTGCTGGTAGCGCGGGGTGAGCAGCGGGCGCAGGACGTCCAGCACGGCCCGGGTGCCGTCGAGGTTCGCGCGCGCCGTGGCGAGGTTGGTGCCGCTGCCGTAGTCCGTGCGGCCGGTGAGTTCGAACTGCAGCGTGTTCTCCATGATCTCGTGCGCGCGCAGGGCGAGGTCGTTGCCGTCGACCTGGCTGTCGGCGAAGGCCGTCTGCAGCGCGTGGGCGTCGGTGTCCAGCCGGTCGGCGACGCCGGCGAGCGCGCCGAGGTCCTCGCCGTGCCAGAGGCCGGACTCGAGCCGGTGGAACCCGGTGAAGCCCTGGTCGGCGGGGCCGCCGGGGAGGCCGTCGGCGGTGCCGTTGAGCGCGCCGTCGGAGTCGCCGAACGCGTCGTACGCGGCACCGAGCCGCTCGTAGGTCAGGTGCGCGGTCAGCCAGGCCGATTCGCTCGCGGCGCGGTCGCCGCCGTGGACGGCGTTCTTCAGCGCACCGGTGTTCGCGACCAGCTCACCGAGGCCGGTGGTGACGTGCTCCTGGTAGGCCTTGAGCGGGCCGAGCAGGTCGTTGTGCGTCACCGGCGCGACACCCGGCCCGGTGCGCTCGGCACCGCCGCTGACCTGCGCGACCGGCCCGACGATCGCGCTCGAGTCCTCGGGCAGGCAGCGGAACGCGTAACCGCCGTTGCCGAGGTTGACCTGCAGCGGCCGGGTGGTCGCCGGGCCGAGCCCCTCGACCTCGCCGTAGATCACGCCGGTGGCGGGGTCGATGAGGTCGACCTCGGCGGTCACCGAGCCGGTGTTGTGCAGGAGGAACGTCTGCGGGCCGGGTTTCGGGGCCGACCAGCCGGTGCCGCACGACGAGCGCGAGATCGCGATCTCGGGGTCCTGCGCCTCGGCGTCGCGTGGCCAGAACGCCACGACGGCGCCCGCCACGACGGCGAGGGCGACCACCGCCACGATCCAGCGAGTACGCACTGACCCCGGCACGCACGCTCTCCCGTCACTCGATCGGACCATTCCCGGCACGGATTACGCGAGCCTAACGCCCGGAAAACCGCATCCGATGGGGCCGTGAGGAGGGAATTCACCCGGACTTCAGCCGGTCGCCCACGAAAGGGGGAGGATCCGGACGTTTCCCTGTGGGAGAAGTGTCGCGTTCGGACGGTTCGCCCGATAAGTCGTGGTCACGGAAGGGGAGCGCCGGTCTTCAGGCTCGACAGCAGCGCGGGCCGGCCCTCGCTGCACATCGACCGGGTGGTGCTGTCGTCGTCGAAGCCGTCGTGCAGCCCCGTCAGCTTGACCTTTTCCCGTGCGGTTTCGCCTATTCCTGCGTGAAGGTGGGCCAGGTGTAGGAAAGCCGGTGGGATCGCTCGTTTTCGCGCCGGTACTGCCGGGTGCACGACGGTTCGGTAAGCGCTTGCCACAGCTTTCGGGAGCGGTGCTGATATAGGGCGTATACGCGAATTCGTTCATCGGTGCGGAATCCAGTGCTTGTTCGAGACCGGCCTGTGCGCGGGCCCGGCACAGCTCCCGCCGGGTCTAGCGTCGAGCACGTCGAGCAGCTGACGGCGGCTGGGATCGGTTATGGGAAGCGGACCACCGCGATGCCGGCCAGCACGAAGAACACCAGGATCACGAGGGTGCTCGTCTGCCCGCCGGAGGAGTGGGTCACGACCTGGTCGACCGTGCCGGTCAGGCGCACGCCGCAGTCGGCGACCACCGTGTGCGGCCCGGCCTCGATCCGCGTGAACTGGACCGGCGCGGTGAAGGCGCCGGTGCTGTCGGTGTAGGCGGAGCCGACCTCGGTGCCGTCGGCCATCAGCGTCACCGTCCGGCCCGGCCGGCAGCCCTTCCCGGACGCCGAGAGTTCCTCGCCGGGCTGGACGCTCGGCCGGTCGAGCACCAGCTCACCCGGCTTCGGCGCGGTGCTCGTCGTCGTGGGCGGCGTGCCGGATGTGGTGGGGGTGGTCGACGTCGGCGGGGTGGTCGTGGTGGTCGGCGGGGTCGTCGTGGTGGTGGCGGGCGTGGTCGTGGGACCGCCGGGCTTGGACGGCTTGGTGGTGACGGGCGGCGTCGTGACCGGCGGCGTGGTGGTCGGCGGCGGCGGGGTCGTGGTGGGCGAGCCGATCACGGTGAACCGGCTCGTTCCGGTGAGTGGCTGCTTGGTCCGGGCGTTGGTGCACGTGCCGGTGACCGGGTAGGTGCCGGGCTGGGCACCGGCGGGCACGCTCGCCGCGACCGTGCCCGCGGTCAGCTGAGGGGAGGCGCCCGCCGACCACATCGGCGTGCCGTTCCAGGAAAAGGTGATCGGGCCGCCGCACGGCGAGAAGTTCCAGGAAATAGTAAAAGGGCTGCCGGCCTTGCCGCTCGACGGTTTCAAACCAACCGTTGCCGTGTACGGTGATTGTGCGCTGGCGTTCCACGCGAACGGGAGCAGGAGCAATGCTCCGGCCACGGCGCCGAAAAACAACCGAACCACGTAACGCATCGGAACGTCCCTCCCCGGGTGTGTGGTCGCTGTAGCATTCCGCACGAGTCGGATTAAGCAAGTAGGGGATGCCCAATGGGACGTGTCATCGCGGCGGGGGTTGCGTTGGGTTTGTGCGTGGTGCTGCTCGGTGCGCCACCCGCCTCGGCGGAGTCTGGTTCGCTCAGGCTGGACGTGTCGATCGACGACCGGCCGATCGCGGACGCCACCGTCCCGATCGACCCGGCCACCCAGGTCAAGCTCGAGGTCGTGGCCACCAACACCGGCAACGCGCCGGTGAAGGTCCGCAGCGTGCGCCTCTCCGGCGTCGCCCTCGCGCTCACCTTCTTCGCCTACGACACGACCGCGCCCTTCGAGGTGCCGGCGCGGGGCCGGGTGAGCCGGACGTTCGTGCTCGACCTCGGTGACCTGTCCGGGCAGGCGACCGGGCTGCTGCCGTCGTCGGTCGAGCTGCTCGACGCCCAGCGCGCGACGCTCGGGGAAGCCACCACGGTCGCCGACGTCCGCGGCTCGTTCTGGTCGGTTTACGGCGTCTTCGGCCTGGCGATGCTGGTGCTCACGATCCTGGCCTGGCTGGCCGCGCTGCTCGCGCTGGCGCGCCACCGCCTGGCGGCCAACCGCTGGCGCCGCGGCCTGCGGTTCCTGCCCGCCGGGTTCGGTACCGGCCTGGTCGCGGTGATCACGCTGTCCGTGCTGCGGCTGGTGCCGCCGGAACCGGCGATCGAGATCCCGGTGGTGCTCGGCGCCGCGGCGATCGCGTTCCTGCTCGGCTACCTGACGCCGAACCCGGTGAAGCCGGCCCCCGAACCCGGCTACGAAGGCACCGGTGAGGCCACCGTCCGGCTGCGCGTCCCGGCGACCCGGGACATCACCCGATGAGCGCACCGGCGGACCTCGTCGCCGCGCTCCCGCAGTACGACATCGGCGCCGAGATCGGCGAGGGCGGCATGGGTGTCGTGTTCGCCGGGACGCACCGGACGCTGGGCCGCAGCGTCGCGATCAAGCAGCTGCCCTGGGACGTGCTCAACCACGCCGCGAGCAGCGAGCTGTTCGACCGCGAGGCCCGGGTGCTGGCCAGCCTCGACCACCCGCACATCGTGCCGGTGTACGACTACGTCCGCACCGGCCGCGAGCACCTGCTGGTGATGGAACGGCTCGACGGCGGCACCGTGCACAGCCGGTTCCACGGCGGCGGCGTCAGCGGCGAGCAGGCGTGCGCGATCGGCCTGGCGATGCTCGCCGGGCTGCACGCGGCGCACCGGGCCGGCGTGCTGCACCTCGACGTCAAGCCGCGGAACCTGCTCTTCACCACCCACGGCGTGATGAAGGTGGCCGACTTCGGCATCGCGCGCGTCATCAGCGAAGGCGCCACGCTCGTCACGCACGGCGGCGAGATCCTCGGCACCCCGGCCTACATCGCGCCGGAGCAGGCGATGGGCAACGCGCTGAGCCCGGCGGCCGACGTCTACGCGGCCGGCACGGTGCTCTACGAGCTGCTGTCCCGGCAGCTGCCGTTCGACAACACCCGCGGCGCGATCAGCATGATGCGCCAGCACATGTTCACCGACCCGCGGCCGATCGCCGGGGTGCCGATGCCGATCGCGGGCGTGATCATGCGCAGCCTCGCGCGTGAGCTCGATGCGCGTTACCGGGAGGCCGAATCCTTCGCCGCCGACCTGGCGGGCGCGGCCACCGCCGTCTACGGCCCGGGCTGGCTCGAACGCGCGGGCGTGCCGGTGCTGCACCTGACACCCCGGGTGATCGCCGGGCTCAACTCGCCGACCGCCCCGGCCCCGCCGGCCGACGCCCGGACGCGGCCGGTCCAGCGGCCTGCGGCACCTTCGCCGGACCCGACGCTGTCCGCGACGCGGGTCCCGCCGCAACCCGAGCCCGAGCCGCGCCCGGCGTCCACCCTGTGGTTCCGGCTCGCGGCGGCCGCCGCTGCGGTCGTGCTGGTGGTGCTCGCGTTGCTCAACCCGGAACGGCTGCCGCACCAGGCGTCCGCCACGCTGAACCTCGGCGGGGCGCCCGTGTCGGCGCCGGTCGAGGTGGACCTGAGCAAACCGCTGACGGTGACCGGGCCCGGCAACCCCGGCCGGGTCGCGCTGGACCTGTCCGCGGCCGGGATCCCGCTCAGCTCCGCCGAAACGACGTCCAAGGCGGCCGGCAACGGGTTCACCGCCCAGCTCGAACTGCCGGGCCTGGCGCGGTGGATCGTCGGCGGCGCGGTCACCGCGACCATCCGGACCGGGACCGTCACCCAGACGTTCACGCTGCTCACGTCGCAGCACCCGCTGGCCAGCGCGATGGGCGCGGGCAGCCTCATCCTGGCGCTGTTCGCGCTCGCCTACCTGGAGTCGGTGCTGCGCAACATCCGCAACGGCCACCGCGGGCGGGGTTCGCTGGTCGCCGGGCCGGTGCTTGGGATCCTGTTCGGCGCGGCGCTGTGGCTGTGCGTCTCCGTGCTGCGCGTGCACGAGCCGTCGCCGGGCTTCGGCGCCGGGTGCGCGGTGGCGGGGGCGGTCGCGGCCGGGTTCGTCGTGGTGGCGGCCCGGCGGCGGCACGCGTCCACAGTGGTCAGTCGATCATCCGCACGGTGACGTGCGGGCTGTAGGACTTGCGCCGGCTCCACCCGAGTTCGGCGCACAGGCTCAGCTGGATCGAGCGGTCGGCGGGCGCCCAGTAGCCGGTGCGGACGAAGTAGCCCTCCATCGTGTTGAGCGCGCCGAGGCTCTTGCGCGCCGAGCACATTTCCCAGCCCCACTGGCGCCCGGACTTCTCGACGCCGTTGCGGCGCACGGACAGCCGCGGGTTGCCGACCGCGCGGATGTCGGCGTCCCCGTGGGAGACGTAGACGACGCCGTCGATCTTGTAGAACCGGTTGTTGTCCAAGAGGGTCACCTGACCGGAGAGGGTGACCTCGACCCGGCCGCCGTCGTCGCCGGTGAGTGTCCAATCGAGACAGTATTCCTGGAGTGGGAGTTCCAGCGACTGGGTCATGATGCCTTCCCCTGTTCTGGCCGTGGCGTCCCTTCCAGAAGATAAGGATTTTCCGGACGCCGGGAAGAGGCGCGGACGATCTTCACCCGAAGCGGTTCCGGGTTCTCGGATGCCCTGTCACGCATGGGTTTTCAGGCGAGTGGGTGAAGGTGGACACGGCACGTGAGAACCGGTCCCACCTCGGAGTGGTGTTGCCCCACCGGGTGCGGACGGTCACCTTCGGTGTCACTTTCTGTGAGCTGAAAGTAAAGGAACCATTACCTTCGGCGGGGCGTTGTCAGGGGCATGAACGAGCCCACTGTCATCGAGCTCGGACCGCGTGACCTGCTCGTCGTCGCCGGGCTGCCCGGCGCGGGCAAGACCACGATGCTCCGCCACGCGGCGGCGGGCCTCCCGGTGCTCGACTCCGACCAGGTCCGGGCGAGGCTGGCGACGGTCCTGCCGGAGGCGGTGCCGTACCGCTGGTACCGCCCGCTGGTGCACGCGGGCCACCGGCTGCGGATCGTCGGGCGGGCCATCTCGGCCGACGGCCCGCTGGTGGTCCACGAGCCGTCAACCCGGGCGTCGACCCGCGCCCTGCTGGCCTTGGTCGGCAGGCTGACGGGCCGTTCAATGCGGCTGTTGTTCCTCGACGCCACGGCCGAGCAGGCCCTGGCGGGCCAGCGCAGCCGCGGCCGGATGGTGCGGCCGCGGTCGTTCGAGCGGCACGTCCGGCGCACGGGGAAGTGGCGGGAGGAACTGCTCGCCGAGCAGGTGCCGCCGGGGTGGCGGAGCGTCCGGGTGATCGACCGCGCCGGGGCGCGCCGCACGAGGCTGGTGGCGCGGTTGCTGGTCGGCTGCTGAGGGGTGCTGCGCGGGGGTCCGGGCGGTCTCGGCTCCGAGGGTGCTGGGGTGCGGCCCCGGGTGATGTGAGATTCGGGCCGGGTGTGGTCCTGGGTGGTGCGGGTGCGGGTGGTTGATCGGGTGGATGTTGGGCTGTGGCCTCGGGTGGTGTGGGTCTGGGTGGTCTGGGGGTCCGCGGGTGCTGGGGTGCGGCCGCGGGTGATGCGAGGTTCGGGCCGGGTGTGGTCCTGGGTGGCGCGGGTGCGGGTGGTCGATCGGGCGGATGTCGGGCGGTGTGGCCCTGGGTGGTCTCGGCTCCGCGGGTGCTGGGGTGCGGCCCCGGGTGATGTGAGATTCGGACTGGATGTGGTCCCGGGTGGCGCGGGGTCGATGTGTCGACCGGGCGGATGCTGGGCTGTGGCCCGGGTGGCGCGGGTGCGGGTGGTCAGGCAGATGCCGGGCTCTGGCTCCGAGCGCAGGGTTGATGTGGTCGACCGGGCAGATACCGGGCTGTGGGCCGGGTGGTGTGGGTCCGGGTGGTCGACCGGGCGGTGGGCTCCGAGTGGTGCAGGGGTGATGTGGCCGGCCGGGTGGGGCGCGGGTGCGGACTCGGGAGCGTGGGGCGTCGACCGGGTGGGTGCCCGCCGCCCGGGAATTCGCACGGTTGCCGGACGGGCTGCCGCCCCGGGTGGCGCGGTGTCTGGGTGGTCGCCAAGGCCGGCGCCGGAGTGCTGCCCCGGGCCGCGCTGCGTCCAGGCTCGCTGGAGCACGCCCGCGCCCTGCCGTTGGTCTGGACATTTTACCTATTGGTCTAGACAATACAGGTCTCCGCGGTGCGACCGCGTCCCCACTGGAGGACCCGATGAGGCGTTCCAGATTCTCCGTTGCACTCGCCGCCTTCGCGCTGGCGCTCTCCGGCCTGGTGGCCGGCGGAAGCACCGCCGACGCGGCCAACCTGCTCACCAATCCCGGTTTCGAGGCCGGTTCGCTTTCCGGCTGGACGTGCTCCGGTGGCACGGCCGTGACGACCCCCGTGCACTCCGGCGGGTACGCGCTCGCCGCCACCCCGGCCGGCTCCGACTACGCGCAGTGCGCGCAGGCCGTGTCCGTCCTGCCGAACACGACCTACACCGTGTCCGCGTGGGTCCGCGGCAACCCCGTCTACCTGGGTATCACCGGCGGCGCGTCGACCTGGTCGGGCAACGCCGGCGCCTACAACCAGCTTTCGCTGTCCTTCACCACCACCGCGAGCCAGACGTCGGCCCAGCTCTACCTGCACGGCTGGTACGGCGCCGGCACCTACTACGCCGACGACGTCGTGCTCGACGGGCCCGGTGGCAGCACCCCCGGCACGCCCGGTGCGCCCGGGACCCCGGCACTCGGCGCCGTCACGAACTCCTCGATCGCCCTGAGCTGGGGTGCGAGCGCCGGCACCGTGACCGGCTACCGGGTCTACGAGGGCAGCACGCTGCGCACGACCGTCACCGGCACGAGCACCACCCTCACCGGCCTCGCCGCCTGCTCGACGCACAGCTACACCGTCGCCGCCTACAACACCGCCGGCGAATCACCGCGCAGCGCCGCGGCCACCGGCAGCACCACCGGCTGCGTCGACACCGGCCTGCCGAAGCACTCCCTGATCGGTTACCTGCACTCGAGTTTCGCGAACGGCTCCGGGTACGTGCGGATGGCCGACGTCCCCGCGGCCTGGGACATCATCGACCTCTCCTTCGGTGAGCCGACGTCGGTGACGTCCGGCGACATCCGCTTCAACCGCTGCTCGGTCGCCGAGTGCCCGAACGTCGAGAGCGACGCCGACTTCATCGCCGCGATCCGCGCGAAGCAGGCGCAGGGCAAGAAGGTGCTGATCTCCATCGGCGGCCAGAACGGCCAGGTCCAGCTGACCACGACCGCCGCGCGCGACGCCTTCGTCAGCTCCGTCTCGGCGATCATCGACAAGTGGGGGCTCAACGGCCTCGACGTCGACTTCGAGGGCCACTCGCTGTCGCTCAACCCCGGCGACACCGACTTCCGCAACCCGACCACACCGGTGATCGTCAACCTGATCTCCGCGCTGAAGACGCTGAAGGCCAAGTACGGCGCGGGTTTCGTGCTGACGATGGCGCCGGAGACGTTCTTCGTGCAGGTCGGCTACCAGTTCTACGGTGGCTCGGGCGGCGGCGACGCGCGGACCGGCGCCTACCTGCCGGTGATCGACGCGCTGCGCGACTCGCTGACCGTGCTGCACGTCCAGGACTACAACTCCGGCCCGGTCATGGGGCTGGACAACCAGTACCACACCATGGGCGCGGCGGACTTCCCGATCGCGATGGGCGACATGCTCAAGGCCGGTTTCGGCGTCGCGAACACCGGCCAGTTCTTCCCGGGCCTGCGGCCGGACCAGATCGCGGTCGGGCTGCCGGCGGCGGTCAGCGCCGGCAACGGCTACCTCGCGCCGTCCGTCGTCCAGACGGCGGTGACCTGCCTGGCCAAGGGCACCGGCTGCGGCTCGTACACGCTGCGCGGCGGCGCGTCGCCGGCGCTGCGCGGGCTGATGACGTGGTCGATCAACTGGGACAAGTACTACAACTGGGAGTTCCAGAACAACCACGAGCCGTTCCTGAACGCCCTGCCGTGACGCCTCGCGGTGTGCCCCGCCTCCGGGTGGGGCACACTGCCTGAGGTGGTGAAACTGACCCATGGCGAGTCCGTGCTGTCGCGCGTCGTCCGCATCTTCGAGACGTTCGGGCCGGACACCCCGGCCCTGCGGGTGTCCGACGTCGCGCGGCGCGCGGACCTGCACGTCGCGACGGCGTCGCGGCTGATCGACGAGCTGGTCGGGCACGGCTGGCTGCGGCGTGATCCCGACCGGAAGGTCCGGGTGGGTGTCCGATTGTGGGAGCTGGCGTCCCGCGCGTCGCCGACGCTCGGGCTGCGGGAGGCGGCACTGCCGTTCATGGAGGACCTGCACGCCGTCGTCGGGCACCACACGCAGCTCGCGGTGCTGGAGGACCGCGAGGTGCTGTTCGTCGAACGGCTTTCGGCGCCCGGCGCGATCGTCAACGTGACGCGGGTGGCCGGGCGGCTGCCGCTGCACGCGTCGTCGTCCGGGCTGGTGCTGCTGGCGCACGCGCCCTTCGAACTGCAGGAACAGGTGCTGGCTTCGCCCCTCGAAGCCTTCCGCCGCACCAAGCTCACCGAACCGGCCCGGCTGCGGCGGTTCCTCGCCGACGTCCGCCGCGACGGCTACGCGTACTGCGCGGGTTTCATCGACGAGGAGACGACCGGCATCGCGGTGCCGCTGCGGGGTCCGGACGGCGACGTCGTCGCGGCCCTGTCGGTGATCGTGCCCAACGACCGCGGCGCGCGGATGCAGCTCCCGGCCCTGCTGGCCGCGGCTCGCGGGATCTCGCGGACAATCTCTCATTGAATGAGAATCCCCTGGTGCAGGGCGCACGGTCGGCGTCATCCTCGGGGTTCGGTCACCGAAAGGATGTTCCGCGTGCGCACCCAGGTCGTCATCGTCGGCGCCGGCCCGGCCGGGCTGCTGCTGTCCCACCTGCTCGGCCTCGAGGGCATCGACTCGGTGCTGCTCGAACGGCAGACCCCGGAGTACGTCCAGGCCCGCATCCGCGCGGGCATCCTCGAAGCGGGCACGGTCGAGCTGCTCCGCGACACCGGCCTCGGCGACCGGCTCGACGCGGAGGGCATGGAACACCGCGGGATCCACCTGCAGTGGCCGGGAAACCGGCACCACCTGGACTTCGTCGACCTCACCGGCCGGTCGGTGACGGTCTACGGCCAGACCGAGGTGACCAAGGACCTGATGGCGGCGCGGGAGAAGGCCGGGCGGGCGGCGTTCTACTCCGCTTCCGACGTCGAGCTGCACGACGTCACGGAGTCGCCGTTCGTGACCTTTGTGGACGGTGACGGCCGCGCGCAGCGGATCGACGCCGACGTCGTCGTCGGCTGCGACGGGTTCCACGGGCCGAGCCGCTCTTTCGTGCCGCGGCAGCAGGTGTGGGAGCGGGCTTATCCGTTCGCGTGGCTGGGGGTGCTGGCCGACGTCGCGCCGTCGACGGACGAGCTGATCTACGCCTGGCACCCGGACGGGTTCGCCATGCACAGCATGCGTTCGCCGCACGTCAGCCGGTTCTACCTCCAAGTGGCGCCGGACGAGGACATCGCGCAGTGGAGCGACGACCGGATCTGGACGGCGCTCGCCGAGCGCCTCGGCGTCCCGGGCTGGACGCTGCACACCGGCCCGATCACGGAGAAGAGCGTGCTGCCGATGCGCAGCTTCGTGACGACCCCGATGCGGCACGGAAACCTCTACCTGGCCGGGGATGCGGCCCACATCGTCCCGCCGACGGGCGCCAAGGGGCTGAACCTCGCGGTGGCCGACGTCGCGCTGCTTTCGACGGCGCTCACGGCGGCCTTCCGGGGGGATGACCGCCTTGTCGACGCCTACTCGGAGACGGCGTTGCGGCGGGTCTGGCGCTGCACGCACTTCTCGTGGTGGATGACGTCGATGCTCCACCGCCACGGCGACGACTTCGACGCGCAGCTCCAGCTCTCCCAGCTCCAGCGCACGGTGACGTCGGAAGCCGCGGCGACCGAGCTGGCCAACAACTACGCGGGCCTCCCGCTGTAGACCACGCATCCTTGACGCACGGCCCCGGCTCCCGCACTATGCCCTGAGTAATTCGTATTACTCCGGCAGGGTGGCGAGATCGGGAAGGGTTCATGAGGGAACTGGACACGGAGATTCTGGTGGTCGGCGGCGGCCTCGGCGGGGTCGCCGCGGCTCTCGCCGCCGCCAAGGCCGGGCGTCGCGTGGTGCTCACCGAGGCGACCGACTGGCTCGGCGGGCAGCTGACCGCCCAAGCCGTGCCGCCCGACGAGAACCCCTGGATCGAACGGTTCGGGTCCACCCGCACCTACCGTGAGCTGCGGGAAGGCATCCGCGGTTACTACCGCCGCCACTACCCGCTGCGGGCCGAAGCCGCGCGGCAGGCCGAGCTGAACCCCGGGGCCGGGAAGGTCAGCAAGCTCTGCCACGAACCGCGCGTCGCGCTCGCCGTCGTCGAGAGCCTGCTCGCGCCGCACGTCAGCGCCGGGCGGATCCGCGTCCTGCTCGAACACCGGCCGGTCGACGCCGTGACCAGCGGCGACCGGGTCGACGCCGTGACCCTCGAGGACCACCGAGGCGAGCGGGTGACCGTCAAAGCCCAGTACGTCCTCGACGCCACCGAGGACAGCGACCTGCTGCCGCTCACCGGCACCGAGCACGTCACCGGGGCCGAAGCCCGGAGCGAGCACGGCGAACCGCACGCCCCGGCGGAAGCCGATCCCGCCAACCTGCAGGGGATCACCTACTGCTTCGCCGTTTCGCACCACGAGGGCGAGCACCACGTCATCGACCGCCCCGGGATGTACGGCTTCTGGCGCGACTACCAGCCGGGCTTCTGGCCCGGCCCGCTGCTCGGCTTCGTCGCCCCGGACCCGCGGACGCTCGAGCCGGTCAAGCGCACCTTCGTACCGAACCCGGCCGACGACCCCCTGTCCGTCAGTGCCGACCAGAGCGCGGACGCGGGGGACAAGGAACTCTGGGCCTTCCGCCGCATCCTCGCCCGCGGCCTGCACACCGACGGCGCCTTCGACTCCGACGTCACCCTGGTCAACTGGCCGCTCAACGACTACTGGCTCAAGCCCGCGTTGACCATCCCCGGCCATGCCACCGAGGCGGAAGTAGCCGAAGCCCACCACGAAGCCAAGCAGCTCAGCCTGTCCGTCCTGTACTGGCTGCAGACCGAAGCGCCCCGCGCGGACGGCGGCACCGGCTTCCCCGGCCTCAAGCTGCGGCCCGACGTCACCGGCACCCGCGACGGCCTCGCGAAGTCGGCGTACGTCCGGGAAGCGCGGCGCATCAAGGCCGTCACCACCGTTACCGAGCACGACGTCTCGGCGGAGATCCTCGGCGTCGACGGCCGGGTGCGGCGCGCGGACGCCGTCGGGGTCGGGAGCTACCGCATCGACCTGCACCCCTCGACCGGCGGGGACAACTACATCGACGTCGCGAGCGTGCCGTACGAAATCCCGCTCGGCGCGCTGCTGCCCGTCCGGGTGACCAACCTGCTGCCCGCGGGCAAGAACATCGGCACCACGCACATCACCAACGGCTGCTTCCGGCTGCACCCGGTCGAGTGGAACATCGGGGAGGTCGCGGGGTTGCTCGCCGCGTTCGCCGTGCGCGAGGGTGTCGAGCCGCGGGCCGTGCAGGCCGACGGCCGGCTCTTCGAGGAGTTCGCGCGCGAGCTGGACGCCGCCGGCGTGGAGCGCCGGTGGCCGGAAGTGCGGGGGTACTGAAATGCCACCTGTAAGGTCCGCGGGAGTCGCGCTGGAGGGAGTCATCGATGACGGCGGGTTCGGGCCGGGTCACGCAGGCACAGGTGGCACGCCTGGCCGGCGTCTCGCAGGCCGTCGTCTCGATGGTCCTGAACGGCTCCGACAGCCTGCGCATCACCCCCGAGACCCGCGAACGCGTGCAGCAGGTGCTCCGCGAGACCGGGTACACCGTGGACATCATGGGCCGGCGCCTGCGCGGCAAGTCCAACCAGATCCTCGGCGTGTTCACCTACGAGTCGGTGTTCCCGTCCGGCGTGGCCGACTTCTACCGGCCGTTCCTGCTCGGCATCGAGGAGGAGGCCGAGGCCCAGGGCTTCGACCTGCTGCTGTTCACCAGCGGTGGCCGCCGCGACGGGCGCCGCCGCATCTACGACCAGGGCACGAACCGGCTGCGCATCGCCGACGGCTCGATCCTGCTCGGCCGGCACAACGACCCGCAGGAGCTCGCGCAGCTCGTCGAGGAGCAGTTCCCGTTCGTGTTCGTCGGCCGCCGCGAGTCGCCGACCGGGCCGATCAGCTACGTCGGCGCCGACTACGTCGCGGCCACCCGTGAGGTCCACGAGTGGCTGTGGCGGCTCGGGCACCGCAAGATCGGCCTGCTGAGCGTCACCGAAGAGAACGAGCCGACGCTCGACCGGCGCTCCGGCTACGAAGCCGCGGCGCGCAAGCACCGCCGTCCGCCGCTGGTGTTCCTCGCCGACGACCCGGCCCTCGCGCTGCGGCAGGCGCTCGACGAGGGGGTCACCGCGCTGCTCGTCGAAAGCTCGGCGATGGCCGACGGCATCCTGGCGTACGCGGACGACCTCGGCGTGCGCGTGCCCGACGACCTCTCGCTCGTCGTGCTGGGTGACGCCGACCCGACGCAGCAGCCGTCGGCGCACGCGGTGCCGAGCACGCCCACCGACTGGTCGATGTTCCGCATCCCGCGCCACGAAATGGGTGTGCACGCGGTGCGCGTCCTGGTCGAGCTGCTGGCGGATCCGAAGCCCCGGCAACTGCTGTTGCCGTGCACGTTCCACGAGGGCGCCACCGCGGCGGCACCCTCCACAGTGCACACTCGCTGACCACTGTTGACAGCTGCCGAACGAGACGTCTACCTTCGCTGCTAATTCGAATAACCAGGAGGCACTGTGGCCTACCAACGAGTGGCCCGCCGTCGAGCCCGGCTGTTCATCGCCGCGGCGTTGTCCGCCGTCGCGGTGGCTTCGGCCGCCTGCTCGGGCGGCGCCGGCGACGACACGAACATCGCACTGCGCATGACGGTCTGGACGACGGACAAGAACCAGCTCGCCCTCTTCGACGCCATCGCCACCGAGTACCGCAAGTCACACCCCGAGGTCGCGTCGGTGAAGTTCGACGTCGTCCCGGGTGACACGAGCGCGTACTCGGCCGCGCTGACCACCCAGCTGTCCGGCGGCAACCCGCCCGACCTCGCCTGGATCCTCGAGCGCGACGCCCCGGACTTCGTCCAGTCCGGCGCCCTCACCGACCTCAAGCCCACGCTGTCCGCGACCGCGGGGTACAACGTCGGCGAACTGGTCCCGTCCGCCACGAAACTGTGGACCAAGGACGACAGTCTCTTCGCCTACCCGTTCTCGACGTCGCCGTTCGGCATGTTCTACAACAAGAACCTGCTCACCCAGGCGGGAATCACCGAAACCCCGGACCAGCTGCTCGCGAATGGACGGTGGACCTGGGACGCCGCGAAGCAGATCGCCACCCAGGTCGCCGCGCGCGACACCGGCAAGGCCGGGCTGGTGGTCCGTGAGTTCGAGTACAAGCAGTGGGTGCTGCTCGCGTCGGTGTGGCGCGGCTTCGGCGCCGACGCCTGGGGGCCGGACGGCAAGACCTGCGGGTTCGCGACGCCGGAGATGACGTCCGCGATGACCTTCCTGCACCAGGCGATCTTCACCGACAAGGCGCTGCCCGGCCCGGGCACGACCGCGGACTTCTTCGCCGGCGAGTCGGGCCTGACCATCGCCCAGATCAGCCGCGCCGGGCTGCTCAAGGCCAAGCCCTTCGACTGGGGCATCGTCCCGCTGCCGGCCGGACCGAAGGCGAACGCTCAGGTCATCGGCCAGGCCGGGATCGGCGTTCCGGTCAAGGGCAAGCACGCCAAGGCCGCCGCGGACTTCCTGGCGTTCTTCACCGACCCGGCCAACTCGGCGAAGCTCGGCCAGTACTTCCCGCCGGCCCGCGACAGCCTGATCAACGCGGCCACCCTGGCGAAGGCGAACCCGTTGTTCAGCCAGGAACAGCTGCAGAACGTCGTGGTCAACGGGATCAAGACCGGTTCCGTGCTGCCGTCGCACACCGGCAGCGCGCGGATCGCCTCCCTCGTCCAGTCCGCTTTGGACCCGATGTGGAAGCCGGACGCGAACGTGCCCGCCGCGCTCGCCGGGGTGTGCCAAGCCATCGACCCGGTGCTGAGCCGGTGACGCTGACGGCCAAACGGCGAGACGAGCTGGCGGGGTGGCTCTTCATCGCCCCGCAGGCCCTCGGCTTCCTCGCTTTCGTCGTGGCGCCGCTGGCGGCGGTGGTCTGGTACAGCTTCCAGGACGTCAACCTGCTGGCCGGGACGTCGTCGTTCGCCGGGGCGGACAACTACGCGCAGCTGCTCGACGACCCGGTCGCGCCGAAGGTCGCCCGCGCGACGGCGATCTTCTGCGTCGGCCTGGTCGTGCTGAACCTCGTGCTGGCGCTCTCGCTCGCGTTGCTGCTCAACCTGAAGCTGCGCGGCACCACGGTGTTCCGGACGGTCTTCTTCTCGCCGGTGGTCATCACGCTCGTCGCGTGGACGATCGTGTGGAACTTCCTGCTGCAGGACAACGGCGGGATCAACGCGCTGCTGCAGACGATCGGGATCGACGGGCCGAACTGGCTGCGGGGCAACGGCACCGCGATGCTGTCGGTGATCGTGGTGCAGGTGCTGAAGAACGTCGGGCTCAACATGGTGCTGTTCCTCGCGGCGCTACAAGGGATCCCGGCGTCCATCATGGAGGCGTCGCACTTGGACGGTGCCGGTCCGTGGCGGCGGTTCCGTTCGGTGATCCTGCCGATGATCAGCCCGACCACCCTGCTCACCGCGATCATCACCGTCGCCGGCGCGCTGCAGGTGTTCGCGCAGATCCAGGTGCTGACCCTCGGCGGGCCGGCGGACAGCACCAACGTCCTGGTCTTCTACTTCTACCAGCAGGCCTTCGCCAACCACGACCTCGGCTACGGCGCGGCGCTCGCCGTGGTGCTGTTCGTGGTGATCCTGGTGCTGACGCTGCTGCAGTGGCGGATGCGGAGGCGGTGGGTGTTCCATGAGTCGTAGGGCCAAGATCGCCTGCTACGCCGTGATGGTCGTGCTGGCGGTGCCGTTCGTGTTCCCCACCTGGTGGATGATCACGGCGTCGCTGCTGCCGGCCAACGAAGTCCTGGCGTACCCGCCGAAGCTGTTCCCGAGCCAGCCGCAGTGGGAGAACTACAAGACCGCGTTCACCGACTTCCCGTTGGCGCAGCAGTACTTCAACAGCCTCTACATTGCGGTGCTCGTCACCCTGGGCACGATGTTCTTCTCGTCACTCGCCGGGTACGCGTTCGCCCGCATCCGGTTCCGCGGCGAGAAGTTCTTCGGGCTGATCCTGATCGGGCTGATGGTGCCGAGCGAGGTCACGATCATCCCGCTGTTCCGGGTGGTCGACGACCTCGGCCTGACGAACACGCACTGGCCGCTGATCGTCGTGCCGATCTTCGGCGCGCCCAGCGTGCTCGCGACGTTCGTGATGCGGCAGTTCTTCATCACGATCCCGGGCGAGCTGGAGGAGGCGGGCCGGCTCGACGGCCTGTCCCGCTTCGGGCTCTACCGGCGCGTCGCCCTGCCGATCGCCAAACCCGCGCTGGCCGCGGTGGCGATCTTCACCTTCCTCAACACGTGGAACTTCTTCCTGGAACCGCTGGTCTACCTGACCGACAAGGACAAGTTCACGCTGCCGGTGGCGCTGACGCAGTACGTCGACGTCTACGGCGGCCACCTCTGGAACGTCCAGCTCGCCGCCGCGACCACCACGGTCGTGCCGGTGCTGCTGGTCTTCATCGTCGCGCAACGCCAGTTCGTCGAAGGGCTCGCCCAAAGCGGCCTCAAGGGTTAGCTTTCGGCAGCCGGACGGTGAACGTCGACCCCATGTCCACTTCGGACTCGACGTCGATGGTGCCGCCGTGGGCCTGCACGAGGTGGCGCACGATGGCCAGGCCGAGCCCGCTGCCGCCGGTCTGGCGGCTACGGGACTTCTCCGCTCGCCAGAACCGGTCGAACACGTGCGGCAGGTGCTCGGGCGCGATCCCGGTGCCGGTGTCCGCGACCGCGAGCACCACCTCGTCCACAGTGGACGAGACGTGGATCGTGACGCGGCCGCCGGCCGGGGTGTGCCGGATCGCGTTGCCCACCAGGTTGCCCATCACCTGGCGGAGGCGGACCGGGTCGGCCGTCAGCCGGGCCTCTCCGGCCGCCTCGACGCTCAGCGTGACGCCGGCCGCGGCGGCCCGGTCGGCGTGCGCCGCCGTGACCTGGCCGGCCAGCTCGGCCGCGTCGACGGTCTCCGGGAACAGCCGCAGGTGCCCGGCGTCGGCCGCGGCCAGGTCCTGCAGGTCCTCGACGATGTGCTGCAGCAGCACGGTTTCCTCGAGCAGGGACGCCGACAGGGCCCGGTCGAACGGCAGGTGCCCGTCTTCGGCGGCCTCCAGCCGGCCGCGGATGACGTTGAGCGGGTTGCGCAGCTCGTGCGCGATGTCGCTGACCATCGCCTTGCGCTGCTCCTCGATGCGTTCGCGGCGCGCGGTGAGGTCGTTGAACGCGGTGGCGAGGTACCCGACCTCGTCGCGGGACTTCACCGGCGCCGGCCGGTCCTGCTCGGCCGCTTCGGTCAGCGCGCGCAGCGGGCGGGACAGCCGGGTCGAGACCAGCACGGTGATCGCCACGGCCAGCGCCAGCACCCCGCCGGTCACCGCCAGGATCCGCGTCAGGTTCTCCCGCGAGAGGGTGAACGTCGGCACCGGTGAGTCGCCGGGCCCGAGCGTGAACAGCAGCGCGGCCGGTGCGACGTACGGGGCGAGCTGCTCACGCCGCGACGTGTCGATACAGGCGCCGGCCGGGCCCTGGTCGGGGGCGCCGAGCGCCTCGAAGTCGAGGGTGAGCTTCACCTCGCCCGAACCCCGGCGCTGGAGGCAGGTGTTCACGGCGTCGTTGAGGCTGGTGAGCGCGGCCTGCTCGGTCGGCGTGGGGTCCGCGAGCTCGTAGAACCCGCACTTGGCCGCGAAGTAGCGGGCGGTGATCGGGTCGGGCGCGCTGATCTGGGGCCGGCCGCTCGGCGAGTCCTGCACCTCGCTGCGCAGGCCCATGTCGTCGAGGCACTGGACCGCCTTCTTGGCCAGGGAGGCGAGGTCCTCGTGTTCGCGGGGCGACAGCCGGAACGGCCCGACCGCGCGCGGGTCGATGCCGCTGGTCCCGGCGCCCGGCATCAGCACCGGGTCCACGTGCAGCGGGTCCACCGACGCGCTCGCCTTCACCGGCAGCGTGACCGGCGAGCCACCGGAGTCGGCGAGCACCCGCCGGTCGACCGTCGTCACGACGATCCGGCGCCCGGTCTCGCCGGCCAGCGCCCGCAGCTTCGGCCCGGCCTGGTCCCAGGTGTGGTTCACCGCGGCGAAGCCGAGCAGCTCGGTGTAGATGGTCGCGTCGTCCGACAGGGCCTGGCCCTGCTCCTGCTGGATCGCCCGGGTGGTGGTCTGCACGGCGAGCCACGCCGTCGCGGCGATCGAGCCGAGCGCGATGAGCAGGGAGACGGCGGAGAGCCGCAGGACCAGGCTCCGCCGTCTCGGGAAGGGCCGCCTGGGGAACGGCCTACGCACTGTTCTCGGCGACGAGCTTGTAGCCGACGCCGAAGACGGTCAGCAGGTACTGCGGCTTCGCCGGGTCCGGCTCGAGCTTCTTGCGCAGGTTGAGCACGTGGACGTCGATGATCCGGGTGCTGACGAACCGGTCGTCGCCGCGGGTCAGCTCCAGCAACTGCCGCCGGGTGAACACCCGGCCCGGCTGCTTGATCAGCGTCTCCAGCAGCAGGAACTCGCCGGGCGTGGTCTCCACCGGGCGGCCGTCGACCGACACCTCGTGCCGCAGCGGGTCGAGCCGCAGCCCGCCTGAGCGCAACGTCGAGTCGGGTGGTTCGCGCCGGCCCGCGGTCCGGCGCAGCAGCGTGCGGACGCGCGCCATCAGCTCGCGCGGGCTGTAGGGCTTGGTCAGGTAGTCGTCCGCGCCGAGGTCCAGGCCGAGCAGCAGGTCGTCCTCGGTGGCCCGGGCGGTCAGCATCAGGACCGCGACGTCGGACTCGCCGCGCAGGATCCGGCAGACGTCGAGGCCGTCGACCTTGGGCATCATGACGTCGAGGACCAGCAGGTCGGGGCGGTGGCGGCGGGCTTCGTCCAGGGCGGCCCGGCCGTCGGGGGCCAGCACCACGGTGTGGCCTTCGCTCTCGAGGTAGAGCCGGAGGACCTCGGCCTGCTTCTCGTCGTCCTCGGCGACCAGTACACGTGCGCACACGGCGTAGACAGTAGGCGTCCTGACACGGCAACCACCCGATCCTGACCGGATCTTCACACCTCGGGGGAACGGGTCAAGTCTTTGTCAAAGTGTTGACCCCGGGGTCGCTCGCAGGCAAAGGTCGGATGTCCAGGCAGTGCAGCCGCGGGAGGGCACCGGTGCGATACAGATTCATGGCAGCGATCGTCGCGACGGCGGTGATCGGGGTTCCCGCTGTCGCTTCGGCGGCGCCGACAACGATGTCACCGGGAACTCCGCTGGTCAGCGACCCGGCGGCGTACGTCGACCCGCTGATCGGGACCGGCAGCGGCGGCAGTTCGGTGGGGGAGATCAACAACTTCCCCGGCCCGGCGGCGCCGTTCGGGATGATGCAGTTCTCGCCGGACACCCAGGGCGCGTACGCCGGCTACCAGTACCACAGTGACCAGATCCGAGGTTTCAGCCTCGACCACGCCTCGGTCGGCTGCAACGCGTTCGGTGACGTGCCGATCCTGCCGATCACCGGCGACGTCGGCAGCGCGCCGTGGGACCGCACCGCGCACTTCACCCACGACGACGAGAAGGCCGAGCCGGGCTACTACGCCGTGACGCTCGCGGACTCGAAGGTCCGGGCCGAGCTGACCGCGACCACCCGCACCGGGCTCGCCGCGTTCACCTTCCCGGCCGGTTCCACCCCGCAGGTGCTGGTCAAGGGCGGCGCCAGCCTCGCCGGGAACTCGCACGCCGACCTGAAGATCACCGGCAACCGCGAGGTCAGCGGCTCGGCCACCACCGGCAACTTCTGCGGCAAGCCGAACAAGTACACGGTCTACTACGACGTCACCTTCGACCAGCCGTTCACCGCCCACGGCACCTGGGACGGCTCTTCGGTGAAGCCGGGCACCGACAGCGTCGACTCGCCGAAAGCCGGTGCCTACCTGACCTTCGGTTCGCAGAGCGTCGTGCACGCCAAGGTCTCGATGTCCTACGTGGGCGTCGACGGCGCGAAGGCCAACGCGGCCGCGGAAGTTCCGGGGTTCGACTTCACCGCCGTCCGCAAGTCCACAAGGGACAAGTGGACGCAGGCGCTGGGCAAGATCCGGGTCGCGGGGCGCGATGCGGCCGAGCTCAAGACGTTCTACACCTTCCTGTACCACTCGCTGATGCACCCGAACACGTTCGACGACGCCGACGGGCGCTACATCGGCTTCGACGACCAGATCCGCACGCTGCCGAAGGGGCGGCACCAGTACGCGAACTTCTCCGACTGGGACACCTACCGCTCGCTCGCGCCGCTGCAGGCCATGCTGTTCCCGAAGGAAGCCAGCGACATGGCGCAGTCGCTGACGAACGACGCCGTGCAGGGCGGCTGGTGGCCGCGCTGGCCGATGGCGAACGACTACACCGGTCAGATGACCGGCGACAGCTCGGTCGCGCTGATCTCCAATCTCTACGCGTTCGGCGCGCGTGACTTCGATGTCAAGACGGCGCTGAAGTACTTGGTCAAAGGCGCGACATCGGTGGACAACACGCCCGGCGCGTACCAGGAACGTCGCGGCGTCGAGGACTACGTCGCCCGCGGGTACCTGCCGAACAACGACGCTTCGCGCGGTGACCACGCCCGCGTCGGCGCGTCGATCACCCTGGAATGGGCGATCGACGACTTCGCCATCGCGCAGCTCGCGCAGGGCATCGGCGACCGCGACGTGGCGCGTGAGTTCACCCGGCGCGGCCAGAACTGGCAGAACATCTTCAACCCGCTCACCGGGTACATCCAGCCGCGCGGGCAGGACGGCCGCTTCCCGGACGGCCCGGCGTACGTGCCGCCGCCGCCCGGCAAGTTCGGCCAGGACGGCTTCGACGAGGGCAACGCCGCGCAGTACACCTGGCTGGTGCCGCAGAACCCGGCTGGCCTGGTGACGGCGATGGGCGGCCCGGCCGCCGTCGCCCAGCGGTTGGACACGTTCTTCCAGAAGCTCAACGTCGGCCCGAACGAGCCGAACATGTGGGCCGGCAACGAGCCCGACTTCGGCGTCCCGTGGCTGTACAACCACGTCGGGCAGCCGTGGAAGACCCAGCAGGTCGTCCGTGAGATCGCGACGACGCTGTTCAGCGCGACCCCGGACGGCGAGCCGGGCAACGACGACCTCGGCGCGCAGTCGTCGTGGTACGTCTGGGCCGCGCTCGGCATCTACCCGGCGACGCCGGGCACGCCGGACCTGGTCGTGCACAGCCCGCTGTTCGAGCGCGCGGTGCTGTCCCTCCCGAACGGACGGACGATCGACATCCGCGCGCCGAAGGCTTCGGCGACCACACCGTACGTCCACGACCTGTCGCTGAACGGCCGGGACTGGGACCGCACGTACCTGCCCGCGAACACCGCGCGGGACGGCGCCCGGCTGGACTTCTCGCTGCAGTCCACTCCGGACAAGCGCTGGGCGGCGAACTCGGCCCTACCGTCCTACCAGGACAACGAGAAGCCCTTCCTGGCGTCGGTGACCAACCAGGTCGTCGTCGAGCCGGGCACGTCCGGCGAGGTCACGGTGAGCGGGCAGCGGCTCGGCGGGCACGACCGCGGCCTGGACGTCACGACCAAGGCGCCCGCCGGTCTCACGGTCACCGGGCCGCGGCAGCTCCGGCTCGACGACCGGACCGGCAGCGGCACGGCGAAGCTGACGGTTTCGGTGGCGGCCGGGACGCCCGAGGGCTATTACCAGGTGCCGGTGACCGTCCGGGGCGGCTCGACGTCCGTGCCCGGCTCGGTCATCGTGCTGGTCGCGCCGAAGGGCGGGCTCGCGGCGGCGTACAGAGGTGTCGGTATCTCGGACGACGGTGACGTCGGTTCGGCGGACATCGACGGCGCCGGGAACAGCCTCTCCCGGCAGGCCCTGGCCGCGGCGGGCCTGGTCGGCGGGAAGCCCGCCCAGGCGGCCGGCACGACGTTCACCTGGCCGGCCGCGCCTTCGGGCCGTCCGGACAACGTCGTCCCGGCCGGGCAGACGATCCGGCTGAGCCCGGCGACGCGGCTGTCGTTCATCGGCACGGCGTCGAACGGCGACCACCAGGCCAAGGCCACGGTCACCTTCACCGACGGCACCACCGGCCAGGCCGACCTGTCCTTCGGCGACTGGGTCTTCCCGGGCGGCGGCACCGACCCGGTGTTCGGCAACACGCTGGTGGCCCGCGCCGACCACCGCAACCAGCCGGGCGGCCCGGGCGGCGGCGCGTCGGTCTACGCGACGGCGCCGTTCGACGCACCGGCCGGAAAGCAGATCGCCTCGGTCACGCTCCCGACGGACACGAACCTGCACGTGTTCGCCATCGGCCTCGGCTGAGCAGGCCGGTCAGAAGTCCGTGAATGTCGCATTGAGGGACTCTAAGTCCCTCAATGCGACATTCACGGACTTGAGCCGAGGCCGGCCGGGTCAGCCGGGGGAGCCCACGGCGCAGATCCGGATCGGCGCGGCGTGCGCCGGGTCCAGGGCGTTGCGGACCAGGTGCCAGACGTTGAGGTCGTAGGCCTCGCCGATGTGCCCGACCGGGTCGAACGGGCACGAGTCCTGGACGTAGCTGTTGTGCACGCCCGGCTCGCGGATGAACGACGTTTCGGTCGGGGTGACCAGCTCGTCGTAGCGCGAGGTGATGATCGTGTAGTCGATGCCGGGCTGGGCGACCGGGCCGGTGTTGAGCGCGACGATCGCCGCGCCGCCGTCCAGCTCGTCGGCGAAGATCGGCAGGCCGATCGTCTTGACGACGTTGTTCCACGTGCTCTTGCCGAGCAGCGTGTAGGCCAGCGTCAGGAGCCCGGACGCGTTGGCGCCGTGCGTCGGCGGCGCGATCGCGACGACCTTGCCGATCTCACCCTGGATGCCCTGCATCTTGGCCAGGTAGATCGACTGCAGGCCGCCTTCGGAGTGGCCGACGACGTCGACCTTCGCCGCGCCGGTGTCCGCGCGGACCTTCTCGACGTAGTTCTTGATCTCCAGTGACGACTCCGCGACCGGCTTGAGCCCGCCCACGAACGGGAACTGCGGGTAGGCGCCGTAGGTCAGCGAGAACGTGCAGTAGCCGCGCGCGGCCAGGTCGGCCTGCAGGAAGTTGAGGTCCTCGTAGTAGGTGGCGAAGGTGCCGTGGAGCAGCACGACCGGGTTCGGGTGCGCGGCGCTCGGGCGGCAGCCGAAGTCGTTGTTGCCACCGGCCGTGGTCGCGGCCTGGGCCGGCGCCGCCACGCCCAGGGCGAGCAGGCCCGCGATCCCGAGCCCGGCCAGCCATCGTTTTGTTCCCCGCGCCATTGCGAAGTCCCTTCCGTCTGGTTGCTTTGCACAGCATGAGGCACAAGATCAAGGCTGTCTGCTGGCAGGACGCGCAGAAAGTTGCCGTGGCCGTTTGTGCATGGTGACAATGTGGCATGGATCCGGTCGCCGAGCTGTTCCCTCGATCGGGTGAGATCGCCAGCGCGATGATCACCCGGTGTGCGGCCGAGATCCCCGAATACCGGCTGCTGCCCGCGAGCGTGCTGGAGGGTGACCTGGTCGCCAACGCGACCGCGGTGTTCGAGCTGTTCCTCACCATCGTCGCCGAAGGCCGGCGCCCGACCGAGGACGAGCTCGCGCTGCCGATCGCCTGGGGCGCCGAGCGCGCGCGGGACGGCCTGCCGCTCGAAGCCGTCCTCAAGATCTACCCGCTCGCCGCGAGCGTCGCCTGGGAGCAGCTCCCCGGCGACCGGGCGCTGCTCGGCGCCCGGATGCTCGACTTCCTCGGCGAGGTCATGCCGCGGGTGGCCGAGGCGTACCTGCGCGAGCGCGAAGACCTCGACTGGGAGCGGCGCGAAGACCGGCAGAACCTGGCGTCGAGCCTGCTCGCCGGCCGCCCGGTGCGCCACCGCGAGCTGCCTCCGGGATTCGACGTCGTCGTGTTCCACCTGCCCGCTCTGCCGCCGGAGGCGGGCAGCCGGGCGGCGACGGACCTCTTCCGCTCGGTCCGGTCCGATGTGGACAGTCAGGTCCTGGTGACCTTCAAGGGGGACGGCGGGGTGCTGCTGGTTCCGGACGGTGTCGCGGTCGACGCCGTGGCCGCGCGGGTCGACGAGATCTGCGGCCGGCGCTGCACCGCCGCCGCGGCCCGGGCGGAGACCCACGCGGACATCCCGGCGGCGCACGCCGAAGCCGTGGAAGTCCTGGAACTGGCGGAAAACCTGCACCGCCCGGCGCGGCTCTACCGGCTGGCCGACCTCGCCATCGAGTACCAGCTGGCCCGCCCGGGCCCGGCGCGTGACGCGCTCGCGCGAGTGCTCGCACCGCTCGAAGACCACCCGCACCTGATCGACGCCCTGCGCGCGTTCGTCGTTTCGGGGTACAACCGCGGCGAAGCGGCGAGCGCGTTGAGCATTCACCGCAACACGCTCACCTACCGCCTGGGCCGGATTCAGCTGATCACCGGTTACGACGCGACGCAGGCTGCCGACGCCCGGCACCTGACCGCGGCGATGACGGCCTACGACATCACGAGGCAGAACGTCTGAATCCCACGGGGTAACGCTTGGGTCGCGTTTCCGGGAAAGCGTTGCACTACGCGGCGGGCGGCCGATTCCTGGGTGGCGAACAAGGAAGAAGTTGATTCCCATGAAAGCTACCGGAATTCTCGTCGCCGCGCTGCTCCTGGTGGGTGTGACGGCGTGCGGCGTGCCCGTGGCGGGCTCGCCGGTACCGGTCACGGTCACCCCGCAGGCGGCGACGACCAGCGTGATCGCCGTGCCCGCGCCGCAAACCGTCTACGTGCAGCAGCCGCCGGTGTACGTCGCGCCGGTGGACACTTCGGCGGCCCAGACGGTGATCGCCTACTACGACGCGCTCAACCGCCGTGATTTCGCCACGGCGTGGTCACTCGGCGGCAGCCGGATCGCCGGCGGTGGTGGATACACCAAGTACGTCAACGGTTTCGCGACGACGTCGTGGGACACGCTGACCGTCACCGACGTTCGCGGGAACACCGTGTACGTCGTGCTTTCCGCCGTTCAGACCGACGGCAGCACCCGCGTGTTTTCCGGTTCCTACACCGTTTCCGGCGGAGTGCTCGCCGGCAGTCACATGACCCGGACGAAATGAGTCAAGGCATGCGTATTCTCCGCGCGACCGCGGCGATTTCCGCGGTGCTCGCCCTGGCCGCGTGCGGCCTGCCCGTGCGCACGGTCGCCGCCCAGGCCCCGGCCGCGAGCACGGCGACCGTCACGGCCCCGAGCACGCCGACCGTCACCGTGCCGGCGCCCCCGCCGGTCGTCGTGCCGGCGCCGCAGACCGTCTACGTCCAGCCGAAGAACCCGGGCGTCGCGGCGACGAGCCAGTGGTACGCCCAGCCGAGCTGGTACAACGCCCAGCCGTGGATCTCCATCACCAACTCGGGCGGCCAGACGCCGTGCCAGTGGCTCTACGCCCGCGGGTACACCTACGCGCAGGCCTACGCCGCCTGGGCACAGAACGGCTACCCGGCCGGCTGGTCGGCCACCGGCGACGGCTACCCCTGCCAGAAGTCCTACGGCATGCAGCACTGATCAAAAGGACGCGACCCAGGCGCGGACGACGTCGCCCAGCACGGTGAGCGGCACCGGCCCGCCGCCGAGGACGACGCCGTGGAAGTCCTTGATGTCGAAGGAATCCCCGAGCTCGGCCTCGGCGAACCGGCGCAGCCGGACGATCTCCAGCCGTCCGGTCATGTAGGCCAGCGCCTGGCCGGGGCATTCGATGTACCGGTCCGTTTCGGACTGGACCTCGACCTCGCTGAGCACCGTGCGGGTGCGGAGGAATCCGGCGCACTGCTCGCGGGTCCAGCGCAGCGCGTGCAGGCCGGTGTCGACCACCAGCCGCGCGGCGCGGGTCGAGTCCGCCGCGAGCATGCCGAGGCGCATCAGGTCGTCGGAGTACAGGCCCATCTCGTCGGCGAGCCGTTCGGAATAGAGCCCCCAGCCTTCGCGGTACGCCGTCACGGGCGCCAGGGTCCGCAGCTGGGGCAGACCGGTCAGCTCCTGGGCCAGCGAGACCTCGAAGTGGTGGCCGGGCACGGCTTCGTGGAACGCCACCGACTCGGCGAGGAACCGGACGCGGGTGCGCACCTCGTGGGTGTTGGTGAAGTAGGTGCCCGGCCGTGAACCGTCGCGCGCGGGCGGCAGGTAGTAGGCCGGGGCGGCGACGGGCGCCTCCGCCTCCGGGGCGGCCCGCACGACGCACTCCGCCTTGGGCAGGCGCGGGAACCAGTCCGGCGCCACCGCGGTCGCGCGGGCGACGGCCTCGCGCGCGTTCTCGAGCATCTCGTCGGCGTCGCGCCAGCGGAGGGTCTCGTCGGTCCGCAACCGGTGGCGCACCTCGGCCGGCTCGGTCAGCCCGAACGCGCGGCCGCCGATCTCGGCGTACTCGGCGTCGAGGCCCGCGAGCACGTCCAAGCCCAGCTGGTGCAGCTCTTCGGGGGTGTGCTCGGTCGTCGTGTGCATGCGCACCAGGGACGCGTACGCCGCTTCGCCGTTCTCGAGCCGGCAGAGGCCGGGCCGGTCGTCCGGCCGCCCGTGCCCGGCGATCTCGGCGGCGAGGAAGTCGCGGTAGCGGACCACCGCCGGCCGGATCTCCTCCGCCACCAGCCGATCGCGTCGCCCGCCGCGGTCCCCGGTCAGCGGCTGGGGAAACGGCGTTTCCTGCGCGAGGAAGCGATCCAGGTACGCGATCGCCTTGCCCGCCATCCGCTCGACCGGCTTCCGGCCCGCCCGGAGGCCGTCGTGCTGGCGCCCGGCCAGCGTCGCGTAGAACCCGGGGAGCGCCGCCAGCCGCGTCAGGAAGTTCTCCTCGGCCTGGTCGCCGGAGAGCGTGAGCTGCGGCAGGAACGACAGCTGCTTGATCCCGGCCGCCTCCATCGGAGCGGCCAGGGTGAACTCCACGAGCCGGGCGTCGAGCCGCGCGAGCACGGCCTCCGCCTGCTGGACGACGACGCCGAGCGTCACGCGGTCCGGGTCGTCCGACGCCTGGGCCCGAGCGAGGACGTCCGCGGCCCGCGCCCGCAGCCGCCCCTGGGCCGCTTCGCCGGGATCGGGCAGTTCGGCGTCGTGCCCCGGGATGCCGGTGAAGGTGGCTTCCAGGGGCGCGAAGGTGCCCAGGACGTCCAGCAGTTCGTCGGCGAGCGCGGCGGCGTCGGTGGTCATCACTTCATCCTGGCCGAAAACGAACCGGGCCGGGAGCGGATTCCGCTCCCGGCCCGGCCGGTGCTCAGGTCAAGCTCGAACAGGGTCTCGCGTCAGGATCCTTGGCCCCGTTGGGGACCCACCTGACGTTCGCGAACGACGCCTGGAACGCGGCGTCGGTGTAGACCAGGAACGGCGTGTTGATGTGCTCGAAGTCCAGCCCGTTGTTGAAGCAGGACAACGGGATCTTCACCGTGGTCTTCGCGCCGCCCGCCAGGTCGGTGAACAGCTTCGTCGCGTTCACCTCCGAGAAGCAGGGGTAGACGCAGTGCATGCTGATCACCGTCCGGTTGACCGGCGCCTGCTGCACGACCGTGTCGAACTCCAGCGCCCCGTCCGCGTTCAGGTAGCTGCGCAGGTCGTTCGTGCCCGCCGTGTTCTGCATGTAGAGCTGGGCCGCTCCCGTGCCCGTCCAGGTCGCCTTCAGGCCGTCGCCCTGCACGTTGACGTCCGTCGGGACGGTGTTGATCTCGGGGTGCTCGGCCGTACCGTCCGGGCCGATCACGGTGCCGCCCCAGTTCGAAGCCGAGCCGATCTGGCTGGTGTACGGCGCGACGTCGGTCCGGTCGTAGATCGACAGGTCCTCGGTCGCCGTCCCGCCGCCACCGGTGGACCCGCAGGTCGCCGGGCCGGGGGTCTCGTCCAGCTGGCCGATGGTGACGCGCTGGCCGGTCTTCAGGCCGTAACCCAGCTTGAACAGCGGGTCGTAGTCCGGGGACCACGGGTTGAGCGGCGTCTGGCACGCGCTCTTCGGCCACGAGTAGGACAGCGTGCCCTGGTAGCCGTTGCCGTCCTTGCCCTTGACGAGCATGTCGGCGACGCCGCCACCCTCGGTGCCGGGCAGCCAGGCCGCGACGAACGCGTCCGAGCGGTTGATCTCGTGGTTCATGTACAGCGGGCGGCCGCCGACGTAGACGGTGACGACCGGGGTGCCCTTGCCGCTGACCTTGTCCAGCACGGCCGCGTCCTCGGGGTAGAGCTTCGAGGCCTCCAGCGTCTTGCGGGTCAGGTCGCCGACACCCTCGGCGTACGGCGTCTCACCGATCACGGCGATGACGGCGTCGTAGCCCTTCGGGTCCACCGTGCCGGTGGCGTCGAAGGTGACGTTGGCGTCGCCGAGGTCCTGCTTGATGCCGGACAGGATCGAGGTGGCGTTCGGGAAGTCGGCGTTGGTGTTGCCGGTGCCCTGCCAGCTCAGCGTCCAGCCGCCGGTCTGGTTCGAGATGTTGTCGGCGCTCTTGCCGACCACCAGCACCTTCGACTTCGGCTTGAGCGGCAGCACGTTGCCGTTGTTCTTCAGCAGCGTCTGCGACTCGCGGGCCGCGTCGCGGGCCAGCCAGTTGTCCTTCAGCGCCTCGTCGGAGTTGGCGTAGGAACGGTCGGACGGCTTCTGCGACTCGAAGAGGCCGTCACGCACCTTGACGCGCAGGATGCGGGTGACCGCGTCGTCGATCCGCGACATCGGGATCTGGCCGCTCTGGACCTGGGCGATTGTGTTGGTGATGAACGCCTTCCAGTCGGCGGGCACCATGACGACGTCGATGCCGGCGTTGATCGCCTGCGGGCATGAGGAGTTCGTGCAGCCGGGGACCTGGCCGATGGCGTTCCAGTCGGACACGACCAGGCCGTCGAAGCCGATCTTGCCCTTGAGGATCTCGTTCATGGCCTTGCTGCTGCCGGTCAGCTTGCCCTCGTTGATGCCGAGGTCCGGGTTGGTCCAGCTGTTGAACGAGACCATCACGGTCTGGGAGCCGGCGGCGAGCGCGCCGTAGTAGCCCTGGCCGTGGAGGTTGATCATGTCGGCCTCGGACGAGGGGTTGACGCCCTGGTCCTGGCCCTTGATCGTGCCGCCGTCACCGATGAAGTGCTTGGCGGTGGCGATCACGCCGTTGTAGCCGATGCGGCTGGTGGCGCCGTCCTGGAGGCCGTTGATGTCCTCGTAGCCGTAGGAGCGCGTGATCCGCGGGTCCTCGGAGTAGCCCTCGTAGGTGCGTCCCCAGCGGTCGTCCTGGACGACGGCCAGCGTCGGCGAGAACGCCCAGTCCTGGCCGGTCGAGCGGACCTGGCGGGCGGTGGCGCCGGCGACGTCGCGGACCAGGCACGGGTCGTGCGCCGCGCCGAGGCCGATGTTGTGCGGGAAGACGGTGGCGCCGTAGACGTTGTTGTTGCCGTGCACGGCGTCGATGCCCCAGATGACGGGGATCTTCGTGCGGCTGGTCTTGGAGGCGTTCCAGTAGGAGTCGGCGAGGTTCAGCCAGTCCTGCTGGGTGGCGTGCTTGTTGCCGCCGGGCCACGCGCCGCCGCCGTTGAGGACGGTGCCGATGGAGTACTGGCGGACCTCGTCCGGGGTGATCGAGGTGATCTCGGGCTGCGTCATCTGCCCGACCTTCTCCTCGAGGGTCATCCCCGCGAGGATCTGGGCGACGCGCGCCTCGTCACCGGCCTTGCCCTTGAGCTGGCTGTCGACCTTCGGCCAGTCCGCCAGGGTCGGCAGGCTGTTCTCGATCTTGGCGCAGCCGTTCTTGTCGAGGGCGGGCTTCCCGATGACGGGCTGGGCCGCCTGGGGGGCCTGGGCCTGCAGCGGTGCGGCCTGCGCGACCCCGCCGAGCAGGCTCAGGCTCATCAGCGTGACGAGCGAACTTCGGCGCGCACGTGACCACGCGCGTGATCTTCTGGCCATGGTCTGGTCCATTCTCGAGGGCGGCGGACCGGCCGATCCTCACCGGGCGAAGGGGACGGCGTCAATAGTTTCCAGGCCGTGTGCTCTTCGTTAATTCTCGCCATAAAATAAGAGTCGTCCGGTTGGCGGCACCGCATTACCGCGCTGGTCGGACCGGGTCAAGGGTGCGCGCGGGCAGCCGTTCTGCCCGCCGGGCCTGTCACGATGGCCGGATGGACATCCGCCGCGTCACGACGTCCGCTCCGGCCCTGGCCGCCGGCCACCTCTTCGACGACCCGCCGGTGCCCGCGGCGTTGTCGCGGTTCCTGGCGTCGGAGGGCCACCACCTGCTGATCGCCTACGTCGACGACGTCCCGGCGGGCATGGTCACGGGCGTCGAGATGACCCACCCGGACAAGGGCACGGAGATGTTCCTGTACGAGCTGGGCGTCTCTTCGTCGTTCCAAGGCCGTGGCCTCGGCTCGGCTTTGGTGGCGGCCTTGGCGTCACTGGCCCGTTCGCGCGGGTGTTACGACATGTGGGTGGTCACCGAGGAGGACAACGCCGCGGCCCAGGCGACCTACCGCCGCGCCGGCGGAGCTTCGACGGGCCGCCAGGTGGTCCTGGAATGGACCTTCACCGAGTGATGCCCCGCGGATCACACGCGCCGGCTGTGTGTGTGGGCCTCGGATCGTGTGCTCGAACCCGGATCTCGCGTGGCTGGAGGCGGAACTCGGGTGATTGGGCGCGTGTTTCGCGTGATGGGAGGGTCGACACGGGGGTCAGGCCAGGACCGAGCCGGGGAGTTCCTCGAAGATCAGCCACGTCCGGGTCGAGCGGACCCCCTCCAGGGCCTGGAGACGCTCCAGGACCACGTCGCGCAGTGTGGTGTTGTCCGGGGTCCGGACCAGCAGGAGGATGTCGAAGTCGCCGCCGACCAGGGTTACGTGGTCGACGTACGGGATTTCGTGCAGGTCCGTGGCCATCGTGCGCCAGGACGTCTGCTCGACCGTCACCATGATGTACGCCGACGTGCCCAGGCCCGCGCGGCGCGGGTCGATGCGGGCGCCGAAGCCCGTGATCACACCCTCGGCCATCAGGCGCTCCAGCCGCGCATACGCGTTCGTGCGCGAGATGTGCAGCCGCTCCGCCAGCGCCCGGATCGCGAGGCGGCCGTCCGCGGACAGCTCCGCCAGCATCGCGCGGTCGACGTCGTCGAGGGGTGCGACCGTCCGTCCCAGGGGACCGCCCTGCGCCGGAGCAGAAAAAGACGTTTGGTCATCAGATGCCCCCGATGAGGACTGTTTGTCGCTCATTTCCGGCAACCCTTGAACACAACACCGCCGAGAACCACCATTTGAGCATCATATGTCTGCGAGAGGTGGTGTGCGTCATGGCGACGGAAACCCTGCTGCCGTCCGCGTCGCCGGTGCGGTTCGTCGCCGAGGACGGGACGCGCGCCGACCGGCACGGCCGGTACGCCGAGCCGGCGGCCGACCGGCTCAAGGAGGCCTACCGGCTGATGGTCCTGGGCCGCCGGTTCGACGTCCAGGCGACCGCGCTCACCAAGCAGGGCCGCCTCGCCGTCTACCCCTCCAGCGCCGGCCAGGAGGCCTGCCAGGTCGCCGCCGCGCTCACCCTGGCCAAGCAGGACTGGCTCTTCCCGACCTACCGCGACTCCGTCGCCCTCATCGCGCGCGGCCTGAAGCCCGGCGAAGTCCTGACGCTGCTTCGCGGCGACGCGCACTGCGGCTACAACCCCGCCGAGACGCGCGTAGCGCCTCAGTGCACTCCGCTCGCGACGCAGACCCTGCACGCCGCCGGTCTCGCGCACGCGATGCAGCGACGTGGTGAGGACGGCGTCGCGCTCGCGCTCATCGGCGACGGCGCCACCAGCGAAGGCGACTTCCACGAGGCGCTCAACTTCGCCGCCGTCTTCAAGGCGCCCGTGGTGTTCTTCGTGCAGAACAACCGGTACGCGATCTCCGTGCCGTTCGAGAAGCAGAGCGCCGCGGCCGCCCTGGCGTACAAGGGGATCGGCTACGGCATGCGCTCGGAGCAGGTCGACGGCAACGACGCCGTCGCGGTCCTGAGCGTCCTCGACGACGCGGTGAACCACGCGCGGGAGAAGAACGGCCCGGTTCTCGTCGAGGCCCACACCTACCGCATCGACGCCCACACCAACGCCGACGACGCCACCCGCTACCGCGAAGCCGGCGAAGTCGCGAAGTGGCGCGAAGCAGATCCGGTGACCCGGCTCGAGACCTACCTCAAGGCCCAGAAGACCCTCAGCGACCACGAAATCGAGCAGTTCCGCGGCGACGCCGAGGACTTCGCCCAGACCGTCCGCGACGCGCTCAACGCCGAACCGGAACTGGATCCGCTGTCGCTGTTCGACCACGTCTACGCCGAGCCGACCCGCCACCTGGAAGCGCAGCGGGCCGCCCTCAAAGCCGAGCTGGAGGCCTGATGACGACCACGATGGCACAGGCGCTCAACGCCGCCCTGCGGGACGCGCTCAAGGACGACGACAACGTGGTCGTGTTCGGCGAGGACGTCGGCGCGCTCGGCGGCGTCTTCCGGGTCACCGACGGCATCACCGCCGACTTCGGCGAGGACCGCTGCTTCGACACCCCGCTCGCCGAGTCCGGCATCGTCGGGTTCGCCGTCGGGATGGCGATGGGCGGCTTCCGCCCGGTCGTCGAGATGCAGTTCGACGCCTTCGCCTACCCGGCGTTCGAGCAGATCACCTCGCACGTCGCGAAGCTGCGCAACCGCACCCGCGGCGCGCTCTCGCTGCCGATGGTCATCCGGATCCCCTACGCCGGCGGGATCGGCGGGGTCGAGCACCACTGCGACTCCAGCGAGGCCTACTACACGCACACGCCGGGCCTGCGCGTCGTCACGCCGGGCACGGCGCAGGACGCCTACGACCTGCTCCGCGACGCCATCGACTCACCGGACCCGGTCGTCTTCCTCGAGCCGAAGTGCCGCTACTGGTCGAGCGAAGAGGTGAGCTTCACCCGCAGCGGCCCCGGCATGGACAAGGCCGTGGTCAGCCGGAGCGGCAAGGACGTCACGCTCATCGCGTACGGCCCGATGGTCGCCACCGCCTTGGAGACCGCCGAAGCCGCGAAGGAGGAGGGCTGGGACGTCGAGGTCGTCGACCTGCGTTCGCTGAGCCCGTTCGACGACGAGACCGTGACGGCTTCGGTGCGCCGCACCGGCCGCGCGGTGGTCGTCCACGAGGCCGCCGGCTTCGGCGGCTACGGCGCGGAGGTCGTCGCTCGCGTCACGGAGCAGTGCTTCCACCAGCTGCACGCGCCGGTGCTGCGCGTGACCGGCCTGGACATCCCGTTCCCCGCGCCGAAGCTGGAGCGCCACCAGCTGCCGGACGTCGACCGGATCCTCGACACCATCGCCCGCCTGCAGTGGGCCGACACCCCGGTGGTGGCCGGTGCCTGACTTCCTGCTGCCGGACCTCGGCGAGGGCCTGACCGAGGCCGCGATCCTCAACTGGCACGTCAAGGTGGGCGACACCGTCGGCATCGACCAGATCGTCGTCGAGGTCGAGACGGCGAAGGCCGCGGTCGAGGTGCCCGTGCCGTTCGCCGGCGTGGTGTCCGCGCTGCACGGCGAGCCCGGCCAGCTGCTGCCGGTCGGTGCGCCGCTGCTGAGCGTCGGCGGGTTCGCCGAACCGGGCGTCACCGTGTCGACCACGTCGTCCGGTAGCGGCAACGTCTTGATCGGCTACGGCACCGCCCCGACGACGCGCCGCAAGCGCGTCCGGCGGGTCGAGGCGCCCGTCGTGAAGGGCGCGGCACCCGGCGTGATCTCGCCGTTCGTCCGGAAGATGGCCGCCGACAACGGGATCGACCTCGCGAAGGTCACCGCCACCGGCCCGGACGGCATCATCCGGCGCGCCGACGTCGAAGCGGCCCTGAAGAAGCCGGTCTCGAAAAGCAAGCGCATTCCGCTCACCGGCGTCCGCAAGGTCGTCGCCGACAAGCTCACGGCGTCGCGGCGCGAGATTCCCGAGGCCACGGTCTGGGTGGACGTCGACGCGACCGAGCTGGTCGCCGCGCGGGCGGCCCTGAACGCCAGGACGGACCGTCCCGTCAGCCTGCTCGGGCTGATCGCGCGGTTCGCCGTGGCGGGGCTGAAGAAGTACCCGGAGCTGAATTCGCGGGTCGAAGGCGACGAGATCGTGCTGCTGGACGGCATCCATCTCGGCTTCGCCGCGCAGACCGACCGCGGGCTCATGGTGCCGGTCGTGCGCGACGCCGGTGACCTGTCCACGCGGGACCTGTCGGCGGCGATCGGCGACCGGGCCCGCACCGCGCGTGACGGCAAGCTCGCCCCGGCCGACCTGACCGGCGGCACGTTCACCGTGAACAACTACGGCGTCTTCGGCGTCGACGGCTCGGCCGCGATCATCAACCACCCCGAGGCCGCGATCCTCGGCATCGGCCGGATCATCGACCGGCCGTGGGTGGTCGGCGGCGAGCTGGCCGTGCGGAAGGTCTGCGAGCTGACGCTGGCGTTCGACCACCGCGTCTGCGACGGCGGCACCGCGGGCGGGTTCCTGCGGTTCGTCGCGGACTGCGTCGAGTCACCGGTGACCGCCCTCGGTGACCTGTAACGACTCACCGGCGGCCTTGGCCGGAAGTGACGGGAATGGCACTTAAAGTGTTCGCGTGACGACTCCAGCCCAGCACGACCGCGACCAGGCGGCGGCGCGCGTGGACCGGCTCAAGCAGGACCTGGCGGGCCGGCTCGCCACGGCGCCGGAGCCCGGTGCCGAGGACCCCGGGCCGATGGACCGGCTCGTGGCGGCGGCCACCCGGCTGCTGGACGCCGAGACGGACCTCGACGAGGCCGTGCACCGGCTGGTGTCGGCGGAGCTCGGCGCCCGCCACGCGGCGACGCAGCGCGCGGTCGTGTTCTTCGCCGCCGGGCCGGTGCTCGCCGGGCTCGTCTCGGGCGCGCTCGTGCTGTTCGGCGTGCTGTCGCCGGGGTGGTTGCCGCTGCTGGTCCCGATGTTCGCGGCCGGGATGTGGGTCGGCTTCGCGCCGGTGCGGAAGGTGCCGGCGGTGCTGCGCGAGCGGACGCGGGCGGCGTGGGCGGGCACGCTGGCGGCGGTGTTCCTGGTGGGGGCGTTGCTGCCCTGGCCGTCGGCCACGGCGACGGTGGTGTGCACGGTGCTGGCCGTGCTCGGCACGGCGGCGGCGATCGCCTGGCTGGTGCGCGAAAGCCGGATCCCGTGACACGCGGCTACGCCACCTACGGCGACGACCCCGACTTCGAGGCGGAGTACGCGGACTACCCCGAGCCCGCCGACGACACCCGCCGGGACCTCGACGAGCTGTTCGCGGCGGTCGACGGGCTGCGCACCGCCGTCCAGGACGCCGACAACCGCGACGCCGGCCTGCGCCAGGAGGTCACGGCCCTCGCCGACCGCCTCGGCCCCGGCGCGTCGCAAGAGCACCGCGTCGACCAGCTCAGCCGTCAGCTCGAACGGCTGCAGCAGCAGGTCCAGGCCCTGGAACGCGCGGTACGCGTGTCGGACGGGGTGCCCCGTGCCGACCTCGACGACGTCGGCGCGGAGACGCGGGCCCTGGCGTCGCAGGCCGCGCGCTGGGACGACCTGCACAAGGAGCTGGTGACGAAGGAGCAGCGCGCCCGGCACGAGCAGGAGATCGCCCGGCTGGACTCGGTGCGCGCGGCGCAGGCCCAGTGCGACGCGGACCTGCTGGAGGTCATCCGCCGCCTCGCGACGACGGACCACGGTTCCCGCGCCCGCGGCGACGCCGAGTCGTCGCTGCGGGCGCTGAGCACCCGGCGCCGCACCCTGCTGGACGACGAGATCCCGGCGGCGTCCGACGCCGCGGACCAGGCCCGGCTGGCGTTGCGCGAGGCGGACGCGGTGGACGCCCGGGTGCTGCCCCAGTTGGAGCGGGCGGAGCGAGCGTGGCACGACCTGCAGGTCCGCCTGCGGACCCGGATCACGGACGCGATCGGCTCGAACGCCCTGCTGCCGACGTGGTTCAGCCACGCTCTGGGGGTGGCCCCACCGTCGGGAACATCAGGCGACGCCTGGATCCGCACGGCGGCTTCGGTGCTGGCGTACCGGGTGACGTTCGGGATCAAGGACCAGGCGCTGCCGCTCGGGCCCCCGGCGACGGAGGGGGCGGACACGACGGAACGGCGCTGGACCTGGCGGGCCCGGCTGGAGTCCGATTTGGACGATCTGTCGCTGTAGCTCATGCGAGCACGGATGATCGCAGGCTCTCGTCGTCGCCCAGCTGCCGATACCGCGCGCGGGCCCGTTCGAGGCACTGGGTGGCGATCGCAGTGTTGCCGTCGCGGTGGTGCACGGTGGCCAGCGTGCGTTCCGCGTCCGCGAGACGGGCGGTGTCGCCCAGTTCTCTGGCCCGGTCCCGGCTCTCGTGCAGGAGCGCGATCGCGTCGGCGAACCGGCTGAGGCCGGCGGTGGCGACGCCCAGCCGGCGGAGCTGATCGGCGATCCCGGGCGGGTCGCCGAGCTCCTCACGGGTGCGCAGGCTCTGCTCGTGGAGGTCGATCGCGCCGGCGAGGTCGCCCGTGCCGCGCCGGTGCTCGGCGAGCTTCGCCAGTGATTCGGCGAAGCCGGCGAAGTCGAAGAGCCGTCGGTTGAGCTCGCGTTGTTCGGCGAAGGCACGCTCCGCGCGCTCGAAGTCGCCCAGTTCGTGTGCGACGTCGGCGCATTCTCCGAAGTTGGAGGCCGCGCACCAGGGGTCTTCGAGTTCCTGCGATCTGGCGAAACTCTCGTCGAGCAGCTCCACGGCTTTCGTGCGGTCGAGCCCGGCGTGTGCACGGGCGAGTTCGGCGAACGCGAGCGCGGTCTCGCGCCGGTCACCGCCGGCGAGTTCGAGCTCCAGCCGGGTCTTCCCGGCGGCGACGGCTTGCCGGAGGCCGCCGGCTCGAAGGTGCGTCTTGCCCAGCGCGGCGAGGATGGCGCTCTGCAGGGGATCGCCGTTGCGGGCGCAGAGCGTGGCGGCTGCTGTGAAGGCCCACCGTGCCTGGTCGTGCCGGCCTCGTTCGTGGTCGATCTTGCCGAGCAGCCGCAGGAACCGGACCCGGTCGATGTCACTGTCGACTGAGCCGGCGACGACCAGCCCGTGTCGTGCGTCTACTGCGGCTTCGGCGAAGCGGCGCAGGTCGATGAGGGTGGACACCACCTGGCCGCGGAGCGACCCGGCGTTGGTGAAGTCCCCGATGGCGGTCGCGTGGTCGAGACATGCCCGGAGTAGGTCAAGAGCTTCGGTGGAGCGACCTTCGTCGACCTTCGCCTCGGCGGCGACGCGTCGCACGTAGAGTTCCAGCCTTCTGTCCCCGACTTCCTCCAGGCTGGCCAGGGAGTGCTCGAAGCATCTTCCGGCTTCCTCGAAGCGGTACTGGTTCGCATAGCTCCTTGCCAGCGTGATCAGTCCTTCCACCGCCGGGTTCGGGAACGCGGTCGAAGAGCCGAGGAGAAACTCGAAAAACGGACGCACTCTCGCGAAATCTCGGCGAGCCACGTGCTCTCCGGCGATCATGGCGGCTACCTGCGTGACGCCGTACCGGGTTCCCGCCTGTTCGCGCAGCTGAAGCGCGCGTTCCAAACAGGTCAGGGTGTCTTCGAAGCGCCCCGATGCTCGATGGGCATCGGCGATGTGGACCAGACACCAGCCGCGGCGGTAAGAATCTGTACCCATCTCCGATCGGATGGTCAACGACCGCTCGAAAGCGAGAATGGCGTCCTGATAGTTGCCGATTTCGGCGTGTGTGTCACCGAGTGTGTCCAAGGCGTTGCAGGTGGCTCCGGGGTTGCCCTGCTGGGTACACAGCTCCAAAAGGCTTTGCGAGCAAATCACGGCATCGGCGTAGCGTCCTGAATCCCGGTACAGTGAAACTAGCCGTGAGAGTGCAGTCTCGCGCAGATTACCGTGGTTCACCGTCAGCTTCTCGTATTCTTCGAGGTAGTCAGCCGCCTTGGCGAATTGGCCTTGTTCAGCATGTGCGAGCCCGAGCGACTCAAGGGCCCAGCCTTCGACCTCGACGCGGAGACCGCGTGCCGCTTCTCGTTGTTCGCGCAGAAGTGCAACGGCCTGTTCGTGGTTTCCGGTGAATGAGTAGAACACTCCGCGGGAGACCAGTGCCTGGATCGTGAGTTTGGGGTCGCCGAGAGCGCGGGCGACCGCCGTACGTCGAGTGAGGTATTTTTCGCAGGCCGCGTAGTCGCCCTCTGCCCGTGCAGCTCGAATCAGTTCGCGCAGGACGGACAGTTCTTCGTGAGGCGCTCCCGCATCCGCCAGTGTCCGGAGGGCGGCTCGGTGTGCTTCGTGCGCCAGCGCGGCTGCGCCGTACTGGCCGAGGATGCTGCCGAGTAGGCTGGTTGTTCTGGCCACACTGGTCGGATCCTCGAACACGTTGTAGATGGCCAGTGCCTGGTCGAGGCAATCTAGCGCGTCTGTAACGTGGCTGCGGTTGCGATCGGCTTGGGCGCGACGGACGAGTGCGTCCGCCTCGAACCACGAGTCGCCGAGGTACCGCCAGATCTCCAGGGCCTGTCGCAGACTGTCGGCCGTTTCGTCGAAAAGAAGCTGATAGTCCTGGATCTCGGAGAGAAGCAGGAGACCGCACGCTTCGGCACGGCGATCTCCGAGCTGCCGGGTCACGGCCAGCGCGGCCAGCGCCGTCTCCTGCGCGAGCTGCATCCTGCCGCTCTCCCGGTGAGCGTCGGCGAGGTGTCTCAGCGCGGCTGCCTGGTCGCTGGGATCAAGCTGCGCCACGAGGCTTTGGAGGTCTCCGGCGCTGTGCTCGTCACCGGCATAGGACACCGCCTTGGCCAGGTGCAGCTGGATGCGGACCAGTGGATCGCCGAGCGCGGCCGTAAGTGTCCGTTCCCAGTCGTCGAAGTTGCGGCGTTGCCGGAAAAACGGCGACATGAGGCAAGCCAGCTCGGGTTCGTCCCCCTCGACGATCGCGGCGACCAGGTTGCCCTCTTCCAGCTCCAGCCAGCACATCGCGTCGCTGGAGTTGCGGAAGTGCCGCTCGGCGGCCAGGCCGGGGTCGAGCCACGAGGTGGCCGCCGCGACGCGGTCGCGGAACCACACCAGGGTTCGCCGGGCCGCCGCGAAATCCTTCTCGCCCGCATGGCGCTTGGCGTACAGGCGCAGGAGGTCGTGGAGTCGGTACCGGCCCGGCACGTACTGGTCCGCCAGGTTCGCGCGGGTGAGCTCGTCGATCAGCTTCCTGGCTTCGGGCGCCGAAACGTCGGCCAGCACCTGCACGGCCTCGAAGCCGACGTCCGGGCCGGGCTGCGTGCCGAGACGGCGGAACAGCGAAGCCGCTCCGGGGGTGAGTGATCGGTACGACCAGGAGAACACCGATTCCAGGTTCGCGTGGGGATCGCCCGCGTCCAGCGCCGCGAGCCGGTCGTCTTCGACGCGGAGCTCGGCGGCCAGGGTCCGGAGCGACAGGCCCGGGTCCGCCGCCGCGCGTGCGGCCGTGATCGCCAATGCCAGCGGGAAACCCGCGCACGACCGGAGCAGCGAAGCGATCGCCTCCGGCTCGGCCGCGACCCGCTCGGGGCCTAGCCGGCGCGCCAGGAGCGAGCGCGCCTCGGCGGGGGTCAGCACGTCGAGGTTGATCAGGCGCGCGCCGTTCAGGGCGACCAGCCCGGTGAGCCGGTTGCGGCTCGTCACGAGCACGGCGCACGTCGGGCTGCCCGGCAGCAGCGGCCGGACCTGGGCGACGTCCCGCGCGTTGTCCAGCAGGACGAGCATCCGCCGGTCGGCCAGGATGCTCCGGTACAGCGCCGACTGGGCCTCCTGGTCCGCGGGGACGGCCTCCGTCGGGACCCGGAGCGCCGCGAGGAACCCCCGAAGTGCCTCGGCTGGTGCCGCGGGTTCCGCCGTGGGTTCGAAACCACGCAGGTTGACGTACAGCTGCCCGTCCGGAAAGCGGTCCGCCGCCTGGTGGGACCAGCGCACCGCGAGCGTCGTCTTTCCGATGCCGGCGGCGCCGTCGATCGCGGAGATCACCACCGCTTCCGCACGGCTGTCGCCGGTCAGCAGCCGGTCCAGCTCGCCGAGCTGTGCGGAACGCCCGGCGAACCCGTCGGTGAGGACCGGGAGCTGCCGCGGGGTCGGGAGTTCGGGACGCGAGGTGGTGTGCAGGTGCACCCCGCCCTCGATCGAGCCCGCCTGCACGACGTTCCCGGCCGAGCCCGGCACGCTGTTGTGGACCGGCACCATTCCTCCCAACCGGCACGCCTGCCGGACAAGGACAGTGTGCCTGCCCACCCCACGTTTCACCGAGGGCTCACGCATTCACCCGAATGGCTGATCTTGGAAAGCCCCGCCGCATTCTTGGAACACCGGTGGACGCCGACGCGACTGTGCGGGCATGGCGCAGCACGGGAAGAACATCGTCAACGGCGGCAACTCCGGGAGTGTGGTCCAAACGCACTCCGTCCGCGGCGATCTGCACGTGGGGGACGTCCACCACCACCTGCACGCCGGACCGGATCGGAGCGCGGCGGGCATGCGGGCCCTGGGACGTAAGGACTACGACTCCGCCGTTGCGGATCTCGGCGAAGCCGTGCGGGGTCCGGACGTTTCTCCTGAGCTCTACTTTTCCCTCGCACTGGCGCTTCTGCGCGGCAACCGGCCGCACAGGGTCCGGTCCAACCGTGATCTGGCGGCCGTCCGGGCGCACCTTCAGCGCGTCGAAGATCTGCCGCACGCCCGGTTGCTCCTGCTCCTGACCGACGAGGACCGGGCGAGGGGCTGGGAAGGCGGTGGCGACGTTCCCGATCGGGTACATCGGCTGGCCATCACCGCGGATCCGGCGCGCGTCCGGGAAATACTCGACCACGTCCGAGCCCCGGAAAACCGGGTGTGGCGGATTCTCGCGGCGAACCAGGGACTGGCGGACTGAATGACGACGTCGGATCTCGAAGAAGACCGCCGGGAAGTCGTCGATCGCTATTTCGCCCGGGTGCCGGACGACAGCGAGAAGTCGCAGGTCCTGATGCACATCCTCGGTGGCATCGGGGTCGTCGTGGCCGGGGTGCTCCTGGGAGCCACGCTGTCATGGTTGGTCGGGGTCACCGTGCTCCTGCTCGGGCTCGGCCTGTTCTTCCGCGGTGTCCGCCGGTACGAGACCTTCCGCGAAGCCTGTGAGCTGGCGCTGCCCAAGGCACGGGACGTCGTCATCGACCACATCCGGGAGCGCGAGCTGAGCAAGGTCGAGGAGCGCGCGCTGCACCGCCTGGACCTGACGGCCGAAGACCTCGAACTTGACTCGGTGCCCCGAGACCCGCTGGCGGAACCGACGCTCGACGGCCGGTCCGCGCGCCGTCCGCTGATCGTCACCGGCCCGGTTCCCACGTCCAGGGCGATGATCGGCCGGGACGGCGTGTGGCGGTTCTCCCAGTACGCCGTTCTCGTGATCTGTCCGACCGACTACCACCTGGGCCTGTACCGGTGCGTGATCGACCTGAGGGTGGCCGGGCTGTTCCAGGAGGAGACCCACGAGTACCACTACACGGACGTCGTCGCCGTCTCCACCGCGGTGCAAGGGGGTCCGCGCATCGTCGCGCAGTCGGCAGAAGCCGAGGACAGCACTCTCCGGTTCGACAGCCCGCTGTTGCACGAGTTCCAGCTGGTCGTCTCCAGCGGCGACCGAAGCAGGATCGTCGTCGGCATCTCCGACGAACGGAACCCCGACCAGCGCGCCCGGCTGCCGGTGACGGACATCGACTTGGTGCTCGTCGCGGTCCGCGCCATGCTTCGCGACAAGAAGGCGGCCTGACCGCCGTCAGACCGCGGCCGGGCGGCGCAACGCCTGGCGCCGCAAGCGGTTGAACAGCTTCGGGTTGTTCAACGCGAACACCCCGACCGTCACCCCGTCACGCTGATACGTCGCCACGAAGGACTCGTCCGCGGGGCCGCCCTCCACGAAGGTGACGGCATCGTCCGGGCGGGGATGGCCGGCCAGCTGCACCGTCCCCTCGTACTGGTCCGACCAGACGTACCCGCTCGGGACGTACGTGCGCTCGGTTCGCCCGGCCAGCAGGTTGCCCACCGCGACCGGGGCCTGCTCCGACGCGTTCGTCCAGTGCTCGTGGCGGCGGCCCACGCCGTCGGCGTGGTACCGCGCGACGTCGCCGAGGGCCACCACCTGGGGCAGCTCCGTCACCAGGCCCGCGTCCGTGTGGACGCCGTTGCCGACGGTCAGGCCGGACCCTTCCAGCCAGTCCGTCGCCGGGGTCATGCCGACGCCCACCACCACGACGTCGGCCGGGACCAGCGAGCCGTCGGCCAGGTGGACGCCGGACTCGGACAGGCCCGAGACGGCGACCCCGCAGCGCAGGTCCGTGCCGTGGTCGGCGTGCAGCCGGGCGCACACCGCGGCCAGCTCCGGGCCCAGCACCGGGGCCAGCGGCGCGCTCGAAGCTTCCAGGACGACGACGTCGAGACCCAGCGAACGGCACGTCGACGCCACCTCGGCGCCGATGAACCCGGCCCCCACGATCGCCACGCGGACCCCCGGGACCAACGAGGCTCGCAGCGCCACCGCGTCGTCGACCGTCCGCAGCGTGTGGGCGCGCTCGAAGCCCGGCAGCGTGCGCGCGCGGCCGCCGGTGGCGATGACGACGCCGTCCGCGTGCACCGAGCTGCCGTCCGAGAGATGGACCCGGCGAGAGGCGGGGTCCAGGGACGTCGCGCGGACGCCCAGGCGGAAGTCCAGGGCCAGCGACGCGAGGTCGCCGGCGTCGAGCAGCTCCAGTGCGGCGCGGGACGTCGTCCCGGCCAGGAAACCCTTGGACAGCGGTGGCCGGTCGTAGGGCAGGTGCGCCTCGTCGCCGATCAGCACCACGCCGCCGTCGAAGCCCTGCGCGCGCAGCTCCTGCGCGGCGCGGACCCCGGCCAGCGAGGCGCCGACGACCGCGACGCGCTTCACGCGGCGTCCTCGCGGGCCACACCCTCGACGTGGATGACGCCGTCGTCGACCAGCACGGTGTATGTCCGCACCGGTTCCTTCGCGGGCAGGCAGCTCGGCACGCCCGTGCGCAGGTCGAACAGCGCCGCGTGCAGCGGGCACTCGACGAAGCAGCCCTCGAGCCAGCCGTCGGCCAGCGAGGCGTCCTGGTGGGTGCACGTGTCGTCGATGGCGTACAGCTCGCCGTCCTCGGTGTGGAACACCGCGATGGCGGGAGTCCCGGGGATCCGGACGGACTCACCCGGTGGTAGCTCGTCGACGGTGCATGCGCGAATCATGACGCCTCCGCTAACTGTTGCGCATTGAGGAACATCGACTGTGATCCGCAACAAAGTCTGAGTGCCGTGCCAGGCGTCGTCAAGGGGGTACGCCCCGGTAGTTTTTGTTACCGGGTAACGGAGAATCCGGGCACCACGATGCGCCCGTACCGGGGATGGCGGCACGGGCGCACAGAGGTCCGGGGCTAGCGGGCGGCGGCTTCCCCGTGGCGGTAGAACGCCTGCTTGAGCGGGGCCAGCGGGGTGTTGCCGAGGATCAGGTCCGCGGCCTTTTCCGCGGTCATCATCACCGGCGCGTAGATGTTGCCGTTGGGGATGTAGGGCATGACCGACGCGTCGACGACGCGCAGGCCCTCGGTGCCGTGCACCCGCATCGTCTGCGGGTCGACGACGGAACCCTCGTCCACGCCCATCTTGGCCGTGCACGACGGGTGCAACGCCGTCTCGGCGTCCTTGGCGACCCAGTCGAGGATCTCCTCGTCGGTCTCGACCGACGGCCCGGGCGAGATCTCCCCGCCGTTGTACCGGTCCATCGCGGACTGGTTGAGGATCTTTCGCGCCACCCGCACGGCTTCGACCCATTCGCGGCGGTCGTTTTCGGTGGACAGGTAGTTGAACTTGATCGCCGGGTGCTGCCGCGGGTCGGTCGAGGTGAGCTTCACCGAGCCGCGGGTGTCGGCGTACATCGGGCCGACGTGCACCTGGTAGCCGTGGCCTTCCGTGGGCGCCGAACCGTCGTAGCGGATCGCCACCGGCAGGAAGTGGAACATCAGGTTGGGGTACTTCACCTCGTCGTTCGACCGGACGAACCCGCCGCCCTCGAAGTGGTTGGTCGCGGCCGGCCCGGACCGCAGGAACAGCCACTGCGCGCCGATGGCGGGCCGCTTCCACTTCGCCAGCGACGGCTGCATCGACACCGGTTCCTTGCAGGCGTACTGGATGTACACCTCCAGGTGGTCCTGCAGGTTCTCGCCGACGCCCGGCAGGTCCTTCACGACGTCGATGCCGAGCTTCTCCAGGTCGGCCGCGTTGCCGACGCCGGACAGCTGCAGCAGCTGCGGGCTGTTGATCGCCCCGCCGCAGAGGATGATCTCCTTGCCGTAGACCTCACCCGGCACGCCCCGGCCCTCGGCGTACTCGACGCCGATCGCGCGGGTGCCGTCGAAGAGGATCTGCGACACGAACGCGTGCGTCTTCACCGTGAGGTTGGGCCGGTGCTCGACCGGGTGCAGGTAGGCTCCGGCCGCGGACAGCCGGCGTCCTTTCCGGACGTTGCGGTCGAACGCCGCGAAGCCTTCTTGCCGGTAGCCGTTGACGTCGTCGGTGCGCGGGTAACCCGCTTCCTCGGCGGCGTCGAAGAAGGCTTGGAACAACGGGTTCGACGCCGGGCCGCGCTCCAGTTCGAGCGGCCCGTCGTGGCCGCGCCACTGCCCGTCCGGCGCGTCCGCGAGGCAGTTTTCCATGCGCTGGAAGTACGGCAGGCAGTGCGCGTAGTCCCATGTGGACATACCGGGGTCGCCGGCCCAGCGTTCGTAGTCCATCGGGTTGCCGCGCTGGAAGATCATCCCGTTGATGCTCGACGAGCCGCCGAGCACCTTGCCGCGGGCGTGGTAGATGCGGCGCCGGTTCATGTGCGGCTCGGGCTCGCTGCGGTAGCCCCAGTCGTAGAACTTCGACCCGATCGGGAACGTCAGCGCCGCCGGCATGTGGATGAAGACGTCCCACTTGTAGTCGGACCGGCCGGCCTCCAGCACCAGCACCTTGTTGTTCGGGTCCGCGGACAGCCGGTTCGCCAGCGCGCAGCCCGCCGAGCCACCGCCGACGATGACGAAGTCGTAGGTATCGGAACTCATGGATCCTCCTCAGCCGGGCAGCGTGTCCGGGGCGTCGTCGGGCATGTGCTCGGGGCTCGTGTGCGACGAACCCCAGGTGCCGCGCCGGATGTAGAGCATGATCCCACCGATGATCACGATCAGCCCGGTGACGATCACCGCGCCCCACTGGAAGTACCAGTGGTCGTCGCCGTAGACCTCGGCGCGCGGCCAGATCAGGTTGATCGTCATCCCGGCGCCGTAGACGACGGCGACCGCGTTCACCAGCGTGCCCCAGCGGCCGAGCTTGAAGTACGGCCCGTGGTCCGGGCGCGGCCAGCCGCGGCGCAGGCGGCGGATCAGCATCGGGCCGGTGACCATCAGGTAGGGGATGTAGAACAGGATGATCGCGGTCGAGGTCAGGATGAAGAACGCCCGCTGGTTGCCCAGGTTGATCAGCAGTACCACGATCGTGAGGCCGCCGGTCAGCAGCGCCGGCACGACCGGCGTCTTCGACCGCGGCGACACCTTGGACATCGCCTTGCTGAACGGCAGCCGCCCGTCGCGCGACATCGCCCACGTCATCCGGATCGCCGCGGTCTGCACGGCCAGGCAGCACACGGTGATCGCGATCGCCGAGCAGATCAGGAAGGCGTCACCCAGGCCCTCGCCGAGGGTGCTCTTCAGCAGGTACGGCATGCCGGACGTGCTCAGCTCCTTGGCGTTGAGGTCGCCGACGGCCATCATGCCGACCAGCATCATCAGCCCGCCGACGATGAACGCGGCGGTGATCGCCCGCAGGATCGCGCGCGGCGCGTGCCGCCGCGGCTGCGTCGTCTCCTCGGCCAGCGAGCCCGCGGTGTCGAAGCCGTAGAAGACGTACGCGCTCATGAGCGACGCCACCAGGAAGGCCCCGAGGTACCCGAACGTGTGACCGTCACCGGTGCCGTGGGTGTCGAAGACGATGCCGGGGCCGCGCTTGATGTGGATGGCCAGCGCGATCACCAGCAGTACGCTCGCGCCGAGCTCCACCGCGACACCGAAGTTGTTGATCTTCGCCATCAGCCTGACGCCGATGATGTTCACGACCGTGGCGAACACGACCAGGATGAGCGCCAGGATGATGGCGTTCTGCGCGCCGCCCGGGGTCGAGGTCAGGCCGGCGTCGGCGTCGCTGCCGACGATCTGGAACGCGGTCGACACCTGCGGCAGGATGATCTGGTAGGCCACCGCGACGGCCGCGGCCGTGACGATCGCGCCGATGATCATGATCCAGCCGGCCAGCCAGGACGTCGCCGGTTTCGCGATCTGCTTCGCCCACTGGTACACCGAACCGGCGAGCGGGAACTGCCCGGCGAGCTCGGCGAAGCACAGCGCGACGCAGAGCTGGCCGACGAAGACGAGCGGCCACGTCCAGATGAACGCCGGCCCGCCCGAGCCGAAGCCGAAGAAGAAGAGCTGGAACACGCCGGTCAGGATCGAGATGTAGCTGAACCCGGCGGCGAAGCTGGAGAAGGAGCCCAGGGAGCGTTCGAGCTCCTGGCGGTAGCCGAACTTCTCCAGTTCGGAGCTGTCGTCCGGGGCAGGCCCCCCGCCCGCCGGCTTTTCCTGAGTGGTCATCGTCTGTCCTCACGTGGTGGGGGTGGGGGAGTGTGCTCAGCCCTTGAACCAGTGCTGCGGAACGGGATCGATGTTCTGGTAGACGTGCTTGCTCTCCTGGTACTCCGCCAGCCCGGACGGTCCGAGCTCGCGGCCGATGCCGGACCGGCCGAACCCGCCCCACTCCGCCTGCGGCAGGTAGGGGTGGTAGTCGTTGATCCACACGGTGCCGTGGCGCAGGGCCCCGGCGACCCGCTGGGCGCGGGACGCGTCCGACGTCCACACGGCTCCGGCGAGCCCGTACTCGGTGTCGTTGGCCAGCGCGATCGCGTCGGCCTCTTCGGCGAAGCGTTCGACGGTGACGACCGGGCCGAAGACCTCTTCCCGGACCACCGCCATGTCCCTGGTGCAACCGGAGAACACGGTCGGCCGCAGGAAGAAACCGCTTTCGTACTGCGCGCCTTCGGGCCGTTTGCCGCCGGCCCGGAGCGTCGCGCCCTCTTGGAGAGCGCTTTCGATGTACCCCTCGACCTTGGCGCGGTGCTGCGCCGAGACGAGCGGGCCCGTCTCGGTCTCGGGATCGAGGCCGTTGCCGACGCGGATCGCCTCGGCGCGCGCGGCGAGGTCCGCCACGAACCGGTCATGGATGCCATCCTGGACGATCAGGCGCGCGCCCGCCGAGCAGACCTGTCCCGAATGGACGAACGCGGCCATCAGCGCGTAGTCGAGGGCGGTGTCGTAGTCGGCGTCGTCGAAGACCACGTTCGGGTTCTTGCCGCCGAGCTCGAGGGCGACCCGGCGGACGCCCTTCGCGGCGGCCGTCATGATCTTCTCGCCGGTCGCGTAGCCGCCGGTGAAGGAGACCAGGTCGACGGCCGGGTGCTCGACCATGGCCGCGCCGACCGACCCGGCGCCGAGCAGGAGGTTGACCACTCCCGGCGGCGTCCCGGCCTCTTCGAGCAGGGCGACCAGCTTGATCGTGGTGAGCGGCGTGACCTCGCTCGGCTTCAGCACGACCGTGTTGCCCGCGGCCAGCGCCGGGGCGACCTTCCAGGACATCTGCAGCAGCGGGTAGTTCCACGGCGCGATCAGGGCGCAGACGCCGACCGGCTCGTGGACGATCCGGCTGACGACGGTCGCGCTGCCCGCGTCGACGATCCGCCCGGCGTCCTTGCCGGCCAGGTCGGCGTAGTAGCGGAAGACGTTCGTCACGTCGTCGATGTCGATCCGGCCCTCGCCCAGCGTCTTGCCGGTGTCGAGGCTCTCGGTGCGGGCCAGCTCCTCGCGGTCGCGGACCAGCAGGTCGGCGACGCGTCGCAGCAGTTCGCCGCGCTCGGTGGCGGTCGTCTTCCGCCACGGGCCGTCGTCGAAGGCCTTTTCGGCCGCTCTGACGGCGGCGTCGACTTCCTCGCGGCCGGCTTCGGCGACCCTTTCGATCACCTCGCCGGTGGCGGGGTTCAGCACGTCGGAGGCGGTGCCTCCGGACGCGTCCGTCCAGATCCCGTCGATGTGCAGGTCTTTCATGGCGGCCCCTTCCGGACTCGGTAGTGGCTGCTCGGCGCGTTGAGTGCGTACATTTGTACGCGAGACGTGTACAGATGTCCACAAGGAGGGTTTCGGCAGCGATGACGAAGAGCGAATCCGCGGGGACCCGGCGTCGTGGCCCCAACGATCCCGACCGGCGTGCGCGGATCGCCAAGGCGGCGATCGAGGTGGTCGCGCAGCGGGGCATCGACGGGCTCACGCACCGCGCGGTCGCCGCGAAGGCCGACGTCCCGCTGGGCTCGACGACCTACCACTTCGCGACGCTGGACGACCTGCTGGAAGTGGCGCTGCACGAGGCGGCGGAGAAGAACGTCTACGCGCTGAAGGAGTGGGAGGCCGCCCTCCCACCGGACGCCGACTTCGCCGCGGCGCTGGCCGACCTGGTCATGGGGTACATCAACGAGCAGTACCGGGACACGGTCGTCGAGTACGACCTGTACGTCGCGGCCCTGCACCGGCCGCCGCTCCGCAAGGCGAGCGCGGCCTGGGACGACGCCCTGACCGAGCTCTACGGCCTCCGCACCGACCCGCTCACCGGCCGTCTCCTGGCCGGCCTGTTCTGCGGTCTCCTGATGCAGGCGGCCCTGGCCGACCCCCGCCCGACCCGCGAGGAGATCGAAACCCTCTTCCGCCGCGCCATCCACGGCCCCGCTGTCTGACCCAGCCGGACGACACGCGTACCTGGCCGGACGACACGCGTACCTGCCCGGACGACACGCGTACCTGGATGGACGACACGGCCTCGGCCGGTGTGTCGTCCATCTGCGTGCGCGTGTCGTCCGGCTGAGTACGCGTGTCGTCCGGAGTGGGGCGGGAGTCTTGGTGGGCGTTGAAAAACTTGGGTTGACATCGTTGGCTGGCGGCAGTCACTCTGTTCCGGAGTGAGCAACAAGACGCGTTCTGCGCAACTACTCCCGAACTGATCCGCGGAGAGGACCACGCCGGTGACCGCAACCGATCTCCCGCCGAGCCTGCTCGCCACGCTGCCCGGCACCTACTACACCGATCCGGCGATCTTCGCGCTGGAGCAGTCGAAGATCTTCGAGGCGGACTGGTTCTGCGCCGTGCGCAGCGCGGACCTCGCCGGCCCCGGCGCGTTCGAGACGGTTCAGGTCGGCAAGGAGAGCGTGCTGGTCTCGCGGGGCCGGGACGGCAAGCTGAACGCGTTCCTCAACGTCTGCCGCCACCGCGGCGCGCGGCTGTGCACCGACGAGTCCGGCACCGTGAAGCGCGCGTTCCAGTGCCCGTACCACGCCTGGACGTACGGGCTCGACGGCAAGCTGATCGCCGCGCCCAACCTCACCGGCATGCCCGACGTCGACCGCACGACGTTCGGCCTCACCCGCGTCCACCTGCGCGAGTGGCTCGGCTACGCCTGGGTCTGCCTGGCCGACGAGCCGCCGCCGTTCGACGGGAGCGTCGTCGCCGCGGTCACCGAACGGCTCGGCGGCGCGGACGCGATCGAGGCGTACGGCGTCGACGGCCTGGCGCTGGGCAAGCGCATCGAGTACGACGTGAAGGCGAACTGGAAACAGATCATCGAGAACTTCATGGAGTGCTACCACTGCGCGACGATCCACCCCGAGCTCACCGAGGTCCTGCCGGAGTTCGCCGACGGGTACGCCGCGCAGTACTACGTCGGCCACGGCGCGGCCTTCGGCGGTGACGTCCAGGGGTTCACCATCGACGGCAGCGAGGGGGTCGACCGGCTGCCCGGCGTCACCGAGGACCAGGACCGCAAGTACTACGCGATCACCATCCGGCCGCAGGTTTTTGTCAACCTGGTGCCGGACCACGTGATCCTGCACCGGATGTTCCCGCTCGCCCCGGACCGGACGCTGGTCCGCTGCGACTGGCTCTACCTGCCCGGTGTCGTCGAGTCCGGGCGCGACCTGACGCGCTCGGTCGAGCTGTTCCACCGCGTCAACCTGCAGGACTTCGAGGCGTGCGAACGCTGCCAGCTCGCGATGGACTCGCGCGCCTACGCCGGCGGCGGGGTGCTCGTGCCGAGCGAGCACCACATCGGCGAGTTCCACGACTGGGTCCGCGCCCGGCTCGGTCTCTAGAGCAACGCCCGGATGGCCGTCTCGAACCCGGTGACGTGCTCGAGCGTGAGCGCGGCGGCCTTCTCGGCGTCACCCTCGATGATCGCGGTGAGGAGCGGGACGTGCTCGTCGACGTGGCCGGCCATCCCGGGCAGCCGGGGCACGAACACGCACCAGATCCGCGTCGCGAGGTTGTCGTACCGGATCAGCGTGTCCTCGAGGAACGGGTTGTGCACGCACCGGTAGATCGCCCGGTGCAGGGCGAGGTCGGTGCGCAGCAGCTCGGCGTTGTCGCCGGCCGGGATGCCGGCGTCGAGCTGCGCGCGCAGCTCGGTGAGCGTCATCCGGTCGGCCGCGGTCGCGCGCTCGGCCGCGGCGGCCGTCGCCATCGGCTCCAGCGTGCGCCGGACCTCGGAGATGTGGGTGAGGTCGGAGATGTTGACGTCGGTGGCGAACGTGCCCCGCCGCGGGTAGGCGACGACCAGCCGCTCGGACTCGAGGCGTTTCAGCGCCTCGCGAATCGGCGTGCGGCCCATGCCGAGGGTGGTGCCGAGCCACTCCTCGTTGATGGGGTCGCCCGGCCGGATGTCGAGCATGACCAGGCGATCACGGACGAAGAGGTACGCCTGTTCGGCCAGCGATGGGGGATTGACCGGTGGGTTCATGCCGCTTAGCCTACATCGACAATTGATATATCAGAAGTCGACCAGGAGGACTCGGATGCCTCGCACCCCCGGCGCGGACCTGCCGGACCACCCGGACTTCCTCTGGGACGACCCGGAACCCCGGCCGGCCTACGACGTGATCGTCGTGGGCGGCGGCGGGCACGGCCTCGCCACCGCGTACTACCTCGCGAAGGTCCACGGCATCACGAACGTCGCCGTGCTGGAGAAGGGTTGGCTCGCGGGCGGGAACATGGCCCGCAACACCACGATCATCCGCTCCAACTACCTCTGGGACGAGAGCTCCGGCATCTACGAGCACTCCCTCAAGCTGTGGGAGGGCCTCGAAGAGGACCTCGGCTACCCGATCCTGTTCAGCCAGCGCGGCGTGCTGAACCTCGCGCACAGCCTGCAGGACGTCCGTGACAGCGTCCGCCGCGTCGAGGCCAACAAGCTCAACGGCATCGACGCCGAGTGGGTCGACACCGGCGGCGTCAAGGAGCTGTGCCCGATCGTCAACACCTCGCCGGACGTCCGCTACCCGGTGCTCGGCGCGACCTACCAGCCGCGCGCGGGCATCGCCAAGCACGACTACGTGGCCTGGGGCTTCGCCCGCGCCGCGCACGCGATGGGCGTCGACCTCATCCAGAACTGCGAGGTCACCGGAATCTCCACAGTGGACGGCCGGGTGACGGGCGTCGAGACGTCGCGCGGCCGGATCGCCGCGGGCAAGGTCGCGCTGTGCGCCGCCGGGCACTCGTCGGTGCTGGCGAAGATGGTCGGCCTGGACCTGCCGCTCGTGTCGCATCCGTTGCAGGCCCTGGTGTCCGAGCTGCTGGAGCCGATCCACCCGACGGTCGTCATGTCGAACGCCGTGCACGTCTACGTTTCCCAGGCGCACAAGGGTGAACTCGTGATGGGCGCGGGGATCGACAGTTACAACGGCTACGGCCAGCGCGGCTCGTTCCACATCATCGAGCAGCAGATGGCCGCCGCGTTGGAGCTGTTCCCGGTGTTCGCGCGGGCGCACCTGCTGCGGACGTGGGCCGGGATCGTCGACGTCAGCCCGGACGCGTCGCCGATCATCGGGCTCACGCCGGTCGAGAACCTGTTCCTCAACTGTAACTGGGGCACCGGCGGTTTCAAGGCCACGCCCGGTGTCGGTGACGTCTTCGCGGCGACCATCGCGCGGGGCAAGCCGCACGAGTACGCCGAACCGTTCACCTTGGACCGGTTCACCACCGGTGCCCTCGTCGACGAGCACGGCGCCGCCGCCGTCGCGCACTAGGAGCCTTTGATGCAACTGATTCCCTGCCCGTGGTGCGGGCCGCGTGAAGAGGCCGAGTTCCACTACGGCGGCCAGGCCCACGTCGCCTACCCCGAAGACCCGGCCGCACTGTCCGATGAGGACTGGGCGAAGTTCGTCTTCTTCCGCGCCAACCCCAGCGGCCCGCTCGCCGAGCGCTGGAGCCACTCCGCGGGCTGCCGCCGGTGGTTCAACGCCGTGCGCGACACCCGCACCCACGATCTCCTGGCGGTCTACCGCCTCGACGAGCCGAAACCGGTGATCTCATGACCCGGCTTTCCGGCGTCCCGCTCAAGTTCACCTTCGACGGCCGCGAACTGACCGGTTTCCTCGGCGACACCCTGGCTTCCGCGTTGCTGGCCAACGGCATCCACCAGGTCGCGACCAGCATCAAGTACGGACGGCCGCGCGGCATCGTCGCGGCGGGTGTCGAGGACTCGAACGCCCTGGTGCAGATCGAAGCGCCGTTCCCGGAGCCGATGCTGAGCGCGACCACCGTCGAGCTGTACGACGGCCTGGTCGCGCGTGGACTCTCCGGCCAGGGCCGCCTGGCGACCGAACCGGATCCGGCGCGCTACGACGCCAAGCACGCCCACTGTGACGTCCTGGTCGTCGGCGCCGGCCCCGCCGGGCTCGCCGCCGCGGCTGAAGCCGAGGGCCGGGTCCTGCTCGTGGACGACCAGCCCGGCGGCGAAGCGCCCGACGGTGTCCGCTTCCTCTCGCGCACCACGGCGTTCGGTGTCTACGACGACGGGTTCGTGCTGGCCCTGGAGCGCCGGGGCGAGCCCGCCGCGCCCGAACGGATCTCGCGGCAGCGGGTGTGGCGGATCCGGGCTCGAAAGATCGTGCTGGCCACCGGGGCCCACGAGCGGCCGATCGTGTTCCCGGACAACGACCGGCCCGGCATCATGCTCGCCGGTGCCGCGCGCACGTACCTGAACCGCTACGGCGTCCTGGCCGGGCGGCGGGTGGTCGTGTTCACCACCAACGACAGCGCGTACGACGCCGCGTCCGACCTGGCGGCGGCCGGCGCCGAGATCGTGCGGATCGTCGACGCCCGCGAGGGCTACGGCGTCATCGGCACCGACGGCGACTCCCACATCACGGCCGCCCACGTGGCGAAACTGGGCGAGACGCAGGGGGAGCGGGTCGAATGCGACCTGCTGCTCGTGTCCGGCGGCTGGAACCCGGCGGTGCACCTCTACAGCCAGGCGCGGGGCACCCTGCGCTACGACCCCCGGCTGGGCGCGTACGTACCCGCCGGCTCGCTCCCGAACGTGAGCGTCGTGGGTGCCGCGGCGGGCGAAGGCCTGCCGGAGGCGAAGATCCTCTGGCAGGTGCCCGCACCGGAGTCCGAAGTGGACACCCGGTTCGTCGACCAGCAGCGCGACGCCACGGTGTCCGACGTCCTGCGTGCCACCGGTGCCGGGCTGCGCTCGCTGGAGCACATCAAGCGCTACACGACCATCGGCACCGCGCACGACCAGGGCAAGACGTCCGGCATGCTCGCCGCCGGCATCACCGCGGAAGCCCTCGGCGTCGATCTGTCGACACAGCGGCCGACGACGTTCCGGCCGCCGTACACGCCGGTGTCGTTCGCCGCGCTGGCCGGGCGCAACCGCGGTGAGCTGCACGATCCCGTGCGCGTCACGGCGATCCACCCGTGGCACGTCGAGCACGGTGCCGAGTTCGAGAACGTCGGCCAGTGGAAGCGGCCGTGGTACTACCCGCGGCCCGGCGAGACCATGCACGACGCCGTGCTGCGCGAATGCCGCGCGGCGCGCACCGACGTCGCCGTCATGGACGGGTCCACCCTCGGCAAGATCGACGTCCAGGGCCCGGACGCCGGCTGGTTCCTCGACATGCTCTACACGAACATGATGAGCACCCTCAAGGTCGGCCGGATCCGCTACGGCGTCATGTGCGGCGTCGACGGCATGGTGATCGACGACGGCACGGTCATCCGCGTCGCCGAGGACCGGTTCCTCGTCACCACGACGACCGGCAACGCGGCGATGGTCCTCGAATGGATGGAGGAGTGGCTCCAGACGGAGTGGCCGCACCTGGAGGTCTTCGCGACGTCGGTCACCGAACACTGGGCGACGATCCCCCTGGTCGGCCCCCGTTCGCGCGAAGTCCTCGGCCGCTTGGCGCCGGATCTCGACGTCAGCAACGAGGCCTTCGGGTTCATGACCTGGCAGGACGCCGAGGTGGCCGGGATCCGGGCGCGGGTCTGCCGGATCAGCTTCTCCGGCGAGCTGGCCTACGAGATCAACGTCCCCTCGTGGTACGGGCTCGCGCTGTGGGAGTCCATAGTGGACGCCGGAGCGACGCCGTACGGCACCGAGACCATGCACGTCCTGCGCGCCGAGAAGGGCTACCCGATCATCGGCCAGGACACCGACGGCACGGTGACACCCCAGGACCTCGGGATGTCTTGGGCAGTGTCCAAGAAGAAGGCCGACTTCCTCGGCAAGCGCTCCTTCGCTCGCGCCGAGAACAACCGCCCGGACCGCAAGCAGCTCGTCGGCCTGCTGCCGGTGGATCCGTCGGTGCTGCTGCCCGAAGGCTCGCAGATCATCGAGTCCGACGTCGTGCCCGAACCACCGGTGCGGATGCTCGGCCACGTCACCTCCAGCTACCACAGCGCCGCGCTGGAACGGACCTTCGCGCTGGCTTTGGTGCGCTCGGGCCGGGAGCGAATCGGCGAAACGCTGTACGTCCCGGTCGGCGACCGGGTGGTCCCGGTGACCGTGACCGAATCCGTGCTCTTCGACAAGGAAGGAGCCCGCCGTGACGGTTGACGCGGTCGAAGAACCGTTCCGCACTCAGCTCACCGTGCGTCTCCGGGACGGGCACAGCCTGCTCGGCATCGACCTGCCCGCGCCGTGCACCTTCACGAGCGGCAACGGCTTGGACATCCTGTGGATGGGCCCGGACGAATACCTCGTGCTCGCCGAACCCGGCCGCCAGGCCGAGCTGGAGGCGGCGCTGTCCCGTGAAAGTGACGCGGTGGTGGACGTCTCGGCGCAGCGGGTCACCGTGCAGCTGACCGGGGAGCACGCCGCCGACGTGCTGGCGCACGGGTGCTCGATCGACCTGGAGATGTCCCCGCCCGGTACGTGCGTGCAGACCTTGCTGGCGCGCACGGGGATCGTGCTGATGGTCCGCGAAGAGGGCTTCACCATCCTCGTGCGGCAGTCCTTTTCGGACTACTTCCACGCGTGGCTGGCCGACGCGAGTTTGGAGTACGTCTCGTGACCTTCACCCTGACGCTCAAGTGCCCCGAACGGTCCGGCATCGTGCACGCCGTCACGACGTTCCTCGTCGGGCAGGGCTGCGACATCGTCGAGCACCAGCAGTTCGACGACGACGTCCGCGGCTCGCTGTTCCTGCGCACGTCGTTCACCGCGCCTGAACCGACCACAGTGGACGATCTGCGCCGCGACTTCGCCGTGGTCGCCGGAGAGTTCGGGATGGAGGTCGACTTCTCCGACGGGACGCCGCCTCGGCTGCTGGTGATGGTGTCGAAGTTCGGGCACTGCCTCAACGACCTGCTCTTCCGCTGGCGCGCGGGCAGCCTCGGCGCGGACATCGCCGTCGTCGTCTCCAATCACGAGGACCTGCGGCCGATGGCCGAGGCGGCCGGCGTGCCGTTCGAGTACGTGCCCGTGACACCGGAGACCAAGCCGGAGGCCGAGCAGCGGCTGCTCGACCTCGTCGGCGAGTACCAGGCGGATCTCGTGGTGCTCGCGCGGTACATGCAGGTGCTGTCCAACGACCTGTGCCTCAAGCTCGAAGGCCGCGCGATCAACATCCACCACTCGTTCCTGCCCGGCTTCAAGGGCGCCAAGCCCTACCACCAGGCCTACGACCGCGGGGTGAAGTACGTCGGCGCGACCGCGCACTACGTCACGCCCGACCTCGACGAAGGCCCGATCATCGAGCAGGAGGTCGCGCGCGTCGACCACACCTACTCGCCGCGCGAGCTGGTGACCGTCGGCCGCGACGCCGAAGCACTCGCCCTGTCCCGCGCGGTCCGCTGGCACTGCGAACGCCGCGTCCTGCTCAACGGCAACAGCACTGTTGTGTTCCGATAGGAGTTCCGCCATGACCGCACCGAAAGCCGTGATCATCGGCGCCGGCATCGTCGGCGCGAACCTGGCCGACGAGCTGACCGCCCGCGGCTGGTCCGACGTCACCGTGCTCGACCAGGGCCCGCTGCCGCGCACCGGCGGGTCGACGTCCCACGCGCCCGGCCTGGTGTTCCAGACCAACGCGTCCAAGACGATGACGGAGTTCGCGAAGTACACCGTCTCGAAGTTCCTGGAGCTGGACTGTTTCCTGCAGGTCGGCGGCATGGAGGTCGCGACAACGCCGGCCCGCTGGGAGGACCTCAAGCGCAAGCACGGCTGGGCGACGTCGTGGGGCGTCCAGGGTTCGCTGATCGACGCCGGGGAGTGCGTCCGCCGCTGGCCGCTGCTCGACGGCTCGCAGGTCTTCGGCGCGCTGCACGTGCCGACCGACGGCCTCGCGCGAGCCGCGAAAGCCGTCGAAGTCCTCGCCGAGCGGGCCACCGCGCGGGGGGCCCGGTTCGTCGGCTCCACGCGCGTCACAGACGTGCTGCAGGAAGGCGGGCACGTCACCGGCGTCCGGACCGACCAGGGTGACTTCCCGGCGGACATCGTCGTGTCGTGCGCCGGGTTCTGGGGCCGCGAGATCGGCGCGATGGTGGGGATGGACGTCCCGCTGCTGCCGCTGGCACACCAGTACGTCAAGACCGGGCGGATCGACGAGCTCGTCGGACGCAACACCGAGGAGGTCGAAGCGAGCCTGCCGATCCTGCGCCACCAGGACCAGGACCTGTACTTCCGCGAGCACGTCGACCGCATCGGCATCGGCTCCTACGCGCACCGGCCGATGCCGGTCGAGGAGTCTACTTTGGACCCGTCGGTGACGGAGAGCGCCATGCCGTCGATGTTGCCGTTCACCGAGGAGGACTTCGCGCCGTCGTGGGAGCAGAGCCGGCTGCTGCTTCCCGCACTGCGGCAGGCCAAGGTGGAGGAAGGCTTCAACGGCATCTTCTCCTTCACCCCGGATGGCCAGTCGCTGGTCGGCGAATCGGCCGACGTCCGCGGGTTCTGGCTCGCCGAAGCCGTCTGGGTGACGCACTCCGCGGGCATCGCCAAGGCCGTCGCGGAGCTGCTCGTCGACGGCCGGTCGGAGACCGACCTGCACGAGGTCGACGTCCACCGCTTCGAGGACGTCCAGCTCGCGCCGTCGTACGTGCACGAGACGGCGCAGCAGAACTTCGTCGAGGTCTACGACATCCTGCACCCTTTGCAGCCCAAGCTTTCCCCGCGCGATCTGCGGGTGACGCCGTTCCACGTGCGGCAGCGCGAGCTGGGTGCGGTGTTCCTGGAGGCCGGCGGCTGGGAGCGGCCGCACTGGTTCGAGGCCAACGCGCCGCTGCTGAAGAAGCTGCCGCACGACTGGCTGCCGCCCGCGCGCGACGGCTGGTCCGCGCAGTTCCACTCGCCGATCGCGGCGGCCGAGGCCTGGCACACGCGGAACAAGGTCGCGCTCTACGACATGACCCCGTTGAAGCGGGTGGAAATCTCCGGCCCGGGGGCGCTGGAGTTCCTGCAGTCGCTGACGACCAACCAGCTCGACAAGTCCGTCGGCTCGGTCACCTACACCTTGATGCTGGACGAAGCCGGCGGCGTCCGCAGCGACGTCACGGTGGCGCGGCTCGGCCCGGACCTCTTCCAGGTCGGCATCAACGGCAACATCGACGTCGACCACTTCCTGAAGCACAAGCCGGACGGTGTCCAGGTCCGCGACACCACCGGCGGCACGTGCTGCATCGGCGTCTGGGGCCCGCTCGCGCGGGACCTCGTGCAACCGTTGAGCCAGGACGACTTCTCGCACGCCGGGTTGAAGTACTTCCGGGCCCGCAAGGCGCGGATCGCCGGGGTGCCGGTCGTCGCGATGCGACTGTCCTATGTGGGCGAACTCGGCTGGGAGATCTACACCAGCGCCGACAACGGCCTGCGGTTGTGGGACGCGCTCTGGGCGGCCGGACAGTCCCTCGGCGTCATCGCCGGTGGGCGAGCGGCGTTCAACAGCCTGCGGCTGGAGAAGGGCTACCGGTTGTGGGGCACCGACATGACCACCGAGCACGACCCGTACGAAGCCGGGGTCGGGTTCGCGGTACGGCCGGCCAAGGGCGACTTCCTCGGGCGTGACGCGATCGAGGGCCGGAGCGAGGAGACGGCGTCACGGCGGTTGCGGTGCCTCACGATCGACGACGGCCGGACCGTGGTGCTGGGCAAGGAACCGGTGTTCGCCGACGGCGCCCCGGCCGGGTACGTCACGAGCGCGGCGTACGGCTACACGATCGGGAAGCCGATCGCCTACGCCTGGCTCCCGGCGTCGGTGGACGTCGGGAGCGGGGTGGAGATCGAGTACTTCGGCCGCCGGGTCCCGGCCACCGTGGCGGCGGAGCCCCTGTTCGACCCGGCCATGGAACGGATCCGGAGGTGAGTCATGCGTGACCAGATCATGAGCGACTTCCTGAAAGCCCTCGCGTCCCGCGACGCGTCACCCGGCGGCGGGACGACGGCGGCTTTGCACGTCGCGCAGGCCGCCGCTCTGGTGGCGGGCTGTGCCGAGGACCGTGACGTCGTGGCCGAGGCGCAGGCGTTGAGCATGCATGCGCTGCGGCTGGCGGAGAAGGACGCGCACGCGGTCACCACCGTCAGCCGGGCCTCGGGCAACCCGGACGCGCTGCTCGACGCCCGGCGGGGTGCGTGCGTGCCGCCCGCGGACGTGATCGCCGCGGCGGCGGTGGTTCTGGACCTGGTGGACCGGGTGCCGCCGGACCCCCGGGTGGTGACCGACCTCGCGGCGGCGGCCGAAGCGGCTCGCGCGGCGGCGGTGACGGCCCGGGTGAGCATCGAGGTTCAGCTAGCGGGTCTGCCCGAGGACACCGCACTGCGTGAAGCCGTCGCGACCGTGGGCGAGATCTGCGAGCGCGCCGACCGCGTCACCGAGGCGATCCGGTCGGGGGTGGCGCTCAGTCGGTGAAGTCGCCGTTCATCGACTGGGTGCCGGCGCCGTCCCCGCCGCCGCTGCTGCTGGTCTGGAGCCGCCCGTCCACCTTCGCCGTCGCGTCCACCGAGCCGTCCGAGTACTGCATGACGACCTGGTACTCGTGCTTGCCGGTGTGCGCCGGGAAGCTGAACGTGCGGCTCCAGGGCAGCTTCACGTTCTTCTCCTCCGTCGTTTTGCCGTCGACGGTGCAGGTCAGCGTGGTGACGACGGCCGTGCCCGAGACGTCGAACACCAGCCGGTGCGGTTCGGCCGCCACCGACGTCGACCCCGAAGAGGCCGGTGACGGCGTCCCGCCGGTGGTGCCGCTGCAGCCGGCGGCCAGGAAAGCGGCCGCGACCAGCACGGCGGTGCGCTTCATGCGGAAAGGGTAACGTCGATCACACGGGACCGGTCCCGGCGTTCGGGTGGGTACATCCACAGCAACTCCATGGAACCGGACAAGGAAATTCTCAGGAACGCGGCGTTTGCTGGCAGAGGCGAAGACTTGCCGAGGGCTGGGAGCAAGGGCATGAGCGAGTACGACCGGCGGCCGCAGGGCGGGGACCACCCCCACGGCCAGGATCCGTATGGCCAGGACTCCTATGGCCAGGACTCCTATGGTCAGGACTCCTACGGCCAGGATTTCTACGGCCAGGGCCAGGGGGAGTACCCACAGGGCTACTACCAGCCGGGTTACTACCAGCCGCAGCCCCAGGACCAGCCGCGCGACCAGTGGGGCCGCCCGTACCCGCCGCAGTACACGCAGCCCCAGTACGGCCAGCCGCAGTACGGCCAGCCCCAGTACGGCCGTGAGGTTGCCCCCCACGGCTTCTACGGCCAGGAGGGTGCCGGGTACGGCTATCCGCCACCCGCGTACCAGCCGCCGCCGCGCAAGCGGAACCCGCTGCGCGCGCTGACCGTGGCCGTCGTCGCGATCGCGCTGGCCGTCGTGGCCGGGCTCGGCATCGGGCACCTGATCTCGGCGAACAGTCCCAGCGCGTCGGGCAACCAGAACTTCGGCTTCTCCGGGCAGCCGAGCGCGTCGGCCACGGTGCTCGACGCCGACGCCGTGGCCGCGAAGGTCAACCCGGCGATCGTCAACGTCAACACCGAACTGGGCCTGCAGGGCGCGGCCGCGGCGGGCACCGGCATCGTGCTGACCGCCGACGGCGAGGTCCTCACGAACAACCACGTCGTGGCCGGCGCGACCAGCATCAAGGTCACCAGCATCGGCACCGGCGACACCTACACCGCGCACGTCGTGGGCTACGACCGCAGCGAGGACGTCGCGGTCATCCAGCTCGAGGACGCCTCCGGGCTGCCGACGGCCGCCATCGGCGACTCGTCGAAGGTCAAGGTCGGCGACCAGATCCTCGGCCTGGGCAACGCGGGCGGCCGCGGCGGCGACCCGGTGCCCGCGCCGGGCACGGTCGCCGCGCTCGGCCAGTCGATCACCGCGTCGGACGAGTCCAGCGGGTCGTCCGAGCAGCTCACCGGCCTGATCCAGGTCAAGGCGAACATCGAGTCGGGTGACTCCGGCGGGCCGCTGGTCAACGCGGACGCGCAGGTCATCGGCGTCGACACCGCCGCGTCGACGGGCTACCAGCTCAACGGCCGCCGCAGCGGCGCCGGCGGGCAGGGCTTCGCGATCCCGATCAACCAGGCGGTCGACATCGCGCACCAGATCGTCGCGGGCACCGCGACGGACAAGATCCACATCGGCAAGACGGCGTTCATCGGCGTCTCGGTGTCGGACGGCCAGGGCGGCGGCGCCCAGGTCCGCGACGTCGTCGCGCGCGGGCCGGCGCAGCGGGCGGGCCTCGCGGCCGGGGACGTCATCACGGCCATCAACGGCAAGCCGATCGACTCGGCGACCACCCTGACGAACGTGATGGACACCCACCACCCGGGCGACCAGCTGACGTTGACGGTGTCGGGCGCGTCCGGGGCGTCACAGCAGCTGCCGGTGACAGCGGCCGAAGGCCCGGTCGGCTAGGACTCAGCGCAGGGTCTCGTTCAGCACCTCGCGGTGCGTCTGTTTCGCCGCGAGGTACTTTTCCCGGCCGGCGTCGGTGATCGTCACGAAGATGCCGCGCCGGTCCGCGTCGCACAGCGCGCGTTCGACCAGGCCTTCCTTCTCCAGCCGGGCGACCAGCCGGGACGTGGCGCTCTGGCTCAGGTGGATCGCGCCGGTGAGGTCGGCCGAGCGGCACTTGAAGTCGCAGGTGGCCAGGCGCTCCAGCGCCTCGAACTCGTTCGCGCCGATGCTGTGGCGCTCCTGCAGGCGGCATTCGAGCGTGCTGAACACGGCCGAATAGCGGGCCAGCAGCTCGTGCCACTCCTCGACCAGGCCTTGCTCAGCGACGTCGCTCACGGCGACCAATCTAGCATGCACAGGCATCAGATGCAAACGCATAAGATGCTTAGACATTAAATGCGTATGCATGTACTGTCGCCGTCATGAGTTCTTCCGCGGACCTGTCCACCACCTCGACCCGGTGGGACGCGCGCCTCTGGGGTGTCCTGCTCACGGTGTCCATCGTCATCGGCCTCGACGCACTCGACGTGTCGATGGTCGGTGTCGCTCTGCCCGCCATCCAGGCCGACCTGGGCCTGTCCACCGCCGCGCTGCAATGGGTCGTCAGCGGCTACGTCCTGGGTTACGGCGGGCTGCTGCTGCTCGGCGGGCGCACCGCCGACCTGCTCGGCCGCCGCCGCGTCTTCCTCGTCGCGGTCGCCGTGTTCGCGCTGGCCTCGCTGCTCGGCGGCCTCGTCGATGACGGCGCGCTGCTCATCGCGAGCCGGTTCGTCAAGGGCCTCGCCGCCGCGTTCACGGCGCCGGCCGCCCTGTCCATCATCACCACGACGTTCCACGAAGGCCCCGCCCGCAACAAGGCGATCAGCATCTTCGCCGTCTTCGGCGCCAGCGGGTACTCCGCCGGGCTGGTGTTCTCCGGGCTGCTGACCGAGGTCGGCTGGCGCTGGACGTTCCTGCTCCCCGCGCCGATCGCCGTGTTCGCGTTCGTCGCCGCCTGGAAGCTGATCCCGTCCTACCGCCGCGAAGAGGGCCGCGGGTACGACTTCCCGGGGGCGATCACCGGCGCCCTCGGTTCCCTGCTGCTGGTGTTCGGCGTGGTCGAGGCCCCGCAGGTCGGCTGGGCCTCGCCGCGCACGCTGATCACGTTCGTGGTCGCCATCGCGCTGCTCGCGGCGTTCGTCCTCATCGAGAAGCGCAGCGCGCACCCGTTGCTGCGCCTGGGAATCCTGCGCTCGGGCCCGCTGGCCCGCGCCAACCTCGGCGGCGCGCTGTTCTTCGGCGCGTACATCGGGTTCCAGTTCGTCGTAATGCTGTACCTGCAGCGGGTGCTGGGCTGGTCCGCGCTGCAGACGGCGCTGGGCTTCCTGCCGGCGGCGCTGATCGTGGCGTTCGGCTCGCCCCGCATCGAGCCGCTGATCGACCGCGTCGGCACGCCCCGCACGATCTTCGCGGGCGTCGTCGCGCACGTCATCGGCTACGCGCTGTTCCTGCGGGTCGACGAGCACTCGGGGTACGCGGCCTACGTCCTGCCCAGCATGATCCTGCTGGGGATCGGCTTCACGCTGGCGTTCTCGTCGCTCAACATCCAGGGCACGAACGGCATCGCGGACGACGAACAGGGCCTGGCGGGCGGCTTGCTCAACACGTCGCTGCAGGTCGGCGGCGCGATCGGCCTGGCGGTGGTGACGGCGGTCCTGACCGCCAACGGCGGCGGTGAGGCGTCCCCCGCCGCGCTGCTGACCGGCCTGACGCCGGCGCTGAGCGTGGTCACCGGCATCGCGGTGCTGGGCCTGCTGGTCGCGATTTCCGGTCTGGTGGCGCGGAAGCGCGTGGCCGAAGAACCGGTCGTCGAGGAGGATCTGCTGGCTCTCGCGGACTGAGGGGCACCAGCGGAAGAACCACCATCGCCGGGGGATGGTGGTTCTTCCGCGTTTCTTCGCGCGTTTCCCGGATCACGCCACCCGCTCGTCCGTGCCGGGCACCTTCGCCGTGGTGATGGCGATGCGGTTCCACGTGTTGCTGGTGAGGATCAGCGCGAGCAGCTGGGCGAGTTCCTCTTCGCCGAACTGCCCGGCGGCCCGCGTGTAGACGTCGTCGGGGACGCCGCCCGTCGAGATCAGCGTGACGGCGTCGGTCAGGGCCAGCGCGGCCAGCTCCGGCTCGCTGAAGAAGTTCGCGGCCTCGTGCCACACGGCGATCAGGTGCAGCCGCTCCTCGCTCTCGCCGGCCTTGCGGGCGTCCGAGGTGTGGATGTGCAGGCAGTAGGCGCAGCGGTTGAGCTGCGCGGTCCGGATCTGGACCAGCTCCACCAGCGCGGGGTCGAGCCCGGCGCGGGCGGCGGCGTCGAAGCCGATCAGGGCCTTGAAGGCCTTCGGTGCGGTCTTGGCGAAGGTGATGCGGTGCGTCATGAGCAAAAATCTAGAGCCGAAGTGACCGCCGTGTAGGGTGCATTTCCGTGCCGGAATCGTGGGTCAATCTGGGGGAGCGGCTGGGGGCCGATCTGCACCTGGAGCTGTCCGGCACCGGCGGCAAGCGAGCCGTGCTCAGCACCGCGCTGCGCGACGCCGTCCGCACCGGGCGGCTCGCCCCGGGCACCCGGCTGCCGCCGTACCGCTCGCTGGCCGCCGACCTGGGGCTCGCCCGCAACACCGTCGCCGACGCCTACGCCGACCTGGTCGCCGAAGGCTGGCTCACCGCCGTCCAGGGCTCCGGGACGCGGGTCGCCGACCGCGTGGAACTCCTCGCACCGGCCCGGACGCCGAAGAAGGCGCCTGAGCCGCCGAAGCCGTGGTTCAACCTCCGCCAGGGCCAGCCGGACGCGACGTCGTTCCCGCGCACCGCGTGGCTCGCCGCCGCGCGGCGCGCGCTGAACGTCGCCCCGCACGACGCGTTCGGCCCCGGCGACCCGCGCGGCCGCCCCGAACTGCGGGAGGCGCTGGCCGGGTACCTCGCGCGCGCCCGCGGGGTGCGGACGACCCCGGACCGGATCGTCGTGTGCTCCGGGTTCGCGCACGCGCTGCGGCTGCTGTTCCCCGCGGTGCTGCCCGGCCCGCTGGCCGTGGAGTCCTACGGCCTGGCCTTCCACCGCTCGATCCTCACGGCCGCTTCGGTGCCGACGATTCCCCTGTCGCTGGACGAAAACGGCGCGTGCGTCGACGAGCTGACCGCGGACGTCCGCACGGTGCTGCTCACGCCCGCGCACCAGTTCCCGACGGGCGGGCCGCTGCACCACGACCGCCGCACCGCCGTCGTCGGCCACGCCCGCGCGACCGGCGGGCTGGTCGTCGAGGACGACTACGACGGCGAGTTCCGCTACGACCGCAAGCCGGTCGGCGCGGTGCAGGGTCTCGACCCGGACCACGTCGTCTACGCCGGCTCGGTCAGCAAGAGCCTCTCACCCGCGCTGCGGCTCGGGTGGCTGGTGCTGCCGGACCACCTCGTCGACGCCGTCCTCGCGGTGAAGGGCGAACGCGAGGCCTGGGCGGGCGTGCTCGATCAGCTGACCTTGGCCGAATTCGTCGGATCCGGCGCGTACGACAAGCACATCCGGCGGATGCGGCAGCGCTACCGCCGCCGCCGCGACCTGCTGGTCGCCGCGCTCGCCGCGCAGGCGCCGCACGTGGTGCCCACCGGCGTCGCCGCGGGGCTGCACGCCGTGCTGCGCCTGCCGCCGGGGACCGAGAAGTCCGCGGTGACGGCCGCGACGTGGCAGGGCCTCGCACTCGACGGCCTGGCCGCCTTCCGGCACCCGGCGAGCACTATGTCCACAATGGACGGACTGGTGGTCGGGTACGCGACGCCGCCCGAACACGCTTACGCCGCAACGGTCGACGTGCTGTGCCGCGCCCTGCCGCCCGCGTGAACGCGTGCTGTCCCACAGCGTCATCCGACGATGTCGATCTCGAACGGATCCGTGGAGCTGTAGGTGACGTCCGCCCAGATCGCGCCCGGCAGGTCGTACCGCCGGTGCGAAGTCAGCCTCGAGTTGTACCCCGAGGTCTGGGCCGGGTTGTGCCCGACGCCGTTGTGGTCGTTGCCCCACGCGAAGATGTCGCCGATCCACATCGGCTTCGAGAAGCCGTCGCCGCCCAGCCGCGGGCGGACGATCACGGCCGCGCCCGGGCTGCCGGACAGGAAGACCCGCACCGTGTTCTGCTCGGCGTTCGGCGGGGTGACGGTGATGCGCTCCATGATCTCCACTCCAGTCGAGTCGGATCCCTTGCCGTCCACTCCGGGCCAGAAGTCGACGACCGACGAGACGTCGTAACCCGGGGCGATGTCGCCGCGGTACTGCTTGGCGACGGCACCGTCCGGGATGGTCGGATCGCCGTTGTAGTGCGCGATCCAGTAGTGCGGTTCGGCGACGCCGGCCGAGGAGAACGCCGAGCGCACCGACGGCCAGGTCGAGAGGTTGCAGTAGACCGTCGGGTCGGCGCCCGCCGCGCGTCGCATCCGGACCCAGCCCGGCGCCTCGCCCGGGGCGGCGTCACCGGGCTCGACATCGAGGACGTGCCCGTCGTTGGTGCTCGCCTTCTTGGCGATCGTGACCTTGATCGCGTCGGGGAAACGGGCCCAGTCGGCGGCCGACCACGGTTCCAGCTTGATCTTGTCGATGTATCCCGCGACCAGTTGTCCGCCGGCGGGGATGTTCGCGGCCGTGACCGCGTCGTACATCGTGCGCACGGGTCGAGTCTCCGTTCGGTGCCTCATCGCCGGTTTCGGGGACGGCGAAATCGTCCCCGCGATCCGCCATCGTGCTGTTACCCATGTGGGACGGGCGTCAAGCGAAAATGTTACGCAGTTCCGGTCTGTCACCAACTTGGCGGCACCACGCAATTCCTTCACCACGAGCTCATCCGGCGACGGTGACTTTCCGCTATCGCCTCTGGCTTCCCGCTCACCCGGCTGGCAAGCTGCAGACTCTTTACGAGGGAAGGTACGTGCATGGCGGCACACCCGGCGTGGGCCCGGCGCATCGACGCGCGGGTCGTCGTCCTCAGCGTGCTGCTCGTGGTGGCCCTGCTCGCCTGGTTCGGGGTGGACTACCTGAGGAACCGGCTGGCGAGCGGTGGCTGTGACACCACGACACCGGTCCGCATCACCGCGGCGCCGGACATCGCGCCGGTGCTCACGGCGCTGGCCCGGTCGGTGCCGGGACCCGACTGCTACACCGTGGAGGTCACGGCCAGCGCGTCGACGGCCACCGCGGCGGCCCTCGAAGCCAACGGCGCGAACGGGCCCGACGTCTGGGTGCCGGAGTCGAGCACCTGGCTGCTGCAGGCCCGCGACGGCGGCGCGTGGAACCTGCCGGAGACCGGTCAGTCGGTGGCGAGCTCACCCGTGGTCCTGGCGCTGACCGACGAAGTCGCGAAACAGGCGGGGTGGCCGGCGAAGTCACCGTCCTGGTCGGACGTCGTCGCCGGCAGCCCGGTCGGGCTGCCCGACCCGGGCCGCGATCCGGCCGCGATCGCCGCGCTGATCGGCCTGCAGCAGCTGACCAAGGACGCGCCCGACCCGGCCGCGGCGTTCACCGAGGAGATCCGCAAGCTCTCGGCGGTGAAGGAGCCGTTCACGGCGTCACCCGCGTCGGAACAGTCCGTGCTGGCGCGCAAGCTCGTCGCCGCCTACCCGGCCGTCGGGGTGCCGAGTTTCGACTACCCGTACGTCGTGCTGCCGCGCGCGTCGGACGCGTCGCGCTCGGCGGCCGAGCGGTTCCTGCGGCTGCTGCTCGACCAGACGGCCACGAAGGCCTTCGCCGACGCCGGGTTCCGGACGCCGGCCGGCCAGCTGCTGGGCGACCGGCCGACGGACACCCGCACGAGCTCCGCGCCGCGGCCGGTCGGCCCGCCGACCCCCGAAGCGATGTATGGCGTGCTGCAGGCCTGGGCCGGGGCCAACCTGAGCGCCCGCGTCCAGGTGCTGCTCGACGTGTCCGGCTCGATGGCCGCGACCGTGCCCGGTACCGGCCGCAGCCGGATGGCGCTGACGCTGGAGGCCGCGACGCAGGGCCTCGGGCTGTTCAAGCCGACGACCGAACTCGGGCTGTGGCTGTTCTCCACCAAGCTCGAGGGCGACCGCGACTACAAGGAACTGCTGCCGATGCGGTCCATCGCGGACCAGCTCGCCCAGGGCGGCCTGGCGACGCTGCAGGCGGTCAAACCGAAACCCGGCGGCGCCACCGGGTTGTACGACTCGATCCTCGCCGCGTACCAGAACGCCCGGCAGAGCTGGAAACTCGGCCGGATCAACGTCGTCGTCGTGCTCACCGACGGCCGCAACGAGGACAGCGACTCGATCGGGCTGCCCGGGCTGCTCGCCGAGCTCGGCAAGCTGCAGGACCCGCGCAAACCGCTGCCGGTGATCGGGATCGGCATCGGCCCGGACATCGACGCCAAGGAACTGCAGCAGGTTTCGGCCGCGACCGGTGGCGAATCGTTCACCACGCCGGACCCGCGCAAGATCTCCGACGTCTTCTACCAGGCACTGAGCAAGCTCATGTGCCAGCCACCGGCGTGCAAGAAGTGAGGACCGCGTGCTTGAGGAACTGACCGAAGAGCCGCGGGTGCGCCGGAGAGTGCCGGCGGTGGTGATCGCCGCCTTCGTCGCGGGCCTGGTCCCGTTCGCGCTGCACGCCTGGGCGGCGCTGCACGGGAATTTCGCCCAGGACGACTTCGTGGTGACGTACCGGGCCGCCGCGGCCGGGCCGTTCGACCTCGGCTTCCTGTTCCAGGACTACCACGGGCACCTGACGCCGGGCGGGTTCTTCCTCGCCGCGGTGCTGACCGCGTGGGCGCCGTTGAACTTCCCCTTGATGATGGCGCCACTGCTGCTCATGCGGGCGCTCATGTCGGTGCTGTTCTGGTGCCTGCTGGTGCGCTGTTTCGGCCGCCGGTGGGCGATCCTGGTGCCGTTCACCGTGTTCACGGCCTCGACGCTGCTGCTGGTCCCGACGCTGTGGTGGGCCTACGGCGTCCAGATCGTGCCGGTCGTGCTCGCGACCGCCGGCGCGCTGCACGCGCAGGTCCGGTACTTCCAGGACGGCGGCCGCTGGTGGCTGGGCACCTTCGCGTGGACGCTCTTCGGGCTGGCCTTCTACGAAAAGGCCGCGGTGATCCCGCTGGTGCTGGCCGGCGTGACCGTCCTGCTCGGACAGTCCTTTCGCGACCGGGCGCGCTACTGGGCGGGGCACGTCCTGCTGCTGGCGGCGTTCGTCACCGGCTACCTCACGTTGACCTCGAGCCAGGTGACCCCGGGCGGCACGCCGATGTCCGCCGGGTCGGTCGCGGACCTGACCGGCCGGATGCTCGGCGACACCCTGCTCCCGGGCCTCGCGGGCGGCCCGTGGTCCGGCCCCGGACCGGGCGCGACCTGGGCGCCTTCGCCGTTCGCGGTCGTCGTCGTGGTGTTCCTGGCGGCGGTGGGCGTGCTGATCGCCGGGGTGCGCGCGGGTGGCCGCCGGGCGTGGCGGGCCTGGGCGCTGCTCGGGGTCCTGGTCGCCGTGGACGTCGCGCTGCTGGCGCTGACGCGGCTGCGCGAGGTCGGCCCCGCGGCCGGGGACGATCCGCGGTACCTCGCCGAACTGGCGCTGGCGGCCGCCCTTTGTGGCGCGTTCGCTTTCCTGCCACCCGGCGAAGGTGCGCCGTCCGGCGGAAAGCGGGAACGGCCGATCGCCCTAGCCGTCTGCGTGCTTTTGCTCGCGAGTTCCACCGTGGGCTTCCTGCAGCTGTCGCCCGGGATGCGGTTCGAGCACGCCGGCCAGTACGTCGCCAACGTCCGTGCCGCGCTGGCCGAAGACCCGGATCTCGTCTTCTACGACGACTTCGTCCCGTCCGACGTGGTGTTCGAATGGTTCGGGGCGGATTCCTTCGCGTCGCGCGTGGTCGGGCTGCTGCCCGGCGCCCACTTCGACCAGCCGACCAGCCGGATGCACCTGCTCGACCCGAACGGCACCCCGCACCGGATCACCGGCGTCGCCCCGGTTTCCCGCGGCGTCACGGGCCCGGTGCCGAACTGCGGGTACACCATCGGCGAGACGCTCGTGCGGATCCCGCTCGACACCGCGGTGCTGGGCCGGTACCTGCTCAAGGTGGACTACTTCACTTCGGACGGCGGGGAAGGCCTGATCGACCTCGAGGGCAAGCGGACCCCGGTCTGGTTCCAGGCCGGTCTGCACTCGATGTTCCTGCCGGTGGACGGCCTGTTCGACCACGTCGGCGTCCAGCTGTCGAGCCCGGGTGCCCCGGTGTGCCTGGCCAGGATGGAGGTCGGGAAACCGCTGACCCAGTAGGACTTCAGTACGGGTCGTACGGGCTGTCGTGGCCGAGCAGGCGGGCCACCGGCCGCAGCCGCAGGCGCAACAGGACCTTGAGCACGACGTTGCGGGCGAACCACGGCAGCTGGGCGAGCACCCGCAGCCGGTCCGCCGTGGACGGTGGCGAAAGCCGGAACCGCGCCAGCGACGTCGCCCGGTCCACATAGGTGTACCGGCGTCCGAAGAGGACTTTCGCGATCGTGCCGAGGGTGACGCCGATCGAGGAAAAGCAGTCGTGGACCAGGATTTCCGCACCCGGCGGCAGGTGCTCCGACCAGCGCAGATCGTCGGTGTAGGTCCAGTAGTCGTGCTTGCCGTCGATGTAAAGCAGCTGTATGGGCCGGTCCCAGTCAGGGCGCAGTGCCGTGCTGTAACCGGCGACGAGCTCGACGACGTCGTCCAGCCCGGCCTCGCGGATGTTGCGCTCGAACAGCTGCCGCGTCGGCGATCCGCCGAACAGCCGGCCGTCGACGAACGGGTCGACCGCGATCACCGTGGCCCCGGCCGTGCGCGCGGCCGCGCCGAGCACGATCGTCGACCGGCCCTGGTGGCTGCCGATCTCGAGGACGACGTCGCCCTTTTCCAGGCGGCGCGCGGCGTCCCAAAGCGCTTCGCCCTGGGCGCGCGTCATCCAGCCCTTGACGGGCTCGGCCGAAGCCCAGGCGTCTTCGAACGCCGTTTCGTCGGAAGAGATGGCCCACCTGCCGGGGAGTTCGGGAAACCGGGGAAAATCGTCGGCACATGGTAGCCAGGTTTCGGCCTAGTATCTACCGGATGGTAACCGCCACCCGCGAACGAACCCGGGACGACGCTCCGCCCTCGGAGCGCACCCGGAAGTTCTCGCCGGGCGGTTTCGTGCGCCGGCCGAGCACGTGGATCGTGCTGGCGCTGACCACGTTGTCGTTCCTGCAGATGCCGGGGAAGACGACGTTCGACACCAAGCTCGACCTGGCCGTCGACCCGCTCGCGTTCCTCGGCCGCGCGCTGCACCTGTGGAACCCGCAGGCGACCGCGGGCGAGCTGCAGAACCAGGCGTACGGCTACCTGTTCCCGATGGGCCCGTTCTTCGCGCTGGGCCAGGCCGCCGGGATACCCGCGTGGGTCACGCAGCGGCTGTGGGGCGCGCTGCTGCTGTCGGCCGCGTTCGGCGGGGCGCTGCTGCTGGCGCGCGCGATGAAGATCGGCACCGAGCGCACCCGGCTGATCGGCGCGCTCGGGTACGCGCTCGCGCCGCGCATGCTGACCGAAATCGGCGGTCTGTCCGCGGAGATGCTGCCCGCGGTGCTGCTGCCGTGGGTGCTGGTGCCGCTGGTGCGCGCCGGGCTGACCGGCTCGCCGCGGCGCGCGGCCGGGCTGTCCGCGATCGCCGTGCTGTGCATGGGCGGCGTCAACGGCGCGATGGTCGTGATGGCGCTGGTCCTGCCGGGACTGTGGCTGGTGACGCGCAAGTGGACCCGCGAGCACGTCCGGCTCGTCGCCTGGTGGGCCGTGTTCGTGCTCGGCGCGTCGCTGTGGTGGATCCTCCCGCTGCTCCTGCTCGGCGAGTACAGCCTGCCGTTCCTGGACTACATCGAGTCCGCGACCAACACGACCGCGCCGATGTCGCTGTTCGAGGTGCTGCGCGGGACGAACCAGTGGGTCGCCTACGTCGTGCAGGGCACCCCGTGGTGGCCCGGCGGCTGGTCGCTGATCGACAACCCGGTGCTGATGCTGGCGACCGGGCTCGTCGCCGGGGTCGGCCTGTTCGGGCTGACCCGGCGTGGCCTGCCGGAGCGGCGGTTCCTCGTGCTGGGCGTCGTCACCGGGCTGACCCTGCTGACGATCGGCTACGTCGGCACACTCGACAGCCCGGTCGCCGAACAGGTCCGCCACCTGCTCGACGGGCCGCTGGCCCCGCTGCGCAACGTCCACAAGTTCGAGCCGGTGCTGCGGCTGCCGCTGATGCTCGCGTTCGTGCACGGGATCGCCGGCCCGGTCCGCGTGAAGTCCGCGCGCCGGTTCCTGCGGCCCGCGCTGGGCCTGCTGCTGATCCTGGTGATGGCCGCGCCCGCGTGGCTGCTGAACCTGCGTTCCGGTCCGGGCTGGGACGAGGTGCCGGGCTACTGGTACGACGCGACGAGCTGGGTCGCGAAGGCCGACCCGAACGCGCGGACGCTGCTGCTGCCGGCGACCGGCTTCGGCGAGTACGACTGGGGCCGCACGGTCGACGAGCCCGCGCAGGCGATCGCGAAGAGCCCGTGGGCGGTGCGCAACCAGGTGCCGCTGGGGTCCGAAGGAAACACCCGGCTGATGGACTCCGTCGACGCCGCCCTTTCCGACGGCCGCGGCGACCCCGGGCTGGCCGCGCTGCTCGCCCGGTCCGGCTACCGGTTCCTCATGCTGCGCAACGACATCGACCGGGAGCGCACGGACGCCCCATCCATCGCCACCCTGCGCTCGGGACTGGCGGGGTCACCGGGCATCGGCAAGGCCGCGTCGTTCGGGCCGCTCGAGATCTACGAGGTTCAGCGCCCGGTGCCGCTGGCCACCGCGACGTCCACAAAGGACGTCCCGACGGTCAGCGGCGGCCCGGAGAACCTGATCCCGCTGATCGACTCCGGCCAGCTCGACCCCTCGACGCCGACGGTGCTCACCGGTGACGGCGGCTCGCCGGGCGGACCGCGACTGGTGACCGACGGACTGCGCCGGGCCGAGCGGAACGTCGGCGGCGTGCGGGACAACCTCAGCCAGACCCTCACCGCGGGCGAGGCGTTCCGGCAGCAGCGCGCGGCCGGCGACGTGCTGCCGTTCCCCGGCCAGGAGCACCAGACGGTGGCCGCCTACCGGGGCATCCGCTCGGTGACGGCGTCGACGGCCGCGTCGTTCGCCGACGCCTTCGGCGGGTCCGACCCGAGCCACCAGCCCTTCGCCGCGATCGACGGCGACCCGCGCACGGCGTGGCAGTCGTCGTCGTTCACCGGCCCGGTCGGGCAGTGGCTGGAGGTCGAGCTCGACACCCCGCGCCTGGTCACCGCCGTCGACCTGCAGATGGTGGACGACCTGCGCGTCGGCTGGCCGGCGACGCGCGTCCGGATCACCACCGACAACGGCTCGGTCGACCAGCAGGTCATCCGCGGCGCGGGGGCGCACAGCTACCCCGTCGCGGCGGGGGTCACCACCAAGGTGCGGATCACGTTGCTGTCGCTGGTGGTCGGGCGGCAGGACGGCAACGTCGGCATCGCGGAGCTGAACATCCCGGGCACCCAGCCGCAGCGCGCGCTCGAGGTACCCGCGGACCTGCCGACCGGCTCGGCGCCCGGGTTCGCGTTCACGCGCGGTGCGCAGCCGCGGTACGCGTGCCTCCCGGCCGGGGGCGCGGTGCGCTGCGACGCGGCGTCCGCCCGCGACGGCGAGGAACCCGACGGCATCCGGCGGCTGTTCAGCACCCCGGCGGACGCGACGTTCCTGCTCGGCGGCTCGGTGCTGCCCGCGGGCGGCGGCAAGAACCCGGTGTCCCTGCCGGGAGTGACGGTGGCGTCGACGTCCCAGCTGGGTGGCGACCCGGCGGCGAGCGGGTTCGCGGCGGTCGACGGCGACCCGGGCACGACGTGGCGCCCCGACGTCACCGACCTGCGGCCGACCCTGACCCTCGGCTGGACCGCGCCGAAGCGGATTACGGGGTTGCACATCGGGGTTTCGCCGTCCAGCGGGGCGAAGGCGCCGCGGCAGGTGGAGCTGGCCGGCAAGACAGGCACCCGCACGGTGCAGCTCGACGCGAGCGGGTCCGGCTCCTTCGAACCGCTGGACACCGACCAGCTGCAGCTCATCGTGCCCGGCGACGACGACGATCCGGCGGCCCGCGCGGTGGTCGGCATCGGCAGCCTGGAGCTGTCCGGCACCGACGGCCTCCTGCCGGGGCCGGATCCGGCGTTCACGGTGCCGTGCGGCGCGGGCCCGAACGTCCACCTGGACGGCCTCGACTACCGGACGTCCGTGACGGGCACGCTGTCGGACATCGTCGACCACCGGCCGTTGCCCCTGACGATGTGCCGCGACTCCGAGGGCGGTGTCGAACTCGGGCCGGGCGGACACGAGCTGCGCACGGACCGCTCGGACTCGTTCGTGGTGCAGGACCTGTGGCTGCGGCCCGCTGCCGAGGTTGCCCCCGTCGCGCACCGGGCGGTGCAGATCGGCAAGTGGGACGCGACGTCGCGGTCGGTGACGGTGGCCCCGGGTGACGAGTCGGTGCTCGCGGTGCCGGAGAACGCGAACGCGGGCTGGGTGGCCACTTTGGACGGCAAGCAGCTGGCCCGCACCCGGGTGGACGGCTGGCAGCAGGCGTGGATCGTTCCGGCGGGGGCGGGGGGTGTGGTCTCCCTTTCGTTCACGCCGGATGCTTCCTATCGCACGGACCTGCTGATCGGGGCTTTCGCGGTGCTGCTCCTGCTGGTGGGGGTGGCCTGGCCGGCCCGCCGGCGCCCGTTCCCTGTCGTGGCGGGCGGCTCGGTCTTGGTTCCGGTGCTGCTGATCGGGCTTTTGGTCGCCTTGGGCGGGATGCTGCCGGTGGTGCTGTTGATCGCCTGCCTGCTGGCGCGGCAGTTCTCGGAGCGGGCGCCGAAGTTCTTGGCTTTGGGAGGCATGGTCCTGGCGGCGGCGGTCTCGGTGACCGGGCGGGTGCTGGGCCACGGGCAGGACTGGGCCTATGGGCCGGTCACGCAGGCCGCGCTGTTGCTCGCGGCCGCGGCGACGGTGGCTACGTGCATCGACTGGTTCGCCCGAAAAGCAAACCCCACCGAACCGACCCCCTGACCCGACCCTCCAGGCACGCAACCCGCCCCTCCAGGCACGCGAGTCGTCCGCCTGAGTACGCGAGTCGTCCGCCTGGGTACGCGTGTCGTCCCTGCAGGTACGCGTGTCGTCCGGCTGTGTACGTGAGTCGTCCCTGCAGGTACGCGTGTCGTCCGGCTGTGTACGTGAGTCGTCCCTGCAGGTACGCGTGTCGTCCGGCTGTGTACGTGAGTCGTCCCTGCAGGTACG
>NZ_JBICSQ010000003.1:424032-456810 GCF_043197175.1 Amycolatopsis sp. NPDC049252
AGGTACGCGTGTCGTCCGCCTGAGTACGCGAGTCGACCTTCCAGGTACGTGAGCCGACTCTCTGGGTACGCGAGCCGACTCTCCAGGTACGTGAGCCGACGCTCTGGGCACGTGACCCGACCCTGCGGGTACGCGAGTCGGCCCGGCAATCACGCGTGTCGGCTTCCCAATGACGCGTGTCGACCATCCAGACACGTGTCGGCCATTTACGCACGCGGCCGGGGCCCCAAAACCGTGCTCACCCAGCGCGCCGGGACCGGATCTCGACCAAAGCGCCCGCCGCCGCCAACCCGCCGGCGCAGCAAGCCGCCACGGTCACCACCTGGATCGCCGAGCCGTGCCGCCAGGCCGGGATCAGCACCGCCTCCACCGCCACCGCCGCCCACATCAGCACCGTCACCCGGCGGTCGCCGTCGGCCAAGCGCGCGTACAACAGGATCTGCACCAGCGCCAGCATCGACCCCGCCAACGCGAACGGCCACAACGGCATGGTGCTTCCGGCGTAACGAACCCCGCCGATCAGCGGCAGCAACCGGGACCCGAACACCACAGTCACCAGGACCACCACCGCGTCCAATGAAGCGCAGATACCCAACGCCACCGGCAACGCCCGACGCCGGTCGGACACCACGGCGAACCGAGGCAGGACCAAGACCCCCACCGCCTGCGGCAGCCAATAAGCGATCTTCGTGACGATCGCGCCCAGTGCGTACTCACCCGCCTCCGCCGCGGGCAGGGTGTGGCGGGCCAGGACCAGGTCCAGGTTCACCAGCAGTACCAGCGCCAGCATCGCCTGGGCCGTGTGGAGGACGTCGCGGCCGTGGCGGTCGGACCAGCGGGGACGCGGGCGGCCGCAGATCTGCCAGCTCGCCGTCACCACCGCCAGCGAGCCGATCGCGGTGCCGGCCAGGGCGCCGGTCGTGGAGCCCGAGACGAGCAGGCCCACGACCGAACCGCCGACCTTGCCGACGCCCTCCAGGGCGATCAGCCCGGCCAGCGTCGCGAAGCGGTGGCTGCCCTGCAGGAGCCCGTGAAACAGCCCCAGCAGCGTCAACGGGCCGAGTGACGCCGTCACCAGCAGCGCCGGCGCCAGCGAACCCAGGTGCAGCAGGAGGACCAGCAACGGGCTCACCGTCAGCGCCGCCGCCGCGACGATCCCGCTCGTCACCAGGCCGAGCGCGAACAGCGACCCCGGGTGCTGCGGCGAGCGGGCGACCCGCAGCGCCACCACCGTCTGCAGCGCCATCGCCGGGACGACGCCGATCACCAGCACCGCCAGCAGCGAGCTCAGCTCACCGAACGCGCCCGGCGCGAGGATCCGGGCGGCCGCGAGGCTCAGCACGTAGCTGCCCGCGTTGTTGCCCGCGAGCGCGAGCGAGACGAGGATCGCCGCGATCCGGTTGCCGGTCCGCGCCGGTCCGGCTTCGGTGTCTACGCTCAACGACGGGCTCCCATTACCGGCGAGTAATGAGCAGCGACGATAACCGCGCGGGGAACGGAAAGGAAGGGCCGTGGACGCACCGGGCAGGCGGCTGGCCCTTCCCGCCGTCTCCGCCGTGCTCGCGTTCGCCGTCTGCGCGCCGCTGCTCGGGCGTGGGTTCGTCCTGAGCTACGACATGGTGTTCGCGCCGGAGCAGTACTTCGTGCCGGACGCCTTCGGGATCGGCGCCACGCTGCCGCGGTCGGTCCCCGCCGACACCGCCGTCGCGCTCGCGACCACCGTGCTGCCCGGTGACGTCGTCCAGAAGATCGTGCTGCTGCTGGCGATCTTCTTCGCCGCGTACGGCGCGGGCAAGCTCGTCCCCACCGAGCACACCGGCACCCGGCTGGTCGCCGCGACCGCGTACGCCTGGACGCCGTACCTCGCGGAGCGGCTGTTCATCGGCCACTGGCCGCTGCTGCTGACGTACGCGAGCCTGCCGTGGATCGTCGCGGCCGGGCTCGCCGCCCGCGAGCACGAACCGAAAGCGCTCCTACGGCTCGTGCTCGCCTGCGCGCCCGCGGTGCTGACGCCGCCGGGCGGGATGCTCGCCGCCGCGGTCGCGGTCGTGGCCGCCGGGTCCCGCCGGATCCCGGCGACGCTGGGCATCTCCGTGCTGCTCAACCTGCCCTGGCTCGTCCCGACGTTCCTCAACGCCGGCGGCACCTACTCCGACCCGGCCGGCGTCACGGCGTTCAGCGCCCGCGCCGAAAGCTGGGGCCCCGCGCTGCTCAGCGTCCTCGGCCTCGGCGGGATCTGGAACTCCGAGACCGTGCCCGGCAGCCGCGCGATGCCGTTGATCCCGGTGCTCGTGCTCGTCACCGTCGCGATCGCGCTGGCCGGCCTGAAACCGCTCGCCGCGCGCTGGGGCACGCCGCCGGTCCGCGCCCTCTTCCTCCTGGGTGTCGCGGGCGTTCTGCTGGCGTCGCTGGCGACGCTCCCGTTCGGCGAAACACTGCTGGACGTGGCGACGCGGCACCTCCCCGGCGCCGGGCTGCTGCGCGACGCGCAGAAGTGGGTGGCCTGGTGGGCGTTGCCGCTCGCGATGGGCTTCGCGCTCGCGATCGAAGCCGCGGCCGCGAAACTGCGGACGAGACCGGGACGCGCGGGGCTCCTCGCCGCGGCGGCGCTCTTCCCGGTCCTCACCATGCCGGACCTGGCGTGGGGCGGCTGGGGCCGGCTCGCCACCGCGCAGTACCCGGACGACTGGCGCGCGGTGTCCGAAGTGCTCGGTGCCGACGCTCGTCCCGGTGACGTGCTGGCGCTGCCGCTCTCGGCGTTCCGCGGCTTCGCGTGGAACGCCGATCGCACGCAGCTGGACCCGGCGCCGCGCGCGCTCCCGAAACCCGTGCTGACGGACGACACCCTGCAGGTGGGCAGCGAGCGGATCGCCGGGGAGGACCCGCGGATCGGCGACGTCCGCGCCGCGACGTCCGCCCAGGACCTCACCGGCGCCGGGATCGGCTGGATCCTCGTCGAGCACGGGACTCCCGGCGACGTCGACCCGCGGCTGCTCGCCGGCGCGACGCCGGTGTGGTCGGGGGAATGGCTGACGCTGTACCGGACCCCGGGTGAGGCGCCGGTGAAAGCCGTTGCGTGGGCCCCGGCCTTGGTCGCGGACAGCGTAGTGCTCACGTCGCTCTGCGTCGCACTGTTGTGTCGCATGTTACCGATGCGTACATTGGGCCGCGGCAGGATTTTCCCGCCGCGGAAGAAGGAGTGACACGTGGGCACGCTCATCGGCGTGGTGGCCGCCGTCATCATCGGGGGCGGGTTGGCGACGGGCGCGGGCTTCGCGTTGATCGAAAGCGGTGACCCCGACAGCACCGCCGCGGTCCAGCAGCAGCTCAACCAGCAGGTGAAGTACAACCCCGCGGACCACCCGGCCAAGTTGTACGGGAACCGCTGACGCGCATGACGCAGTTCGCCTCCGACCACGCGCACCGCGTGGTCGGGCTCTACGGCGACCCCACCGTCTCCTGGAGCATCCTGCTGGAGGCGGAGCTCTTCTCGGCCCCGGAACCGGAAAAACTCCGCGCGCGGCTCGCCGCCGCCCTCCCGCAGCACCCCCACCTCGGCCCCGCGCCGGTCGTCGAACAGGTCACCGCCGCCGAGTTTTCCGGGGTGCGCGCGCGATTCGCCGCCGAGCCCTACGACCGGGGCGCGCCTTTGGTGCGCGTCGCCGTCCGCACCGGCGAGCCCGCGTTGCTCGTCGCCGCCCACCACGGTGCGCTCGACGGCCTCGGCCTGCTTTCCCTGCTCGGTGTCCTCCTCGACGTCCCGGTTTCCTCCGCGGCGCGCGGGATCGGGGAGCGTACCGGCGGCGGGAAGCCGTTCCTCGTTTCGGCCGTCCAGCGGCTCGCCGAGGCGCTTTTCACGCCGCCGGGCCGGATCGCACCCGATCGGGACGCCGAGCGCGCGGGGGACGTCTTCGAGGCCCGGCGTATGCCCCGGTTGCGGCTGAGCGCCGCGGGGTTCGTCGCGGCGGCCACCCAGGCGACCGGACGCTGGAACCACGCGCACGGCGCCCGCACGGCCCGGGTCGTGGCCGCGCTGGGCGCGTCGTGGCGCTCCGGCGCCGCCCCGGAACCCGTGCACGACAGCGCGTTCTTCCGCCTGCGGCTGCCGTCCGAGCCGGATTCCGCCGCCGTCGCGGACGTCCTGCGCGCGCAGCCGCCCGAACCCGACTTCCCCGCGCGCAGCAGCCGGATCGCCCGGCTGGGCACCCGGTTGCTGGCGAGCCGGCTCGGCTCGACGTTCCTGGTGTCGAACCTCGGCGTGGTGTCCACAGCGGACACCGTCCGCTCGATCGCCTTCTACCCGGCGGCGAGCGGCCGATCAGGCGTGGCGTTCGGCGCGGCGACCACGGGGGACACCACCACGGTGACCGTGCGGGCCCGCCGCAAGGACTTCGGCGCGGCGGCCGCCGGAGCGCTGGCCGAGCAGTTCCGGGACGCGGTGCGGGACCAGGCCGGGCCGGCTCAAGACGCGGGGCCGCGGCGCCGGGACGCCGGCGACGTCCCGGACCAGTGACGCGAACTCGCCGACACTCTTGTCCCAGCTGTAGTTCCCGGCCCGGGCGGCCCCGGCCAGGCCCATTTCGGTGCGGCGCAGCCCGTCGGCGAGCAGCCCGTCGACCCGGTTCGTGAAGTCCTCGAAGTCGTCGGCCAGCAGGCCGGTCCGGCCGTCCACGATGGATTCGGCGACGCCGCCGGCCGCGCGGTAGGCGACCGAGGGGACGCCGTGCGCGGCCGCCTCCATGATGACGATGCCCCAGCCCTCCTTGACCGATGGGCACAAGTGCAGCCACGAGCGCGCCAGGATCTCGTGCTTGGCCTGCTCGTCGACCCAGCCGTGCAGGATGACGCGGTCCGCGACGCCGCGCTCGGCCGCGTGCGCCCGCAGCACCTCGTCCCACGGTCCCTGGCCGACGACCTCCAGCCGCAGTTCGGGCCAGCGGCGCGCAAGCTTCGCGACGACGTCGATGGCGTGCTCGATCCGCTTGTGCGGCACCAGCCTGCTCACCGCGACCAGCGTCGGCGCACTGTCGCGTTCGGACGCCACCGGCGGCGGCGTGTCGAGCCCGTTCGGGACCACCGCGACGCGTTCGCGCTGGATGCCCAGCTCGGCCAGCTCGGCCTTGGTGACCTCGGAAACCGTGACGTAGCGGCACTTGCGGAACAGCCACGGCGCCAGCCGCGACTCGATCCACCAGCCGACCCGGCCCAGCGTCTCGCCCAGCGCGCTGATCCACTGTTCCTTGTGGACGTGGTGCACGAGCACCAGCACGGGACAGCCGGCCACCAGCCGGGCGAAGAACGGCATCCCGTTCTGCACGTCGACCACCAGGTCCGCGCGCGCCCGGCGGATCGCCCGCAGCGCGTGGACGTAGACGCCGAACTTGTTGCCGCGGCGCCGGTAGCGGACGCCGTCACGCCATTCGCCCGCGGTCGCGCCCGGGTAGGCCGCGCACTGGATCTCGACCCGGTAGCCCGCTTTCGCGAGCCCCTCGGCCATCCGCTCGACGTACCGCTCGGACCCGCCGCCTTCGGGGTGGCCGGTGTCGCGCCAGTTGACCAGCAGCACACGAGGACGGTCCATCGGGTTATCCAAACTGTAGCGACGATGCTAGGTTACCGGTGCGTACACGGTATGCGTACACAGTAGAGGAACGTATTTCGGAAAGCGATGGTTCAATGGCAGTAAATCCGGTCGTCGCCCCGAACGCCGAGCCGCACCGCGCCACGCTCCGCCGTTCCGTGACGCTCTTCCGCACTTTCCTGACCGAGCAGACCGACCCGGACGGCTTTTACTCGGCGCTGGCCGCGGATTCCGTCCGGCAGTTGGCCGCGCACACTCCGCTGTCCGGGCGAACGATCCTCGATGTCGGCGGCGGTCCGGGGTATTTCTCGGACGCCTTCCGCGCGGCCGGCGCGTCCTACCTCGGGGTCGACCCGGACGTCGGCGAGCTGTCCGCGCGCGGTGAGCCAGGGGAGAACATGATCCGCGCGAGCGGCACGGAACTGCCGGTGCGCAGCGGATCCGTGGACGTCTGCTACTCGTCGAACGTGCTGGAGCACGTGGCGAAGCCGTGGGTGATGCTCGACGAGATGTGCCGGGTCACCAAGCCCGGCGGCACCGTCTTCGCGTCGTTCACGCCGTGGTATTCCCCGTGGGGCGGTCACGAGACCGCGCCGTGGCATTTCCTGGGTGGCTACTACGCGCGTCAGCGGTATTTCCGGAAGCTCGGGAAGCAGCCGAAGAACAAATTCGGCGAAAGCCTGTTCCCGGTTTCCGTCGGCGCCGCGCTCCACTGGGCGAAAACGACACCGCTGGCCGACCTGGTGGCCGGGTACCCGCGTTATCACCCGAGCTGGGCGATGTGGATCGTGCGGGTTCCCGGCCTGCGTGAACTGGCTTCCTGGAACCTGGTGCTGGTCCTGCGCCGGCGCTGAGTCAGCGGCCGGCGCCGACCGGTTCCCGCCGCCGCGGCGGCACCGGCGGCTCGGCCCGGCGCCGCCGGGCCAGCAGCACGATCGAGGCGATGATCAGCACGCCACCGCCGATCCCGAACCAGAGCGGGCCGGTGCTGGAGAGCAGTTCCAGCTTGCCCTTGTTCGCGTTCACCTGGTCCGCCATCTTCGCGACGGTTTCCGGGCTGTAGGCGAGGGTTCCGTCGAACACCACCGTCGACGTGCCGCTGGTCCCGACGCGCAGCTCCTGGTGCTGCTGTTGCTGCTGCTTGACCTCGATCCCGGTGACCGGCTCCACCCAGAGCGTGTTCACGCCGCGGTAGTAGAGGTCGGCCTTGACCGTCGGATCGGCGGAACCGACCAGCGAGCCCGGGACGTCCTTCGAGCCGAGCTTGGTGTCGGGGATGTTCTGGACGAACTTGTAGGTCTCGATCCCGTCCACGGTCTCGGTGCCGGAGTACTTGGCCGTGACGGCCGCGCCGGTGTTGTCGTCGTAGACCTTGTAGTCCTGCTGCTCGGTGCCGAACGGGAACTTGAAGTTCAGGCCGGGCTGCGCCTTGAGCTCGTTCGTCTCCGGCGGCTTGTCGCCCTGCTTGTCGGCCTTGTCCTGCAGCTCGGTGACGTAGCTGCTCTTGAGGTCGCACTTCGGGTCGGTTTCGCCGTGGGGCTCGTACCCTTCACCGGTGCGGCGGTCGAAGCAGACCTGGCGCTTGCTCGCGCTGAGCACGGTGCCGTCGGCCTTGTCGGTGACCTGCACGGCCAGCAGCCAGACCGCGTAGTCGGTGTCCTCGCGCATTTCCGGGGCCGCGAAGTTCGCCTGCACGTGGGCGGTCGCGACGAGGTCCGCGTTCTTGCGGATCTCCGAAACCGGGCCATTGCCCTTGTCCGTCACGGCGAGCACCTGGCTCGCGGTGCCCTCGAGCTCCGACGTCGAGTCCTGGTCGAGCGGCACCTTGGCGAGCTTGGGGTAGACGTAGGCCGGGAGGAGCACCGCTCCGGCGACCGCGAAGACCCCCAGTGCCAGCAAGATCAGGCCGAAAGCGCGTCGCAACGGTCCTCCTGGTGTCACACAAATTACCGGGCGGTAATCAGTGTCCGGATAGTGGCCTGCGCCACGCCGGGCGTCAAAGTGTGACTCGCGGTCACAGACACCGCGTACGACCGGAAGGCGGCATGTACGCCGCCGTTCGCACCAAACGACCAAAGATGTTTGTTCCCGGGCACAACGGGCGTGGGCCCACCATCGGACGATCCTCACTCCGCCGCGCGGGACAGCAAGGAGAACCCCTCTTTTGGCGCAGGATCCTTCGACGGTCGCGATCGCGGCCACCGCACGCTGGCGGGCCAGGATCGTGGCGGCGGCCGCGAGCGTGGGAGTCAGCCTGTCCGACCCCTCGGCGGGCATCCCCGGCATCCGCACGCTCGTCTGCGGCCGCGGCGACCTGGCCCGGTTCGTGCCCCGCCTGGGCCACGACGGCGAACCGCCCACCCCGGCGATCGGCGCGCACTCCGACTCGATCGCCGACCGTGAGCTGCGCGACGCCGTGGCCGACGTCGCCGCCCTGCTTTCGTTGCACGGCAACGTGGTACTCGATCTCGACGCCGGTTTCCGACGGCGCCGGACACCCCGGCCGGACGTGGTCGTCTCGGCCGGCGCGGACCGTCCCCAGTGGACGGAGCCGGCGGTGACGCTCCCGGTGGGCACGGACCGGCGCGGGGGTCCGCTCACGGTGGCGCTCACCGCCGGTCCCGGCTTCGAGGGCACGCTGCTGGAACTGGCGAGGCTGGTGGAGGCGGACGCGGCTTAGCCCGGCTGCGCGATGTCGGGGACGCTTCCGCCGGAACTTCACGTCGGCCAAGGCGGGCGGGCCGGCGAAGTGCGCCTTCTCAAGGCCGGCGTCCTCGGCGAAGTCGGCTTCCTCGAAATCGGCGGCTCCGGCGAACGAGGCTCGGCCGAAATCGGCGTGTTCGCTGAAGGTGGCCAGGGCGAACACCGCGTCCCCGGCGAAGGCACCTTCCCGGAAAACCGCCCCGCCGGCGAAGTTCGCGCCGGTGAACCGGGCTTCAGTCGAGAAGGTTGCTTCGCTGAACCACGCGGTGCTGCCGAAGACCGCGTTGGGGAACCTGGCGTCGCAGGTGAATGTCGCGTCGTTGAACAACGCGCCGTCAGCGAAGCTCGTGAAGTCGAACCAGGCGTCGCCGATGAAGGTGGCGCCGGTGAAGTCCGCGGAGCCGACGTGGCAGCCGAGCAGGGAGAAGTCGATCAGCGTCGCGCCGGTGAGGTCCAGGTCGATGTCGTGCCAGAACGTCGGGTCGTCGCGGCGGGGCCTCCGGCCGGGGTTGAGGTTGTACTGGAGGATCCGCTGCACGGTCAGCCGCACCTCTCGTTCCTGCCGCGCGTCCCCGGTAGGCCGCGAGGCGGGTCGCAAACCCGGCCGGCGCCCCGGCGCCAGCGGCCGCCGTACCGGGTTCTTCGCCGGCGCCGGTTCGTCGTACGGCATCCGCAGGTACGCGCACAGCACGTTGACCACCGTCTGCCGCTGGGCCGGGTTGTCCTGGGCCACGCGCTCCAGGGCGTAACAACCGCCGTGGCGGATCGCGGCCTTGTCGGACCCCAGCTGCTCCACGGCCTTGAGGTACAGCTCGGTCAGGCGCCGCTCGGTGGCGTCGTGCTCGGTGGTCCACTGCCGGCGGCCGGTGAGCACCAGCGCGACGATGCCGCCGGTGCCGGCGCCCACCGTCAGGCCTGTCTTGATCAGTTTGATCCGGTTCGCAGGGGTGTCCGCGTCGACGAACACCAGCAGCAGCGTGACCGCCGCCGCGGCGATCACCGCGACCGGCACCACGATGACGAGGATCCGCCACCACCACGTCGCACCGCGCCGGCGCCACACCTCGTTCCTGAGCACCTTCACGCGCGCAGTGTGTCAGCCCACGACGGCCGTCGCGCGGATCTCCACCCGCATGCCCGGCGCGCCCAACGCCGCGACGCCGATCTGCGTCCAGATCGGCGCCCGGTCGCCCATGCGCTTGCGGAACTGCTCGACCATCACCTTCGTGTGGTCGTCGCCGATGGTGTCGGCCGCCGTCGGGATGTGGAACGAATCCACCGCGACGACGTCGGTCCAGCTCGCGCCCGCCGTGGCCAGCGTGCGCTCGACGTTCTCGAAGGCCTGGACGATCTCGTCCTCGAGGGACTCGGGGAAGACCGTGTTGTCGTCCCAGCCGCCCTGGCCGGAGATCTCGACGCGGTCGCCGATCCGGACCGCCTGGCTGTAGTGCAGGGCTTCGAGGTGCTTAGGGCCGTAGCCGGGGGTGACGAAGAACTCGGGCATGACGTTCCCTTCGATTGACTTCACGCTTGAAGTCAACGTAGCAGACTTCAAGCGTGAAGTCATCCGCGGCTGGGTAGAGTTCCTGCATGGCATCCGACGAGGACGAGCCGCGCTGGCTGACGCCGTCCGAAAAGGACGCTTGGACCGGCCTGATCTCGCTCGCCCTGCTGCTGCCGGGCAAGCTGGAGGCGCCGCTGCAGCAAGAGGCCGGCGTGACGCTCTTCGAATACCTGACGCTGAGCCAGATGTCGGAGGCGCCGGGACGGCGGCTGCGGATGAGCGAGCTGGCCTACCTGGCCAACGGCTCGCTCTCGCGACTGTCCAACGTGGTCAAGCGGTTCGAGCAGCGGGGCTGGGTGGAGCGTTCGCCCGACCCCGACGACGGCCGCTACACCCTCGCCGCGCTCACCGACGCCGGGTACGAAGTGGTCGTCGCCGCGGCGCCGACGCACGTGCGGGCCGTGCGGCAGCTCGTGCTCGACCCGCTCACCGCGGCCGATCAGCAGGCGCTGGCCCGGATCGCGGAAAAGCTGCGGGTGCGGCCCGTCGACCTGGCCTAGTGGTGATCGAGCCCTTGCTGCCACCGAGGCGGGAACGGGCTCGCACAGTTCTCGCCACAGGTGGAAAAGGCCCGCGACAAGGCTCGGGCCGCCTACGGAGCCGGCCGGACCGGCGCGTGCAAGTGAGGCCGGGCCGCTAGTCGTCGACCCACTCCAGCAGGTCGCCGGGCTGGCACTCGAGGACCCGGCACATGGCTTCCAGGGTGCTGAACCGCACGGCCTTGGCGCGCCCGTTCTTCAGGACGGCGACGTTGGCCGGCGTCAGCCCGACTTTCTCGGCGAACTCCCCGACGCTCAGCTTGCGCTTGGCCAGTTCGACGTCGATGCGCACGACGATCGCCATCAGATGACCGCTTCCATGTCGGTCCGCAGCGTAGTGGCCTGGCGCAGCAGAGCGCGCATGACCACCATCAGCAGGCCGATCACGGTGATCCCGACGGTCACCAGGAACAGCAGCATCGGCATCCCCGGATCGTCGGCGTTGAAGCCGACGAAGATCAGCATGCCGACGAAGACCAGCCACGCGGCGGCCACCGACCAGACGATCGCGTCGACCCACTTCAGGGCCGCGCTGGTGAAGATCCGGTCCTTCTTGACCAGCGTCAGCAGCTTCCACGTCGCGACGACCACGACCTCGACGCACAGGACCAGGAACACCGCGATCGCGGTCAGCGGCCACCGCAGCGGCGCGTCGTGCGGGTTCTGCGACGTCGTGTACGCGATCCCGCCGGGTAACGAGAGGGTCTGGAACACGACGAGGACGACGAAGAGCACGACGAGGAAGACCCGGAGCGCGGCCACGGCGCGTCTTTCGGTGAGCATGCGATGACTATCGCCGCTAATCTATCGAAAGTCAATCGGTAGCTGTCGATCTACGATGGTTCCGGATCAAGCCGGACCGACTCGAGGGCGACGTACAGCTCGCCGATGTCGACCGGGTCGGTCAGGTCGCGCTTGGTCAGCTCCTGCACGCGGCGCAGGCGGTACCGGACGGTGTTGGGGTGCACGAACAGCCGGTCCGCGGCCTCCTTCGCCGACCCGTGGCCGGCGAACCACGCGAGCAGCGTGTCGAGCAGGACCTTGCGCTCGGCGCCCGGCAGCGTCAGCACCCCCGACAACGCCGACCGCACGACGTCGCGGGCCATCCCCGGCGCGGCCGCGACCAAGGTGGTCACCGGCGAGTCGCCGAACACGACCACCCCGGCGGTCGCCGACGGCAGCGACCGGCGCGCGATCCGGGCGCGGTGCAGCGCGTCCGGGACGTCCGGGAACCCGGCGAACGGCCGGCTCAGCCCGGCCGCGACCGGCAGCGAACCCAGCACTTCCCGCAGCCGCCGGAGGTCTTCGATCCGGTCGATCGCGACCAGGCCCGCCTCGCCACCGGGACGCCACGCCGACCGCCACCGGCGCGCGCGCATCAGCGCTTCGACCGTGTCCTGCCCGTCCCGTTCGACGCGCTCGGTCACGACGGCGACGAACATGCCCGCCGTCGGCAGCCCCAGCTCGCGCGCCGCGGCCTCCATCTCGGGCTGGCCCGCGAGCCGCCCGCGCAGCAGGTCGTCCAGCCGCTGGACGTTCGCGTGCGACGGTTCGGCCGCGACCTGGTCGTACGCCGTGGTCAGCGCGTCCGAGTAGAGGTCGATCGCCTTCCAGACGTAGGAGTTGATCTCGATCGTCCGGGTGGAGTTGAGGAACTCGGGGCCGGCCAGCTCCAGCAGGGCCTCGTAGACGAACGTGCCGCCGATCCGGAACGCGCGCAGCACCGCCGGCAGCGGGATCCCTTGGCGCGCTTGGACGAGCCCGGTCTTGCGGGCCGCGTCGAGGGCCAGGCCGCGGCCTTCGGCCAGCGCGGTCAGCGCGCGCTCGAGGTTGGCGTGGCAGACCTGCCGCAGCTCGTCCGGCGCGACGTGCTCGACCTGCCGGTAGAACTCGTCCTCTTCGCTGAGCAACCGGGCCAGGCGATCGGCGAACTCCGGCAGCCTGCCCAGCATCTCGCGCACCAGCTCACGGTGTTCGCGAGGTACCGGCCTGGCCAGAGCTTCGATGCCCATCCCTCACTTTAGCTCGGGTTCCGGCAGCGGGGATACGCACGAACTTGAGCAAAATTCATATCCGTCGGGTGATCTTCCCGGTGAGGGGTTGACGCCACGATCGACTCACGAAAGCCGTTTCGCGGTGAAGTAGACGTGCGGCTCGGGGGTCGCGCCGGGGTGGTCCGGAACGAACTCCGCCTGCTCCTCGCGGACGATCTCGAGACCGGCCGCGCGCAGCAGCCCGGCCAGCGCCTCGGGGGCGAAACTGCTCGCGCGCACCGGGTGTCCCATGAAGACGATGTCGAGCCCGTCCACATCGGCCGGCACCGTGGCCAGCAGCACCAGGCCGCCGGGTTTGACCCAGGTCGCCACCCGCCCGATGACGGCCTCCTGCTCCGCGCGCGTCAGCTGCAGCAGCGAGAAGAACGTGGTGACCGCGTCCCAGGAACCGTCCTCGAAGGTCAGCTCGCGCTGGTCGCCGAGCTCGAACCGGGCCGCGGGCACCTGGGCGCGCGCGATCTCCACCATCTTCGGCGCGACGTCGTAGCCGGTGACGTCGTGGCCCGCCGCGGCCAGCAGCTCGGCGGTCGGGCGTCCGGTGCCCGACCCGAGGTCGAGGACCTTCGCCTGCGGGGGCAGCGAGGCGATCAACGCCGTGATCGCGTCCCGCTGGGCGGTCGCGGTGCGGAAGGCGTGTTCGTAGTCCTTGCCGAGCGCGTCGAAGACCTCGGCGGCGGTTTCGGGACGAGTCATGGACCCACCCTGCCAGACGTCCGATTGCGCAACTTCTGTATCGATATCTGCAAGTACCGAGTAAGTTCGGGCAAAATCGCGGCAATACCTTGTGGTGAGGGCGAAGCGCGACCTACTCTTCCGGGCACTCCTGAGCGAAACGAGGTCCGCGATGGCGCGACGCACCTTCGGAGCCGTGCTGGTCGCGGTCCTCACCCTGCTTTCCGTGGCCGCTCCGGCGTCGGCCGCCGACCGGCCCGTGGTGACGCGGGCCGCGCTCGACCCCGCGCTGGTCGCCGGGCGCGGCGCGACCGTCGGCTTCGCCGAGCAGGAAGCCGAGAACGCCCGCACCGACGGCACCGTGATCGGCCCGGACCGCTCGGCCTACACGCTGCCCGCCGAAGCCTCCGGCCGCCGCGCCGTGAAACTCACGCCGGGGCAGCACGTCGAGTTCACGCTGCCCGCGGCGGCGAACGCGATCACCGTCCGCTACAGCATCCCGGACGCGCCCCACGGCGGCGGGATCACCGCGCCGCTCGACGTCACCGTCAACGGCGGGCACCGGCAGGTGATGACGCTGACGTCGCAGTACGCGTGGCTGTACAACCAGTACCCGTTCACGAACGACCCGGACGCGGACCTGCTGCATCCGGACTGGTGGATCACCGAGTGCTCGTGCGTGCCCGCGGCGACCACCCCGCCGCCGGTCGTGACGAAACCGTTCCGCCCCAACCACTTCTACGACGAACAGCGCCTGCTGCTCGGCAAGACCTACCGTGCCGGGGACAAGGTCCGGCTGACCGTCCCGGCCGGGACGCCGGCCGCGTGGACCGTCGTCGACCTGCTCGACTCCGAACTCGTCGCGCCGCCTCACGTGGACCTCGTCGCGGCGAACGTCCTGTTCTTCGGCGCCGACCCGACCGGCCGGCGAGACTCGGCCGACGCGATCGACCACGCGATCGCCTTCGCTCGCCGGGCTCACCTCAAGGTCTACCTGCCGCCCGGCACGTACCAGGTCGACCGGCACATCATCGTCGACGGCGTGACGATCGAGGGCGCCGGCAACTGGTACACGATCGTCAAGGGCCACGAGGTCAAGCTGGACACCCCGGCCCCGGACGGCTCGGTGCACACCGGCGTCGGGTTCTACGGCAAGGACGCGAACGCCGGCGGCAGCCACGACGTCCACCTCTCCGGGTTCGCGATCGAGGGTGACGTCCGGGAACGGATCGACACCGACCAGGTCAACGCCATCGGCGGCGCGCTCAGTGACTCCACTGTGGACGGCCTGTACCTGCACCACACCAAGGTCGGCCTGTGGTTCGACGGTCCGATGAAGAACACCCGCATCACGAACAACGTGATCGCCGACCAGATCGCCGACGGCCTGAACTTCCACGCCGGCGTCACGGACTCGGTGGTGTCGAACAACTTCGTCCGCAACACCGGCGACGACGGCCTCGCGATGTGGTCCGAAAAGGTCGAAGACGCGCGGAACACGTTCAGCCACAACACCATCCAGACGCCGGTGCTGGCCAACGGGATCGCGCTCTACGGCGGCACCGACACCACGGTCTCGGCCAACCTGATCGCCGACCCGATCCGCGAGGGCAGCGCGATCCAGGTCGGCTCGCGCTTCGGCGCCGAGCCGTTCACCGGGTACGTGCGGATCACCGACAACACGACCGTCCGGGCCGGGACGTTCGAGCTGAACTGGCGGATCGGTCTCGGCGCGATCTGGTTCTACGCCCTGGAAAAGAACATCGACGCCGACGTCCAGGTGACCGGCGACGCCTTCCTCGACAACACCTACAACGCGATCATGCTGGTCAGCGACTTCCCGGTGAAGGACCTGTACTCGATCAACGGCCTGAAGTTCGCGGACCTGCGCGTCGACGGCGCCGGGACGTCGGTGCTGAGCGCCCGCGCGGCCGGGTCGGCGTCGTTCCGGAACGTCGACGCCCGCAACGTCGGCGCGGTCGGCGTCAACAACTGCGGCTCGTTCAACTTCCCGCCGACCGGCTCGGAGTTCTCGCTGACCGACCTCGGCGGCAACGACGGCGGCTGGCTCGCGCCGTGGGAGCTGCCGAACACGATCACCTGCGACGACCGCCCGCCGGTGGTCCCGCCACCCGCCCCCGCCACCTGGTGAGTGCCCGACCAGCCGCGGCGGACCGGCGGCTAGGGTTCGGGCGTGGCTGGGTTACGGGGTGTCTTCGCGGGGTTCGGCAAGAGCAAGGCGTTCGCGGTGCTGGGGCGGGCGCTGGTGCCGGCCGACCGGGTGCTGCTGCGGATCAGCGGCGGCCGGGTCGGCGTCGGCACCGCGGTCGGGCTGCGGACGCTGCTGCTCACCACGATCGGGCGGCGCAGCGGCGAGCCGCGCCAGGTCCCGCTGCTCTACGTCGAGCGCGCCGGCGGGTACGTCGTCATCGGCTCGAACTGGGGTGGCGAGGCGCACCCGGCGTGGTCGGCGAACCTGCTGGCGCAGCCGAAGGCGACCGCCACGATCGGCGGCCGGACGGCCGACGTCACCGCGCGGCTGCTGACCGGCGCCGAGCGCCAGGAGATGTGGGACGCCGTCGCGGAGTACTGGCCCGCCTACGACCGCTACGCCGTGCGGGCCGAGCACCGCGAAATCCGTGTGTTCCTGCTGGAGCCGCTCAGTCCATGAGGTCGGTGTGCCGGATCCGGTACACCTGTAGCCGCAGGTTGTAGTACTTGTCGGTCTCGCCGACCCACTGCATGCCGAGGCGCTTGGCGACGGCGATCGCGCGCGTGTTGTTCGGCCGCGCGACCGCGAACAGCTCGTCGGTGTCCTGTGTGAACGCCCACTGGATGAGCGCTTGCGCCGCCTCCGACGCGTAACCCTGACCCCAGACGCCGGGGCTGAGCTGCCAGCTCAGCTCGAGGTCCTCTTCGTACGGCGGGAGCAGCCGGATGCCGAGGCCGCCGATCACGGCGCCGTCCTCCTTGCGCTCCACGGCCCAGCGCCCGCGCGGCGGCCACAGGTTGGGCTGCGCCTCCTGCCAGGCGTTCAGCACGGCCCGCATCGCGCCGACGTCGCCGACGCGGTCCATGGCCGGGGTCAGCCAATGCGTGACGTCCTCCGCGCCGTAGATCTCGAACGCGGCTTCGGCGTCGTCCACCGTCCAGTCCCGGATCACGAGCCGGTCGGTGCTGAGCGCAGTCTCCATATCGAGAAGCTACGCCGGGGGACGCCCGATTGTTCCCGCCGCAAAGTGCTCGGAGGGTGCACACTCACCCCCGATGACGTGCGCAGGGAGCCTCGGGAAGGCATCGAGGTGCCGAAGGTCACGTCGGCCGCGCAGTCTCCGGCGTCGCGGAAAGCACGTACCCCTGTCCTCGAGTGGATCGCGAGGGCGAAGCGCCCGGAGACGCGGCAGTGCCGGATCGCGACGACCGTCGAGCCGGCGCGGGAAAACGTGCGGGCCGCGCGCCCGAAGGCGGCCTAGAGTCGGCCCGTGGACGAGATGCGTGAACTCCTGGCCCGTGCCGCCGCGCTGGCCGCGGACCACCGGGACGGTCTGGCCGAGCGGCCGGTCGCCCGCGCCGTCGACGCCGCCGCCCTACGTGCGGGCTTCGGCGGTGCGCTGCCGAAGGACCCGAGCCCACCGTCCGAAGTGCTCGAACAGCTGGCCCGGGCCGCCGAGCCGGGGCTGACCGCCACCGCCGGGCCGCGGTTCTTCGGCTTTGTCATCGGCGGGTCGCTGCCCGCCGCCACGGCGGCCGACGTGCTCGCCGCCGGCTGGGACCAGAACGCCTTCAACGCCGTCCTGTCACCCGCCGCCGCGGCCGCGGAGGACGTCGCGGGCGGGTGGCTCAAGGAGCTGCTCGGCATCCCGGCCACCGCGACGACCGGGTTCGTCACCGGCGGGCAGGCGGCGAACACCGTCGGGCTCGCCGCGGCGCGGCACCACGTGCTCGCTCGCGCGGGCTGGGACGCCGAGCGCGACGGGCTCTTCGGCGCCCCGCGCGTCCGCGTGGTCGCGAGCGCCGAGCGGCACGCGACGATCGACCGCGCGCTGCGGCTGCTGGGGTTCGGCACGAGCGTCGTCGAGGAGGTGGCCGCCGGTCCGCAAGGCGCGATCGACGTCGCCGACCTCGCCCGGGTGCTGGCCGCCGGGACCGGCCCGGCGATCGTCTGCCTCCAGTCGGGCAACGTGAACACCGGCGCGTGCGACGACCTGCGCGCCGCCCGCGAGGCCGCCGGCGACGCCTGGGTGCACGTCGACGGCGCGTTCGGGCTCTGGGCCAGGGCGAACCCGGCCACAGCGGGGCTCGTCGACGGCGTCGAGCTGGCCGACTCGTGGGCGTGTGACGGGCACAAGTGGCTGAACGTGCCCTACGACTCCGGCTTCGCCTTCTGCGCCCACCCGGACGCCCACGCCGCGGCCTTCGCCAACCGCGCCGCCTACCTGACCGGCGCGGGGGAGGTGTCCGGCATGGGTGACCTGACGCCGGAGTCGTCGCGGCGCGCCCGCGGGTTCGCCGTCTGGGCGGCGTTGCGCGAGCTGGGCCGCGACGGCGTGGCCGAACTGGTCGACCGCGGTTGCCGCCTGGCCCGACGCTTCGCCGTCTCCCTGGCGGAAGGCGGCGCGGTGATCGGCAACGACGTCGTCCTCAACCAGGTCCTGGTTTCCTTCGGCGACGACGCCCGCACCGACGCGGTGATCACCGCGGTTCAGCGCGACGGCACGTGCTGGCTCGGCGGAACCACCTGGCGCGGGCGACGATATCTGCGGATTTCGGTGTCGAACTGGTCCACGACGGAAGCCGACGTCGACCGTTCGGCCGCGGCGATCCTGCGGCTGGCGGGACGTCAGTGACCTTCGCGCACCGAAAGCGGATCCCGCCGCCAGGCGATCGTCTTCGTCTTGCCGGTCGGCCAGGCCGACGAGAGCCGCCGCCGCACGCTGCCGAGCGCGCCCAGCTTGACCAGGTCGACCCGGGAACCCTGTGCCGCCAACGAGGTCACCTCGGTGCCGGTGAGCGGCACGATGTCGAAGTACTGGGCGTCTTCGCCGCCGGTGCCGTCGACGAACTCGGTGAAGATCGAGGCGAACGCCTGGCCGCATTCCGGACATTCGCGCAGTGAAACGCCGAAGTGCGACCGTTCGACCAAGCGGTGGGTTTCCCGGAGGCGGGTCGTGCAGAAGGCCATCGCGGTCAGGGCGTCTTTGCCGTAGCAGCGGGCGCAGCCGAACTCCGTCATCCGGGGATCTTCGCACACCGTGAATCCGGACCCGGCTGCGACACGACCGGGAAATCTGTTTGCGGCACACCTTTCGCTCTGTCCGCAGTGGTCTGGACCTGTTAGCCTCAGCCGGTCCGCCCAGCCGGTCCGGAAGGAATCCCCGTGCTCCGCATGAGAAATCGCATTGCCGTGGCCGCGCTGGCGCTCGCCGCGGCCGCCGTCGCGGCGCCGCCCGCCGAGGCGGGCCAGTCCCACGGCGGTCAGTCCCAGGACAAGGTGATGGCCTACTTCGCCGACTGGGACGTCTACGCCCGCAACTACCACGTCAAGGACATCGAGACGTCCGGGTCGGCCGCGAAGCTGACCCACATCAACTACGCGTTCGGCAACGTGACCGGCGGGGGCTGCGCGGTCGGCGACCCGTGGGCCGACCACGACATGCCCTACGACGCCGCCGGCAGCGTCGACGGCCAGGCCGACAGCGGTACGCTCCACGGCAGCTTCAACCAGCTCCTCGAGCTGAAGAAGCTGCACCCGAAGCTGAAGGTGATCTGGTCGTTCGGCGGCTGGACCTGGTCGGGCGGCTTCACCGAGGCGGCGAAGAACCCGGCCGCGTTCGCCGAGTCCTGCTACAACCTCGTCAACGACCCGCGTTGGGCCGGCCTCTTCGACGGCATCGACATCGACTGGGAATACCCCAACGCCTGCGGCCTGACCTGCGACACCAGCGGGCCGAAGGCGTTCACCGGTCTCGTGAAGGCGCTGCGCGCGAAGTTCGGGCACCAGCTCGTCACCGCCGCCATCACCGCGGACGGCTCGAAGAACGGCAAGATCGACGCGAACGACTACGCCGGGGCGAGCCGCTACCTCGACTGGTACAACGTGATGACCTACGACTACTTCGTCGCCGGGGGCAGCCCGACCGGGCCCACCGCGCCGCACTCGCCGCTGCGGTCCTACCCGGGCATCCCGACCGCCGGGTTCTACGCCGACGCGGCCATCCAGAAGCTGCGCCACCAGGGTGTGCCGTCGTCGAAGATGCTGCTGGGCCTCGGGTTCTACGGCCGCGGCTGGGACGGTGTCACGCAGAAGCAGCCGGGCGGCACGGCCACCGGGCCCGCCCCGGGCACCTACGAAGCCGGCGTCGAGGACTACAAGGTCCTCAAGACGACCTGCCCGGCCAACGGCAAGGTCGCGGGCACGGCGTACGCCAAGTGCGGCTCGCAGTGGTGGAGCTACGACACCCCCGAGACGGCGGCGGCCAAGGCCGGTTACGCGAAGTCGCAGGGCCTCGGCGGGGTGTTCGCCTGGGAGCTGTCGGGGGACACGACCAACGCGGAACTGCTGCGGGCCATCTCTTCCGGCCGCTGCTGAAAAGCTGGAGGGCCCGGGCGGCGAACCCGCCCGGGCCCTTCGTCCATTCACGACTGCCGCGGGAACCCGTGCCGCCGCGCGCCGACGACCACGGCGAGCACCGGCACCAGGAGCACGAGCAGCGTCCACGGGAACACCGTGGGACCGGCCGTGTCGAGCAGGATCCCGCCGGCCACCCCGCCCGCGGCCATCGCGGCGTTCCACAACGTGACGAGCATGGCCTGCGCGTTGTCCGCGGCTTCGCCACCGGCGTTCCCGGCCGCGGTCTGCAGCAGGGTCGGGACGCCGCCCCAGCCGAGGCCCCACAGCGCGACGGCGGCGTAGATCAGCGCGGGACTGCCCGCCGGCATGAGCACGGCGGCCACCGCGACCAGGATCGTGCTGAGGATCGTGAGCCGGCGCAGCGCGCGGTCGATCCGGGCGCCGACGATCCCGATGCCCGCCATCGACGCGACCCCGAAGACCAGCAGGACGACGTCCACCGAACCGCCCAGCCCGGCGTGGCCGAGGAACGCGGCGACGTAGGTGTAGAGCACGGTGTGGGCCAGCACGAACACGAGCGTCACGACCAGGACCGGCGCGACGCCGGGCACGGTGAGCGTGCGCAGCACCGGCAGCCGCCCGCCGCGGGGCTGCCCCGGGTGGTCCGGGACACCGGCGGCGATCCACCCGAGCAGCACGACCGCGATCACCGACATCACGCCGAACGCCGAGCGCCAGCCGAGCAGGCCGCCGAGGAACGTCCCGGCCGGGATGCCCAGCGCCAGCGCGAGCGGGATGCCCGCCATCACGACGGCGATCGCCTTGCCCTCGCGGCCCGCGGGCGCCAGGCGGCGCGCGTAGCCGGCCAGCAGCGCCCAGACGACCCCCGCGGCCACCCCGGCGACGAACCGGGCCACCATCGTCAGCGGGTAGGCCGCGGACAGCGCCGTCACCGTGTTGGCGACGGCGAACCCGGCGACGCCGGTCAGCAGCAAGCGTTTGCGCCGCCAGGCCGACGTGGCCGCGGACAGCGGGATCGCGGTGAGCGCGGTGCCGAGCGCGTAGATCGTCACGGCCTGGCCGGCCGCGGGCTCGCCGACGCCCAGTCCGGCGCTCATGCCGGGCAGCACGCCCGCGGGCAGGGCCTCGGTGAGCACCGTGACGAACGCGGCGGTGGTCAGGGCGAGCAGTGCGGGAGTCCTCATGCCGTTATGCTCGAACCCTCACACGGATGTGAAGGTCCAGCCGGGCGGACGTGAGGTGGCGCACATGCGGATCGGCGAGCTCTCCGAGCGCACGGGCACGGCCCGGCGGCTGCTGCGGTACTACGAGGAGCAGGGGCTCATCATCGCCGCCCGCGGCGCCAACGGCTACCGCGACTACGACGAGGCCACCGTCGACCGGGTGATCCAGGTCCGCGGGCTCCTGGACGCCGGCCTGCCGACCCGGATCATCAAGCAGATCCTGCCGTGCCTCGACAAGCCCCGCGCGATCTACTTCCCGGACGCGACCCCGGAGATGCTGGCGACCCTGGAGGCCGAGCGCGACCGCATGGCCCGGCGCGCGGAATGCCTGCTGCGCAACCGGGACGCGATCTCGGAGTACCTGGACGCCGTCCGCGAGTACAACCGCGTCTGACCCGGGTCACGGAAGTGCCGCTTCGGCCGGGGCGGGGTGGTCGCCGGGGCCTGCGCCCAGTGCAGGGTGTCGGCCTCCGGCCACCAGCCCGCCGGGTCCGGGCGGGGACGGGCGCCCTCCTCGCCCCACCAGCGCGGGGGCGCCTCGTCGCCCATGTCCCGACCGTAGGAGAGCCGGGCGGCGGCCCGCACCGGTCGGGTGCGGCCAACGTCCGGTACCGGCCACCCGGCGGTGGCCGGTACCGGACAGTGGCCGGAGCCGCCCCTGCCGCGGCCGGCCGGACGGCCCTACCTTGGCCCGGAGAGCACTGCGCGGGAAGGACGACATGATCAAGCGACTGCGCGTCGCAGTGGTGGCGACGCAGGCCGCGGGCCCACCCGCCGGCAAGACCGGGCGCACCTGAATGCGGACCGCGACGGGACCGGGCTCAGCCCAGCCAGCCCAGCCGGGTCGCCGCGAACACCGCGGCCACCCGGTTGTCCGCCTGCAGCGCCTCCAGCAGGCCCTGGACGTGCCGGCGGACCGTGCGCTCGCTGACCTCCAGGTGCCGGGCGATCGCGCCGTCGGTCATCCCGGTCGCCAGCAGGTCCAGCACCTTCGCCTGGGCCGGGGTGAGCCCGTGGCGCGGGTGCGCGCCGTCCACCGCGACCGCCTGGCTCCAGACCAGCTCGAACAGCTTGCGCAGGGCCGCGACGATCGTCGGGCTGCGGACGAACAGGGCACCGTCCAGCCCGCTCGGGTCCAGCGGCACCAGCGCGGAGTGGTGGTCCGCGACGAGCATCTTCATCGGCAGCTCCGGCGCCACCCGCATGGCCCACCCGCCCGCCACACCGGCGTCCACGGCCTCCTTCGCGCCGTCGAACTCCAGGGCCGCGCGCTCGTAGACGTTGCGCAGCCGCACCCCGCGTCCGGTCACCGCGTCCGGCAGGCGCAGCACCGTGCCGGCGTCCGGCTTCCGCTTGAAGTGCCGGGTGGTGAAGGTCAGGAACTCCTCGCGCGCGGACAGGCACAGCTCCAGCGAAAGCGAGCCGACGCGCTGCGAGTCGGTCAGCACCTCGACGGCCGGATCGCCGCCACCGCCGTGGGCCGAGCGGTACACCGCCTGCAGCACGTCCAGCTGCCGGCGCGCCGCGACGATCTGGCGCTGCTGCTCCACGAGCCGCTGTTGCGCGCCCAGGATGGCGTGGTCGACGGCGCGCACCGGCTCCATCGGCGCGATCACCGGGTCTTCGCGGTGGTCGCGGCGCACGAAACCCTGGTCGAACAGCTCCCGCATCTCCGGGCTCCCGGCCCGCGGGTCGTCCAGCGGGAGCGGCCCGGTGCGCACCATCGTGTCGTACAGCGCGCCCGCGCCGGGCGTCAGCAACCCCTCGAGCATCCGTCCTCCTCCGGCAGCAGCGGGGACGGGGACGGCCGGATCCGGCCGTTGTCCGCTCTGCCCCCTACCCCACGCGCCGGACGGCGGAAAGGATTAGGCCGGTCATCGGATCGGACGCGGGGTTCGCCGTCCGGCCCGTCGAGGGGTCGGGCCGGGCGCCGGGAGGATGCGAACCGCCGAGGGGGCGGTTCGCGTTCTCCGGTCACCTCACCAGCGGCGGGACGGGTCGATCACGTGGACCGCGGCCTCCTCCGCCGAAGCCGCGCCGCCGTCGATGCCCGCGTCCGCGGCGTACAGCTCCTCGTCGGCGTCCTCGCCGAAGCCCTCGTCCGTGGCGACCAGGCGGCCCGCGCGGACGTCGCCGACCTCGTCGTCGACCAGCTCGCCGTCGGTGTCCTCGCTGTCGCCGAGGCCGTCGTCGTCCGCGTCGTCGGCCAGGTCGGGGACCTCGCGGGCGAGCCGGCCCTCCCAGCTCTCCCCTTCCGCGGTCTCGTGCGCGGTGGTGCCCCAGCCTTCGGTCGCCTGCGCGCGTTCCGGCGGGGAATAACCCTCCGCCAGCTCGTCACGGTCGTCCAACGTGTCTTCGGGGTCGAGCACGCCGTTGTCGGCGTTGTCTTCGATGTCGTCGTCCATGGCCCCATCTTCGCGCAGATCCTTGGCCGCACCGGGTCTGGGTGATATCACCGTGCAGGCCGCCGCACGGGCGGTGTTCCGGTGAAAGGTGATTCCCCATGCCGATGAGACGCAGGGTGCTGGCCGCGGGGCTGGCCGGGGTGTTCGGCGCCGCCGTGTCCGGGCGGACCGCGCAGGCCGCGACGGCGCCGCCGGTGCGGCTCGACCAGCTCAACCTGGTCAACCTGTCGCACGTCAACGACCCCGCCACGACCAACGTGTTCCCCGGCGACCCGGCCTTCTCGCTGGAGACCATCGCGACCATCCCGGCCGACGGCTACTACCTGCAGTTCGTCCGCGAGGGCGAGCACACGGGGACGCACTGGGGCGCGCCCGGCCACTTCAACACCGGTCAGCCCCTCGCCGACGACATGGATCCCGCGGATCTATTCCGGCCCGCCGTCAAGATCGACATAAGAGCGAAGGCCGCGGCGAACGCGGACTACGGCGTCACGATCGACGACCTCAAGGCCTGGGAGAAGCGCCACGGCCGGATCCCCGACGACGCCGTCGTCGTGCTCTGGACCGGCTGGGACGCCAAGTGGGGCACCCCGGCCTACCCGAACACCGGCGCCGACGGCGTGCTGCACCAGCCCGGGTTCTCGATCCCGGCGGTCCGGTGGCTGATCGACACCGGCCGCCTCGGCCGCCGCGGCGGCACCGGCACGGACACGTTCAGCCCGGACGTCGGCACCGACGAGACGTACACCGTGTCCAAGCTCGTCTACCAGCGCCACCGGATCAGCCTGGAGATCCTGGCGAACCTCAAGGCGCTGCCGACGACGGGCGCGTGGGTCCTGGCGGGCGGCCCGATCAACCGCAAGGGCGCCGGCTCCACGGCGACGATCTTCGGCGTCCTCCCACCGGGCGTGCACGCGGACTAGCTCGCCGAGAGCGGCGTCGCGCCGGACAGGGTCAGCGCGGACAGCGGGGCCGGGCGGCCGAACCGGTAGCCCTGGGCGGTGGTGCAGCCCGCCCGGGTGATCAGTTCGGCCTGCTCGGCCGTCTCGATGCCTTCGGCGACGACCCCCAGGTCGAGGTCGTCGCACAGCCCGACCAGCGAGCGGCACAGCGCCGCGTCGCGCTCCGGCTGGACCCCCGTCGTCAGCGCGCGGTCCAGCTTGATCAGGTCGACCGGCAGCGCGTGCAGCACGGTCAGCGAGCTGTACCCGGCCCCGAAGTCGTCCAGCGCCACCCGGACGCCGAGGGCCTGCAGCCGCCGGATCGCGTCGGCGCCCGCGGCGAGGTCCGGCACCGGCACGGTCTCGGTGATCTCGACGACCAGCCGGTCCGCGGGCAGCCGGTACCGCGCCAGGCTCGCGCTGACGCTCTGCTCGAGCGCGGGCGCGCCGAGCCGGCTGGCGCAGACGTTGACGTGCACGGTCAGGTCCAGCCCGGCCGCGGTGATCTCGCGGCAGGCCAGGTCCAGCACCAGCGCGTCCAGTTCGGCACCGAGGCCGGCGCCCTCGACCGCGCGGACGAAAGTCTCGGGCGAGACCGCCGTGCCGTCCGGTGCGCTCCAGCGGGCCAGCGCCTCGAGGGCGACCGGCGTCTCGCCGGGCAGCCGCACGATCGGCTGGAACACCAGCCCGAAGCCCTCCGGGATGCCGCCGGCCGCGCGGCGCAGCGCGGCCGGGAAGTCCGGCGGGCCGTCCTGCGACGGCCGGTAGACGACGGTGGTGTCCTTGCCGAGGCGCTTGCCCGCGTACATCGAGGTGTCCGCGCGGCCCAGCAGCACGTCGGAGGTGACCAGCGGCTCGGCCGGGTCCGGCACCACCAGCCCCATGCTGGCCCGGACCGGGACGAGCGTGCCCTGCACCGCGAACGGCCGCCGCAGCGCGCCGCGGATCCGGTCCGCGACCGCCTGCGGCGCGTCGACCTCGCCCTCCAGCAGGATGGCGAACTCGTCACCGCCGAGCCGCGCGACGGTGTCGGTCGCGCGCACGCAGCCGAGCAGCCGCTGCGCGACGGCGTGCAGCAGCAGGTCGCCGCCCGCGTGCCCGAACCGGTCGTTGACCTCCTTGAAGTCGTCAAGGTCGACGAAGATCAGCACGAGCGGGTGGCGGGCGTCGGCGCCTTCGGCGACGGCCAGGTCCAGCCGGTCGGCGAACAGCGCGCGGTTGGCCAGCCCGGTGAGCGGGTCGTGGTAGGCCTGGTGGGTCAGCTGCTGCTGGCCCTCGTACACCCGCCGCAGCAGCAACCGGTTGTCCAGCACGGAAAGCAGCTGCCGGGCGAGCACGAGGAACACCACGAGCACGCTGACGAACACCTCGACGCCGTCCGGCCCGGCCCCGCCGATCAGCTGCACGGTGATCAGCAGCGCCACCGCGGTGACCGGGATGTAGGGCAGCGCCAGCTGCCACCAGTCGACGCCGCCGGGCTGGCCGGCGTCGTCACGCCGCCGCGTGTTCGGCGTGACGAGCAGGGCGTAGGCGATGAACAGCGGGCCGAGCACGAACCCCGCGTCGGCCCACGGCTTCATGCTCTCCGCGCCGATGCTGACGAGGTAGGCGAACACGCTGTCGGAGCAGGCGAGCGCGACGATGCCGAGGGCGAGCAGCAGCAGGTTCTTGCGGTAGGGCCGGTCCACCCGGTCGAACACCACCAGCAGCACCGCCACGACCACGACGACCAGGTCCGACAGCGGGTAGGCGATCGCGACGGCCCACGAGCCCGCGTCCGGCGCGGTGGCCCGGACCAGCTGCCCGAGCGCCGCGGTCCAGGTGAGGATGAACAGCGAGCCGGTGACGACCAGGCCGTCGAGCACCACCGCGATCCCGAAGTGCGCGGTCCACTGCGCGGGCTGCCAGCGCTCGCGGTCCGGCCGGATCCGCGCCCGGGCCAGGGTGAACAGCGCGGCGAGCGCGAAGACCGGGAAGCTCAGGTACCCGACGTCGGCCAGCGAGGGCGAGGGCAGGCCCCGGCCATCGACCAGCTGGTACCACGACCAGACGCACTGCCCGAGCGACCAGCCGGCCATGCCGAGCGCGATCAGCAGCCGCCACCAGCGCTGGTGGCCGCGGAAGCGCCGGGCGACCAGGCAGCCGCAGACGACCGCGGCCACGCCGGCGCTCAGCTGCATGGCGTCGTCGATCCACAGCGCGAAGGTGTCGCCCCAGAACGCGAACCCGTTGACGACGATCACCGCCGCCGTGACGACGACGAGCAGGATCGCCACGGGGTACCGCCGCACTGTCATGGCACCTCACGTGGTCAAACCCGGTCAGTCGAACTGAGAAACACTACACCGGACACGACCGGGGACCGGCTCACCGCACCGGCACCATCAGGCGATGTCACGCCGGTGGAGCAGCCACCCGCCGAGCGCGGCGAAGACGACCACGTACCCCGCGAGCACGGCGGTGGCCTGCCCGGATCCGACGATCTGCTCGACACCCGGAGCGCTCGCCCCGAACGACGCCACGAGCGCGCCCGCGTTCGGCCCGGGCAGCACCTTCTGCAGCTCGGCGACCCAACTCAGCAGCGGCGCGGCGATCGACGCGAGCAGGTTCTGCACGGCCAGCAGCCACACCAGCCCCAGCCCGATCGGCAGGGCGACCGAGCGCAGGCCGACCGCCAGCAGCACGCCGAGCGCACCCCACATGGTGGCCACCAGCCAGCCGGCGCCCAGGCCCAGCAGGATGTCGGACGCGCCGGGCCAGACCAGCGCCTGGCCCTGCAGCGACGCGACGAGCGCGCTCGCCCCCGCCGTCGCCGCGAACAGCACGAGCACGACGGCCAGCCCCGCCACCGCGACGACGACCAGCTTCGCGCCGAACACCTTGACGCGCGAAGGGTTCTGCACCAGCACGGTCTTCCACGTGCCGAAGCCGTATTCGCTGCCCGCGACGAGCACGCCGAAGATCAGCGCGAGCGCGCCGACGAAGATCGGCAGCCCGCCGAGGGCGCTGCCGACGAACGCGTCCGGCAGCATCGCGCTCAGCCCGCGCCCGGCGCCGGGCCCGCCGGTCGCCGGCGCCCCGTCCAGGCCCGCGTAGGGGACGGCGTAGCCGAAGGTCAGCGACAGCACGACGGCGATCGCCAGCAGCAGCCAGCTCGCGGGGCGGCGGGACTGCTTGCGGAGCTCGGCTCGGATGTCACGCAGCATCGGGGGTACCTCCGGTCAGGGAAAGGAACGTCTGTTCCAGGTCGGGTTCGTGCCAGCGCAGCTCGGTGACGTCGAGGCCGGCGGCGACCAGCCCGGCGTTGATCCGCCCGGCCTCGCCGGGGTCGACGTCGAGCTCGAGCGCGGCGCCGTCGGCGTGGACGCGGTCCGCGCCGAGCAGCCGGCCGAGGTGTTCACGGGCCTGCTCCAGCGGGCCGGCGACCACGCGCAGCGCGCCGCCCGAGCGCAGGTCCGGCACCGTCGTCTCGGCGACGAGCCGGCCGCGGTCGAGCACGCCGACGCGGTCGCAGATCTGCTCGACCTCGGTCAGCAGGTGGCTCGAGAGCAGCACGGTGCAGCCGTCCGCGGCGAGCTTGCGCAGGGTGACGCGCATGTCGGCCATGCCGGCCGGGTCGAGGCCGTTGGTCGGCTCGTCGAGCACCACCAGCTCGGGGTCCTTCAGCAGCGCGGCCGCGAGGCCGAGCCGCTGCTTCATGCCGAGCGAGTACGTCGAGTACTTGTCCTTGGCCCGGTCGGTCAGGGTGACGACGTCGAGCACGTCGTCGACGCGGGTGCGGTGCACCCCGGCGTGGTCGGCGAGGATCCGCAGGTTCGCCCGGCCCGAGAGGTACGGGTAGAAGGCGGGACCTTCGATGAGCGCGCCGACCCGGGCGAGGCCGGCCGAGCCGGGTTCGCCCCCGAAGAGCCGGACCTGGCCGGAGGTGGGGCGGATCAGGCCGAGCAGCATCCGCAGCGTCGTCGTCTTGCCGGCGCCGTTCGGGCCGAGGAAGCCGTAGACCTCACCGGCGTGCACCGACAGGTTCAGCTCCGCCACCGCGGCGGTCGTTCCGTAGCGTTTGGTCAGGTCGATCGTTTCGACGGGCAGGTTCACGGGTCTCCTTCCGGGTGCGGCCCCACGGCTTGAAGACCGCGAGGACGCTGGCGAACAGCAACAGGCTGGGGGCGACGATCACGGGGTAGAGCAGGTCGCCCAGGTCGCCCCGCGGGGTCTGCCCGGCGGCGAGCTGACGGCCGTACTCGGCCGCGTCGGTCAGCCCCGGGCGCAGCGCGAAGAGGATCAGCAGGGCCATCAGGACGTTCACGGCCAGCTTCGCGGCCACCCACCAGTAGCGGACGAGGCCGTACTTCGTGCCGAGGCCGAGCACGACGCCGGTGGCGAGCGTGAGCACCGAGGCGAGCAGCATCGGCCACACGGCGAACAGTTCGAGCGCCTGCAGGCTCGTGGCGACGACGCCCGCGTCGTCCGAGACCAGCGCGGTGACGACGAGGATGCCGAGGACCGCGTCGATCCCGATCCAGGCACCACCCGAGACGATGTGGGCCACCAGGAATCCCTTGCGGGCCCGGGCGCCGAGGCGGCTGGTCATGGGTCCCTCCTTTTCGACGCTCCTCATCCTCGGGATCCGCGGCGCCGCGGTCGTCCCGCTGCGGACGGCTTTCGCGCGTACGCCGAGACGCGTACGCGGTGTGCCAGGATGCGTGGATGGTCGAGGTCATCGGCGCCGGATTCGGCCGCACCGGCACCATGTCCGTGCGCGCCGCGCTCGAGGCACTGGGCCGCGGGCCGTGCCACCACATGGCCGACGTCCTCGGCGAGCCGGCCGCCACGGTGCGCTGGACGGCCGCGCTGCGCGGCGACCGCGAGGCCCTGCGCGCCGCCGTCGCCGGCTACCGGGCGACGTCGGACTTCCCGGGCTGCCTGCTCTGGCGCGAGCTGATGGACCTGTTCCCGGACGCCAAGGTCCTGCTGAGCGTCCGCGATCCGGAGAGCTGGTACCGCAGCGCGGTCCGGACCATCTTCGACCCGGTGATGGACCAGGTCTTCGCGAAGCTGGGCCCCGAGACCGTCGAGTTCGTGGCGGCACTGGCCGAGCGCGGTTACCGCCGCCACCCCGGCCGGGACGCCGCGGTCGCGTGGTTCACGCGGCACAACGCCGAGGTCCGGGCGGCGGTCCCGGCGGAGAAACTGCTGGTGTACGAGGTGCGCGAAGGCTGGGAGCCGCTGTGCGGGTTCCTCGGCGCGGACGTGCCGCCCGAGCCGTTCCCGCGGGTCAACGACTCGGGCGACTTCACGGGCACCGTGGCGCGGTTTCTCGGCGGCGGCTGATCGTCAAGGGCCCGATAGACTGAATCGGTGACCGAAGCGAAGGAGCGGACGCGGGAGCGCATCTCCCGCCGCGGGGTGGACAAGTTCGCCGAGCGGCGGGCGCAGCTGGCCGAGTCGGCGCTGCAGACGCTGGCCGAGCTCGGGTACGCGCGCACGAGCCTGCGGGAGATCGCCCAGAACTCGGACTTCTCGCACGGCGTGCTGCACTACTACTTCGCCGATAAGGTCGAGCTGCTCACCCACTGCGTGCGGCAGTTCGAGGAGGTCTGCGTCACCCGCTACGACGAGCTGGTGGCCCGCGCTCGCACCGCGGAAGAGCTGGAGCACGACTTCGCGGTGGCGATGGCCGGCACCCTGCGCGCGGACGCGAAGATGCACCGCCTCTGGTACGACCTGCGCAACCAGAGCCTGTTCGACGAGTCCTTCCGCGCCGACGTCCTGGAGATCGACCGCCGCCGCGAAGAGATGATCTGGCACGTGGTGGCGCGCTACGCGGAACTGGCAGAGGTATCGGCCGACGTCCCGCCATCGGTCGCGTACGCCCTGTTCGACGGCCTGTTCCAGCAGGCCCTGCTGCATCACCTGGCCGGCTCGGATTCGGCCGCGTCCTCCCTGGAACGGGACGTCCCGGCGGTGCTGGCCCGCGTGGTGTCCCGCTAGCTCGGCCCGCGGCGCAACACATGCACCCAACACACCTGCCCGAGCCACGAGCCACGATCGGCGGGATCCACGCCGCACCACCCCGTGAACGAACCTCGGGCGCGCGACACCAGGTGGGCTGATCGCGGCGGTAGGTCCCGGAACTCGGCAGACGCCACATCCTCGGGCTCATGATCGGCAAGTTCCTCTGGGTGCCGCTGCCGAAGCCGCTGGATCAGCTGTTCCCCGGCCGAACCCGCGACTCACCGACCACCACCTTGTCCAGGCCCGGATCCGTCTCGTCCGCCCGAGCCCAGTACCCCGCCGCCTCCGCAGCCGACCCGCGGGCCAGCGCGACATTGCCCAACCCCGTGTACGCCCGCGCCGCCTCGTGGTCGCTCTCGCAGGCCTCCGCCCGGGCCGCCGCCTCGCGGTAGGCCGCTGCCGCCAGGTCCAGCTCGCCCGTGTGGAACCGGGCCCAGCCCAGGCAGTTGAGGGCCAGTACGGCGTCGTGCTCCAGGCCGAGTTCGTCGAACACCGTCAGCGTGGCCGCCGCAAGCTCCGCCCCTTCCGCCGCCTCGCCCAGGGCGACGCGCACCAGTCCGATGCCGCGCCTGGTGATGGCGGCGCTCCGGCGGTTGCCGATCTGCTCGTAGAACTCCAGCGCCGTAAGGAAATCCCGCAGGGCCGCCTGGTGCTCTCCCCGATAGTGATCGGCCCAGGCGTGGTGGGCGAGCGCCGTGTTCTCACCGTGGCGGTCGCCGATCGCGCGGTACTCCCGCAGGGCTTCGCGGTAGCACTCGGACGCGCCGTCGATGTCGCCGCGGTCGACCAGGGCGATGCCGAGGTTGGCCGTCGTGGTCGCCACCGCCCAGCGGTCGCCCGCCTTCTCGGCCGCGGCGCGGGCCCAGCGGTGCGTCGTGATCCACTCGTCCCACAGCTTCGCGAGGAAGAAGTAGCCGCGCAGGAAGAACGCCAGCTGCCAGCAGCGCTCGTGCTCGCCGAGCTCGCCGGCCCGGCGGCACAGCGCCACCAGGTTCGGCCACTCGGCGCGGAACCACGCGACGCCGTCGAGCGGCGCCGGCTCGGGCAGGCCGCCGGGGTAGGTGACCACCGGCCGGTAGCGCTGCGGGGTCAGCAGCCGGTCGGCCTGTTCGGCGCTCCGGACGGCGAACGCCGTCAGCCGCCCGAAGGCCGCCTGCCGTTCCTCGGGTTCGAGCGCGGCTTCGCCGGTCTCGGCGGCGAACGCGCGGAGGAGGTCGTGGAAGCCGTACCGGTCGGCGGCGGGCTGGGTGACCAGGTACGCGTCGTGCAGGCGGTCGAGCAGCCGGTCGGTCTCCCGGGGCGCGAGCCCGGCCAGCGCGCTCGCCGCGTGGAGGTCGAGATCGCCGCCGGGGTGCAGCGCGAGCAGGCCGAACAGCCGGGCCTCGGCCTCGCCGAGCTGCCGGGCCGACAGCCGGAAGGCCGCGGACAGGCTGCGTTCGCCGTCATCCAGCTCACCGAGGCGCTCGGCTTCGACGGCCAGCCGCCGGTCCAGTTCGGCGATGTCCCACGCCGGGTGGGCCCGCAGCCGCGCCGCGGCGATCCGGACGGCGAGGGGCAGCCGGCCGCACCGGTCGGCGACCCGGGTCGCCTCGGCGGCGTCCGCTCCGGTGAGCGCGGCGAACAACCCCGCCGCCGCGTCGGCGGGCAGGACGTCGAGGGAGACGTGCCGGGCCTCGTCGAGCGCGCTGAGGCGCGACCGGCTGGTGATCAGCACCCGGCACTTGGGTTCGGCGGGCAGCAGCGGCCGCACTTGGGCCGCGTCGGCCGCGTTGTCCAGCACCAGCAGCAGGCTCCGCCCGCGCAGCCGGGAGCGGTAGGCCGCCGCCCGGTCGTCCGGGTCGGCCGGGATCCGTTCGGCGGGCACGCCGAGCACCCGCAGCAGCCGGTCGTGCAGGGCCGCCGGGTCCACCGCGCCCTCGCCGTGCCCGCGCAGGTCGACGAACAGGCAGCCGTCGGCGAACCCCGCTTCGAGCCGGTGGGCGCAGCGGACGGCCAGCGCCGTCTTGCCGACGCCGCCCATCCCGGAGATCACGCACACGCCGCCGTCGGCTTCCAGCGCGTCCCGGACCGCTTGCAGTTCTTCGGCGCGGCCGGCGAAGTCCCCGGTCGCGGCCGGCAGCCCGGACGCCCGGACGTCGGGGCGGGTGCGCCGCCGCGCGGGCTCGCGGGGCAGCAGCGCGGTGAGCACCCCGGCGGCGTCCAGTTCGGCCTCGCACAGCGCGGCCAGTGCCTGATTCGGTGTGGTCAGCCCGGTTTCCACTTTGCTCAGATAGCCCTTGCTGTAGTGGACGCGGTCCGCGAGGCCGGTGAGGGAAAGCCCGGCGGCCCGGCGGAGGCGGCGCAGTTCCGCGCCGAACGTCGCTCGCTCGCCCATCCGCATCCACCCCCGTCGCAGAAACATTATGACGCCGCCGGAACGCCGTCGTGGGTGGCCGGCCGGGTCCGCGGCCCCGGCCGGCCGCTGTGTGCACAGCCCGTGTTCGTCACGC